>JBCBMN010000117.1:0-9318 GCA_039822745.1 Pseudomonadota bacterium | reverse complement strand
CAGCCAGTAACAGCTTTGGACGGGGGGCAGAGGCGCGGGCCAGCGCCACGCGTTGCTGCTCACCCCCGGACATTTGGTTTGGGTAATGATCGACCCTATCGGCAAGTCCGACCGCCTGCAATTCGGCTTCGGCCCGATCAAGCAGCAGCATGCTCTGGGTCGCGTAATATTTGGCGATGCGCGCATATTCCGCTTTCTCGGCAAGCCAGTCCGAAAACGGTGCCCCCAAACCCAGAACAAAGGCCACCGCATCGAACAGCCCGACGGGAACCGAGGTAAAGCGCGGCTCTTTGCCGGCTAGCTCGAACAGCAGCTCGCCTTGTTCCTTGAGCGATATGGCCGGGCCAGGTCCACCGATCGGCAGCGCTTTTCCTATCGCCTCCGGATCGCTCAGGCAGTCCGCTATGAAGCATGCCAGATCGGCATCCGAAATGGGCTTGCACCGCGTGAGCTGCCCATCTCCGAAAATCAGGAACGGCTTTCCAGCCGCAACCCGCACGACCTGCCCTGAGAGCGATTTGAAGAAGGCCGTGGGCCGCACAATCGTGTGTCCCACTGGTGAGCCCATCAGCTCGGCTTCGAATTTGAGCTTGGCCTTTTGAAACGCCAAATGCGGACGCTGAACGCAGATGGCCGAAAGCAGAATGAAATGGCCTACTCTTGCAGCCTCTGCCGCATGCAACAGGTTGGCATTCGCCTGATAGTCAATGGCCATTGCGTCCTTGGGCGCGCCACTGCGCGACGCGAGGCAGGAGATGACCGCCTGCGGGGCAATTGCATCAAAGACATCGTCCAAGACCGCGCTGTCTCTAACATCGACAATATCGACCCTGGCTCCGTCCAGTTCGGGCAGTGAACCGGATGAATCAGACCGCACAAGGGCCGTGACCGCATGCCCGCGCGACACACACTCCCTAACCACCGCGCGGCCGATTGTGCCGCTTGCACCCGCGACAACAATCCTGTTTTCCAAAGACTGGTTCGCCACAGACAGACCCGCTTCCCCTTTCTCAAGCATCCCTAAGCAGGATCAGCCACCAAGCAAGTTTGTCCACGCCGCAAAAAAGATCAGGCTTCGGATCGAGAACACGTAAATTCTTGTATCAATTGCGGCCGAAACGGCGCCTTTACCTTCCAGAAACTAATAATTTGCGGCTATGATACATTTGGAAGGGGCGTCGGGGCGGTTCTCGCTTTGGTGTCTGTTTTACGGGGGCCACGCTATAATATCACCGGAAAGCCAAGTATGAGAATTGCCATCGCGGACGACGATCCCGAACTGCTCAGCCAATTGGATGAGGCACTGCAAGACACCCAGCATCAATGTGAATTGTTTCGATCAGGCGATAAGTTGATCACCTCTTTGAAGCGCGAAACCTACGATGTTGTGCTGGTGGACTGGAATATGCCGGGAGAGACAGGCTTGGGCGTGGTGCAATGGGCTGTTGAAGCGCTTGAAAAACCACCTGCGTTTATTCTTCTGACCAGCCGCTCTGACAAAGGCGACGTTGTGCGCGGTTTGGAAGCGGGCGCGGTTGATTACGTCGTAAAGCCGGAGAGCAAGGAAGTGATCCTCGCGCGGATCGAAGCGGCCAACCGCCGGTTGCGTCCCCCGGAGCCAGAGCGGTTCGCGACATTTGGCGATTATGAGATTGACCGATTGCTTAAGGCGATCAGTTGGAAGGGCGAGCCGATCAAGATGACCAATAAGGAGGTCGAAGTGGCAACCTTGTTCTTCGACAACCTCAATCGTCCGCTCAGCCGCGCTTATATCTTTGGCCAGGTTTGGGGCGGTGTTCCCGATATCGAGAGCCGCACGCTGGATCTTCATGTCAGCCGTGTCCGCTCGAAGCTCCAACTTCGACCGCAACATGGTTTTGCGATTCAAACCGTGTTCGGTTTCGGTTATCGCATGGATCGATGCAACGAGACGAGCGAAGAGACCTGATGCCACTCCGGCGCGCTGAAAACCGCAGACTTGGCTTGCCCGTTGGGATAGCGGCGGCCTGCGCGGTGCTGCTTTCGGCGTGCTCTGTGTCATCTCCGCTTGCGGTGTCCTCCAGCAGGCCTGAGGCCAGCGCGGGCCTGACCGCAGGAGCAGCGATCGCTCTGGAAACAGCAGACAACCCCAGCAGCTTAAGAGGACGATTTGCAGCGGCGCTTTCTCAGGAGTTCGCTGACAACGCGATCACCCTTGATCCCGACGCAGCACTTCTGGCGGATTTCAGCATCGCGCAATCCGATGCATCGGGCGGCATCCTTCGCGGCGAAGGGAAGGCAGTTGAAAACGAGGAAGAGCAAGACTGGGCTGCGGCTCCAAGGGAGGATCGCACCTTCGATGAGTGCGAGGCGCAAAGGCTACGCGCAAGTTTTGTGATCTATAGCCGTGCGCAAGGCACAGTGACCTATCGCGGCACAGTCGAAGCCATCGAGTGCAGGTTCGACGATGCAACGCTAGCTGAATTTGCGGCTAGCCTGGTCAAGGATGCATTGGCACGCCCTTAATCGAGGGGAAGCGTGATCGCGAAAGCGGTGCCAGCGCCGGGACGCGATGTGACCGAAATCAACCCCGCATGCGAATCGACCACTTTCTTGACCAGCGCCAGTCCGAGACCGGAGCTTGGACCGGCATGGGTTGAATGCGCGCCAAACCTCGCAAAGGGATCAGCAAGCCGTTC
Organism: Pseudomonadota bacterium; assembly: GCA_039822745.1. GTDB lineage: Bacteria > Pseudomonadota > Alphaproteobacteria > Sphingomonadales > Sphingomonadaceae > Erythrobacter. The sequence goes on along the minus strand of JBCBMN010000117.1, from coordinate 6,640 downwards.
AGGCGAAAGGCCGGGCCCTTGATCAGCGACTTCAAGTTTGATGGGGCCTTCATCCGGGCATGAGAGGCTAACGCGGACCGTTGTCCCAGCATCTGAGTATTTGATCGCATTGCCGATCAGGTTGTCGAGCATTCTGGCGATGAGTGATGCATCAACCCGCGCAAAGCACGGCTCTTCTGGCAGGTCTTGCTCGATCATAACCTGCTTCGCCAGCGAGGGCGCATAGGCGCGGTCGCAAGCCTCTTCGATCAGCGCGCCGATATCGCTATCCGACAGTGTCAGGCTGGGCCGTTCAAGCCGGGCCAGTTGAACGAAGTCGTCCGCCAATTTGAGCGTCCGTTGTGCCTGCGCGCGAATTCGGGCGACCGTATCGCTTGCCAGCCCTTTGCCCGTGCTCTCGCCCTTGGCTTGATCTGTCAGTCCGACAATCGCGACCTGCGGTGTGCGCATGTCATGACTGAGAAATTCGAGCATTTGCCGTCTTTCCTCATCAAGACGCCGCAGATCGCTCACATCGCGCAGGGCAATGATCTCACCCGAGGCATCAGGATCGTCTGGCTCTGCGATGTCGGCGCGGGCAATCAGATAGGTCTGTCCATCAGACGCCGAAAGCTCGCCCCCTTCTGCATCCAAAGCCGCACCTGATGATGCGAGCAGACTGTCAAAGCCAAGTTCGTCTTGAGGCCTCCAAACCGGAAAAAGAGCGCTCGCTCGTTCGTTCAGCATCTCCACATTGCCGCTGCGATCCAGCACCACAATCGCATCGGGAGCCGCTTCGATGACTTGCTGGAGAAAGGCGAGAGATCCCCGTACTGTCTTGATGAGGCGCCGCAATTGCTCGATCTGCGCGGTGACATAGTCGAGGCCTTCGCCAGAGCGCGGCGCACTTCCGGGATCGCGCAATCGCTCTGCCTCCCGATCGAGATAGCGGCTGACGTGACTAAGCCGCCGCCAGCTCCACAAAGGATAAGCCAGAATGGCAGTTATCATGATGGAGCCGGGCGCAAACCACACATGCCCTCCCGCCAGCAGCGCCATGGAAAGCAGCAGCACAATGGCAACAACGCCAACAGCGCAGAGCAGGACGTAGCGCGGCGGCAGATACCAGAACGCCATCAAAAGCCCGGCAATCAGGACAATTGCCAAAGTACTCTGGATTGCCATCCCCAAAGGGCTGATCAGCGCATTTTGCCTAAGGCTTGCGACAAGGTTTGCCTGCGCTCCGATACCCGACATGATCTCGATCGAGCCGGAAGGGACCGAATAGCGGTCACCCAACCCTTGGGCGGTCGCTCCGACGAGCACGATCTTGTCTTTGAAGAAGCCCGAAACGGTCGACCCCGCGATCACTTCTGCGGCGGGTTGGCGGTAGAAGGCAGCCTCCGGGTGGAAGGGGATAATCGCTTGCTTGGGCAATTGGACGGCTGATTGGCCGCCCGATCCCAGAAGCGCCAGCGCCTGAACCGCGAGGTGGGGGAACTCATCCCTGTCGGTCTCCAACGAGAGGTCAAAGCGACGCAGCACCCCGTCATCATCGGGCTGCGCAACGACGTGTCCTACCGAAGCGCTGGATCGCTGGAAGCTGTCGAGAGGCCACAGAGGATCGACACCGCTGGGTGAGTTGGGTCGCGCTACAAAAGAGTGTGGGAGCACCACAATCCCGCTGCGTTCCATCGCATCAGCAAGCGCCGCATCGGCCTCTGGCGAGCTGGGTTCCGGAAACAGAATATCGAGGACGATCAGCCGCGCTCCCTCTTTGGTGAGTTGATCGATAAGCTGCGCATGGACATCGCGCGGCCAGGGCCATTGCCCGATCTCCGCCACGCTCTGATCGTCAATGGTGACAATGGCGATATCGGGATCGACCGGAGGCCGAACCAGAGCAGTGCCAAAATCGAGCAGTTGGTTGTCGAGCCTGCTGGTAAATCCACTGGCTTGCGAGGCAAGCGCGCCAGACACCGCCAGAACCAGCAGCACGACCCACTCAAATCTCAACCGCGCTGCGCTCATCCCTCAGTCGCCTTCCGGCCCAGGTCACTAAGATATCGTCAGGGTCTGAGCCGGCGTCCAGACCTTCAGCAGCCCCTCTTCATCAGGGACAATCGCCGCAACCCGCCATTGATAGGTTCCTGCCGGAATATCGGTCAGGACCATCGCCGGGATATCAAGCCCGGTTTCATCGATCAGCAGAGCGTCCCTGTTGTTCGCTGACCAAAGCTGAAAGGCAAAGCGTGAGTCTTCCTCACCTTCGGGCAACCACTTGAACAACAGACCGTCGACAAACTCCGACGGTCCATTGGAGGCCGCAACACCCACGCGCTTGCGGCGAAAGCCAGCCGTGTCGGAGAAGAAGCCTTCTATCCCGCTATCCGAGATGTCCCGCGCACGCACATAATATTGTCGGTTTTCAAGGCTGGCGAAAGTGGCGGTATCGCCTTCGACGACCTGTTCCTCAATCACATCGAGGAAGGTCACATCGCGCGCAATTTGTACGCGGCGCGCGCTGGAGGCGGCATTCGGTTCGAGCGCGAATTTGAGCGTTTCGTCCAGTTGGATCGCGGTTGGGTTGATGAGCTTGGGCGCAGGCAAGAGCGCCTCGGGCTCACCCAGACCGTCCGCTGTGCTTCGAACGCCAAAACCTTGCTCTGCCGAAATCTCTTTATCCAAGGCCGCAACGGCCACCACGCCTTCGGTGACTTCAGTGATGCTGCTATCGGCTTCGGGATCGAAGGCCACGCGAAACTCGGTTCCACGCACCGCTGTCACCGCGCGCGGTGTGGTCAGCAGCAATTGGTCATCGGTGTCCAGCGGTGGGGAGAAAATCGTCCCCCGACCACGCTCGATTTCAAAGTCCACAAAAAGCGTTTCGTTGAGAATATACCGCCGGGCCACGACAAGCCGCGCGGCCGAGTTGGAGGGCAGCGAAACCCGGCCACCAAATTCCGGCGACTCGAAAGTGACGAACCCATTGGCGCCCGTTGTCACCCGGCTTCCGGGGTTCAGGAATTCCTGCTGCGCAACTGGCGAACCATCTGTGAAAACCTGGCCTGCGAAATAGCGCACTTGCAGCCTGACATCATTGTAGCGCAGCAGTGCGCGAGGAAGCCTCAAGGCTTTGCCAATCGCCAGCTTGCGCGGGTTGCCCACTTCATTGAGCGTCTGGACCTGCGGCCAATCGTCAGCGCTGATCATATAGTCGCGGGCGATCTGCAAAAGCGTATCTCCCGGCTCGACGATGTAGGTGATGTGCTCGGGCTCCTTGGCCTGAGCCACGGACACCATCGATCCCACCCCAAGCAGCGCGGCCATCAAGACCATCAAGACTGGGGCCCTAACAAGCGCGAAGTTTGCGTGCATGTTCCTCATGGAGTGGGTCTGGCACGAGAATGCAAATCACGCCAGATGCATCACCGCAATTTACAGGAGTTTACGCGCTTGCGTGGGAGGGAGCACCGGCTTCAGGTTCGCAGCATCACAGGAAAAGTCACAGTCGTTTTTAGGCCGCCTTCGGAGCGGTTCGTGAGACTGATTTGAGCGCCATGGGAATGAGCAATAGCACGCGCAATGCCCAGGCCGAGACCCGTCCCGCCCGTTGCCCGGTTGCGTGACCGCTCGGCGCGGTAAAAGGGATCGAAGACGTATTCCAATTCTTCAGGTGCAATGCCCGGGCCATTGTCTTCAATCGCTATCGCGAGATCCTGCGAGGTTCGCTGGATCTTCAAGCCAACCCAGCCGCCTCCATATCTGCGCGCATTTTCAAGAAGGTTTTCGAACAATCGGGTCATCCCGATCTTGCTGCCGGCTATGGCAAAGTCGTCCTGCGGATTATCTTGCCAAACCTCAACATCGAATGGAGCCGCTTGGGCAAGGCCGAGCAAGAACCCACGCAGTTCAATCAGTTCGTGCTCGATCACCGGAGACTCGGCCCGGGCATAGGCCAGCATATCGCTGATCAGGCTTTCCATCTGACCCAAATCCCGTTCGATATTGGGGTCCTGCACATCGCTCTGATTTTCGATCCGCAGGCGCAGCTTTGTCAGCCCTGTGCGGATGTCATGCGCAATCGCGACCATTATCTGCTCGCGTTCTCGTATCATTCCGGACAGACGTGATCGCATGCGGTTAAGCGCGGCGACCAGCCGCCTCAGCTCACGCGGGCCCGTCTCTGTGATCGGCACAGACGTCTCAGCCAGACCGACAAGCTCAGCGTCCCGCTCAAGCAATCGGACCGGGCGCATGATCAGTAGGTACACGCCAAGCGAAACCATCAGTGTGCAAAAAGCGAGGCTGCCGAAGAAAAAGCCAAACGCGTTCTGCCGACCCGTGATGAGGCCCGAGGGCGCAAGCCATACATTCAGAACGCGATCGTCCTTCAAACGGATCGAAACCTGCAAGGCGCTGGCCGCTGTGTAGGGAGCTGACTGACCGTTTGGCAACACCGGATTGAGGTCTGAAAAGCGCAGCACTTTGGAGCGTATGTCGCGCTCCGAAAAGTCGGCATATCCTTCACCTGCGGAGTTGACCAATATGCCTTTAGCGTCGCGATCCTCATCCGGCTCAAACATGAAATCGGGAGTGATGTCAGCAATCTGGGAGCCACCGTTATAGGTCGATAGGATAGCAGGCTCTGCCGTTCTTGAGGATGTCTCCAACAGCCAGACCAACTGTGCCATGGGCCGGGCATTGGCCTGCAGGGACTGATCGAAAAACCTGTCGGACAAAGGGGTCTGAAAAACGACAGCCGTCGCGGCGATCAGAAGCAGGATCGTTCCCGCTGCAAGCGCAAAGACGCGCACCAGAATCGAGTTGAACGCGGAATAGAGCCAGCAGATCAAACCTCTTCGCGCTCCACATTGGCGGATAAGGCATAGCCAAGGTTACGGACAGTCTTGATATATTGAGGCTTGCGCGGATCGACTTCCATTTTGCGCCGGATGCGGCTCACCTGAGAATCGATGCTGCGGTCAAACGGATTGGTCTGAACCCCGCGTGACAGATCGAGCAGAAGATCGCGCGACAAAACGCGCGGCGCACGCTCAGCCAAAGCCAGCAGCACTGCAAATTCGCCCGAAGTCAGATCGATATTCCTCCCGTCCTTGTGCTTGAGCGCCAATTGCTCGGGAAGGAGAATGTATGGCCCGAATTTGAGCGCCCTGCGAGTGATTGCAGGGGATGCATTGGCCTGCATTTCTGATCTGCGCATGACCGCTTTGATGCGAGCCAGGAGTTCGCGAGGGTTGAAAGGCTTACCCAGGTAATCGTCTGCACCAACCTCAAGACCTACGATCCTGTCCACGTCTTCGGACAACGCCGTCAGCATAATCACAGGGATCGAGGATTTGGTGTGAAGGCGCCGACAAAAGGACAGTCCATCCTCACCGGGCATCATCAGGTCAAGCACGACCAGATCGATACTCTCGGCTGCAATAATCTCTTCTGCTTCCAGGACAGACTGAGCGGTGATTGCGACCATTCCGCTCCGGCCCAAGAACCCTTTGACGAGTTCCAGAATTTCAGGGTCATCGTCTACTATCAGGACACGGTATTCTTCTTGCATACGCTGAATGATACCCGGTTCCAGCAGGCATCTCCAGTTTGGCTTTGCAACCATTTTTGTCGAATGCTCGCCTGCGGCAACAATTCGCCAAAAACGGTGTTCGAAGCGGCAAACAGGGGCAAACCTGCCGCTCCAGTCTTTTCCCACCACCTAGCTGGAAAGGACACCGCCCTATGTACCTCACCCCTCCATCTCGTAGCCTGCTGACGCTTGTCGCCGCACTTGGCCTTGCAAGCTGCGGTAGCGACGAGGTCGTCGTCGTCGAAGAAACCGCAACAGCACCCACTCCAACACCCACCCCAACAGAACCCGCATTTGTCTTGCTGGAAGACCGCATTTACGGGGAGGGCGCCACGCAAACGGGCAGTGTTGAACTCCTGCTCGACATCTACCAGCCCGAAGCGACATGCACGGCTCCGCGCCCGACTGTCTTTTATGTCCATGGCGGCGCATTCGCCATTGGTGACAAGCAGGATCAGATTGTCGAGGCACTGGCCCCGCTCATTGTCGAAGAGGGGCTGAACTTCGTTTCGATCAATTATCGCCTTTCCGGAGACATGCCTGTGTTCTCTGAGGAGTATGCGCAGTTCGGCCAGGACTTGATCGATGATGGCATCGTATCCGATCCGGACGGCGATCTGTACCCGGCCATCGTCTCCGCGATCGAAGACGGCGTCACGGCTCTGCGCTGGATGGAAGACAACGCCGAAGAATTCTGCTTCGACATGAGCAGGATGGGCTATTGGGGATCGTCGGCCGGGACAATCATCACCGCGCAAATTGCCTATTCGCTCAACCCATACGAAATCGCCCGCCCGGAACCGCTCTTCGTCAATGCTTGGTGGGGCGAACTCTTCAGACCTGAAGACCTGGAAGCGGGAGAGGCTCCGTTCCTGATCCTGCATGGCGATGAAGACCCGGTGGTCGATTACCAAGTGTCACTGGATCTGGCAGCACAGGCCGACAGTGTTGAGGTGCCCTATGCCTTCTACACTTTGGTCGGCGCAGAGCATGGCTTTGACATCAATAACACCAATCAAACCCAAGCTGGCTTTGACGTGTCAGTTGACTTTGCCGTCGCGC
>JBCBMN010000116.1:0-9329 GCA_039822745.1 Pseudomonadota bacterium | reverse complement strand
CGCGCCGGCAGCTGAGCACGGCTTCTTCGGTGTTCCCAAAGTCATTGAATAAGGCGAATTGAACAAGAATGACGGACCTTACCTCTCTGGGTGTCAAGGCGATCCGCGATGGCGTTGCGGGCGGTGATTTCACCGCGCGCGAAGTGGCGGAAAGCTTCAACACCGCCGTCGCTGAAGCCGCTAAGCTCAACGCCTTTATCGTCACCACGCCTGACCATGCACTGGCCGCTGCTGATGCTGTCGATGCCAAGCGTGCTGCGGGCGAAGATCTGGGTGCGATGGCAGGTGTGCCGATTGGCATGAAGGACCTGTTTGGCACCAAGGGTGTGCAGACCACCGCAGCAAGCCACATCCTCGAAGGCTTCACGCCTGAATATGAAAGCACCGTCTCGCAAAATCTGTGGGACGCGGGCGCCGGGATGCTGGGCAAGCTCAATCTCGATCAGTTCGCAATGGGTTCGTCGAACGAGACGAGCTATTTCGGCAATGTTGCCTCGCCCTGGCGTAAGGACGGGACCAATGCCGCTATGAGCCCCGGTGGCTCTTCGGGTGGTTCGTCGAGCGCCGTGGCTGCGCGCATCGCTCCGGCGGCGACCGGCACCGACACGGGTGGTTCGATCCGCCAGCCCGCCGCCTTCACCGGCATTTGCGGGATCAAGCCGACCTATGGTCGCTGTTCGCGCTGGGGGATTGTCGCCTTTGCTTCTTCTCTCGATCAGGCCGGACCCATGGCGCGCTCGGTTGAGGATTGCGCGATCATGCTCGGCGCGATGGCCGGTTTTGACGCCAAGGACGCGACCAGCTTGCAGATGGACGTGCCCAATTGGGAAGCGGCTCTTAGCGCAGACCTCAAAGGCAAGCGCGTTGGCATTCCGGCGGAATACCGGATGGAGGGCACCTCTGACGAAATTCTCGCCTCGTGGGAGCAGGGCAAGGCATGGCTCAAAGACGCTGGCGCCGAGATCGTCGATATCTCGCTGCCGCACACCAAACATGCGCTGCCCGCTTATTACATCATCGCCCCGGCTGAGGCGTCCTCGAACCTCGCGCGCTATGATGGCGTGCGCTATGGTCTGCGCGAATTGCCCGAGGGCGCTGGCTTGCAGGATATGTATGCCGAAACGCGCGAGGCGGGCTTTGGCGATGAAGTGAAACGCCGTGTCCTGATCGGCACTTATGTGCTCTCGGCGGGCTTTTACGACGCCTATTACAACCAGGCGCAAAAGGTCCGCGCATTGGTCGCGCGCGATTTTGAGCAGGCGTGGGCGAAGTGCGACCTGATCCTCGCGCCCACAACGCCGACGGCGAGCTTCCCGCTCGGCAGCCTCAACGAAGACCCGCTGACGATGTATCTGAACGATGTGTTCGCGGTGCCCGCCAGCCTCGCCGGTCTGCCCGCCATGAGCGTGCCCGCGACGATGACAGGCGACGGCCTGCCGCTCGGCCTGCAATTGGTGGGTAAGCCGTTTGACGAGCAGACGGTGCTGGATGCAGGTCTGGCGATCCAACAGCGCGCCGGCTTCGACCATGCGCCGGAGAAGTGGTGGTAACATGACCGGAGAGATCATCTACGCGACCATCTTTATGGTCTGCTTCGTCCTTCTGGGCGGGGTGGTGATGTATCTCTCCAAGACGATTGATCATGGCGAAGCGCGCTTTGACAGCGAGACGGGCGAGCAAATCCGCCAACCGGGGCCAAAGCCTATCGGCGAGGCACGCCCGGCCCAGCGAATGACTGACGAGAACACGACGGAACAGACCAATGACTGACTACCGCATCCAGGGCGCAACCGGCGAATGGGAGGTCGTAATTGGCCTTGAGGTTCACGCGCAGGTGACCTCGAAATCCAAGCTGTTTTCGGGCGCTGACACCACCTTTGGCGCACAGCCCAACAGCCAGGTCTCCCTCGTCGATGCGGCGATGCCCGGGATGCTGCCCGTGCCCAACAAGGAATGCATCCGTCAGGCGGTGCGCACCGGCATGGCGATCGAGGCTGAGATCAATGCGTGGTCCCGGTTCGACCGCAAGAATTACTTCTACGCCGATCTGCCGCAGGGCTATCAGATCAGCCAGCTCTATCACCCGCTGGTGGGCGAGGGCTCGCTGCTGATCGAGGAAGACGAGAAGACCGGCATTCCCGAAGACAAGGTGATCGGGATCGAGCGCATCCATGTCGAGCAGGACGCGGGCAAGCTGATGCACGATCAGCACCCGACCATGTCCTATGTTGACCTCAACCGCTCCGGGGTCGCGCTGATGGAAATCGTCTCCAAGCCGGATATGAGCTCTCCGGCAGAGGCCGGGGCCTATGTGCGCAAACTGCGCGCAATCCTGCGCTATGTCGGCTCTTGCGATGGCAATATGGAAGAAGGTTCGATGCGCGCCGACGTCAATGTCAGCGTGAGGAAGCCCGGCGAGGAACTGGGCACGCGGACCGAGACGAAGAACGTGAACTCAGTGCGATTCGTGATGCAGGTCATCGAATATGAAGCGAACCGCCAGGTCGATCTGCTGGAGAGCGGCGGCACGGTCGACCAGGAAACGCGCCTGTTCGATGTCGCCACCGGCACCACGCGCACCATGCGGTCCAAGGAAGACGCGCACGATTACCGCTACTTCCCAGATCCCGATCTGTTGCCGCTGGTGCTGGAAGACAGCTTCCTTGAGGAATGCCGCGCGAGCCTGCCCGAACTGCCCGACGCCAAGCGCAAGCGTTATGAGGAAGAGCTGGGCCTCACCCCCTACAATGCCCGCGAACTGACCGCCGAGGTGGAGACCTTTGCGCGGTTCGAAACGCTGCTCAGCGCCGCTTCGAGCGCCATTGGCAAGCCCGAAACCGCCATTGCCACGCAGGTCGCCAACTGGGCGCTTTCGGTCGCGCCGGGTGTGATCAAATCGGCCAAGGACAATTTCGGTGATGAAGCCGATGCGAGCCACGCCACCGCTGAGCGGCAGGCGGCGATCCTTGCAATGCAGGACAAGGCCGAGATCAGCGGCGGTCAGGCCAAGGAAATCTTCGAAATCGTCCTTCGCCAAGGCCGCGAGCCCGACGAAATCGCCGACACTGAAGGCCTCAAACAGGTCTCTGACACCGGCGCTATCGAAGCCGCCATTGATGACATCCTTGCGAACAACGAGGACAAGGTAGAGCAATACAAGGGCGGCAAGGACAAGCTCTTCGGTTTCTTCGTGGGTCAGACGATGAAAGCAATGAAAGGCAAGGCCAACCCCCAGGTCGTCAACCAGATCCTGAAGGACAAGCTGGGCTAAGTCTGCGCAAGACACATCTGCCAAACCTGCTATACCTTCTGTCTAATGGATGACATTAGGGAGGGAGTGAGATGAAGACGATCCTAATCACCGGGTCGACCGACGGCATTGGCAAGGGAGCCGCGCGCGCTTTGGCTGAGCAGGGGCACCGCGTCTTGTTGCACGGGCGCTCTGCTGAAAAGCTGGCAGCGGCCAAGGCGGAAATTGCAGACGACGTGCCCTCAGCGCAGCTTGGCACCTATCAGGCTGATCTCGTCAATCCGGCTGAAGTGGTCGCGCTGGCAAAGGCGGTTGCGAGCGACCACGCTCAGATTGACGCGCTGCTCAACAATGCCGGTATTGTAAAATCCTCTGATCCTGTCAGCGCCAGCGGCCATGATGCACGCTATCTGGTCAACACCTTCGCGCCGATCATCCTGACACGCAACCTGATGGACTGCCTTGGGCCCGATGCGCGTGTGGTGAGCACCTCCTCAGCCGCGCAGGCGCCGATCGTCGAAGCGCATCTCACCGGAGCAGAGCCAATCGACGATGACTTTAAGGCCTATTCGCAAAGCAAACTGGCGCTCACCATGTGGTCACGCCGGATGGCAGCGGTGCATCCTCAGGGGCCTTCCTTTTATGCGGTCAATCCCGGTTCGCTGCTGGCGACAAAGATGGTGACCCAAGGCTTTGGCATGGAGGGCAACGATCCCACCAAGGGCTATCGCATCCTCACCGAAGGCGCTGTCGGCGCGCTGTTTGACGGGCATAGCGGCGAATATTTCGACAATGATGCAGGCAACCCGCTGGGTGACTGGGGCCCGCCTCACGCCGATGCGCTGGACGATGCGAAATGCGACGCGGTGCTCGCGTTGATCGATGCGGAGTTGGAGAAGCTGGGCGTGGGGTGAGGCCGCGCGCAATGCTTTCAACAAAAAAGGCCGCCCGGAACTGCTCCGGGCGGCCTTTTGTTTTGTAATCGGATGCGTCCGCTTAAACGCGCGTGCCCGACAGTGGCATTGCGCCGAATGCGCCAGCGTTGACCGTGCCGGTCAGCGTGTCGCCGTCAATGGTCGCTTCGCAGTCGAGCTTCATCGGCATCGGGACGGTCATGTCCATCGACCACTTGATCGTGTTGCCTTCGATCGTGCCGGTCGGGATGTCCATGGCGCCCATGCCGCCTTCCATCTTGCCGCTGAAGGTGCCGTCGCCATTGTCGGTGACGGTGATGGTGCCGCTCTGATCGCCCATCGGGCTTTTGACGGTGGTGTTGTAAGAACCGGCTACAGACATTCAAATTCTCCCTTGAGACAGCCTTATTCGAAGACCCCTTCTTGGCGCCTTCTTGGCGAGGCTGTTTACACCAGTGTCAGTTCGCTTCAACCACATATCGCTGCTTTGCATTGGCCTCGACATCGTCGCGCCAAAAGCGGACGGGTTTAAGCTTGTGATCGACGTAAAGCTGCATCTGATCGGTGTAGTGCGGGCTGTCCGGACGGGTGGTCGCCGCGCCAAATGGCTGGATTGAACGAGATGTAACCCGCTCCCCTTCGCTACCCGGTGCTGGCCACTCAACCCATTGGATAAAGCTGTCTCCGTGGACGAGGCTGAGGCGCCCATCCTCTTCGACCCGCCAAGTGGTCGCCGCGCGCAATGTATCTGAGCCGCCATCCAGCGGCAGATCGACGTCGCCCTGACGCAGGCGGACGAGGTCCGACATCGGCGGGTCAATCCGGCCGAAATGCTCATTCAGGTGGTCGACCGATTTCTGCAGCAGTTCAGCGATGTCAGGATAGCTTCCCTTGTTCTGATATTCCGCCGACATGAAATCGCGGATCATCATGTAAGCGAGCGCATCGGCAGAGCCTTGATTGTCGGCGGTGTAGTCCCACGCAAGCAGCAGGTCGCGCGCTTCGGCAAGCTCACCCTCGGCCTCCAGGCCTTCCAGCGCAGTCATCATCGTATCGACATAGCTGGCGCGCTCATAGGCGGTGTCATACTTGATCGCTTCCAAAGTCGCGCGGTCCAGAACCTCAGCCTCGCTCAGCAGTTTGTAAGCGCGGCGTGAACGGTTGGTCTGCTTGCGCTCGACGCCCAGAACCGGCGAGAAGTCGGCAGGGTCCAGATCGCTGCCTTCGCCCGCTGCCGTGTAAGGCTCATTATTGGAGTTATAGACCCAGCCACTTGCCGGGTTCACCACTTTGGGAATGCGGGCATAGTCAACCGTGCCTTCCCAGATCAGGTCTGAGCGCGAGCCATCCAGAACGCCGCGCCAATTGGCTTCGATATCCTCGGGGCGATTGGGGATCGCGGCGTTATAGACATAGGCGATATTGCCCGCTTCATCGCCATAGATGAAGTTGGTGGAAGGGATCGCCATGCGCGCGATTTGCGCTTCCCATTCCTCGAACGTGGTCGCCTTGTTGATGCGGTAATAGGCATCGAGCTGATCGACCTTGCCAATCCCGCCATAGCGGATCGCGAAGAAGCCCTTGTCATTCTCGATCACCGGGCCGTGGACGCTGCGATGGACCGTCTGGAAGATCGGCAGGATCACCGGACCCATGCGCACGGGCAGGATCACCGTCTTGCTCACAAGATCGCGCCATACGCCGTCGAGTTTATAGCGCGTGCCGCCGTCATCCATCTCCAGCTTGTAGACATCGGCCATGTCGGGACGGTTGACGGTGTTGGTCCAACCCAGATGTTCGTTATGGCCAAGGAAGGGGAAGGGCGATCCGGGGAAGTTGGCGCCGGTAAAGTGCCAGCCTTCCTCGCTCTCAACGCTGAATTCGTACCACGCCACACCCCCGCGCAGCGGCTGGTGCGAGTTCGAAATCAGCGTGGTTGGCCCGCCCGACTTCGCCGGGGCCACAGCCCATGCATTCGATCCGAGCAAGCCTGCATCATCACCCCAGGGCAGCGGGTGGGTGCCCTTGTGCGCGACCTCTTCCGCAGGCTCTTCAGCATTGACCGGCGGGCGCGGAAAACCAGGAATGTCGGGCCCGAATTCGCGGCGCAACTCCTCGCCTGCAACCAGCGGACCCATGACATTGCCCAGGCCAAAGAAGAACGGCTGGCGCAACACAAAGCCCGCGGCCACATCTTCGCCGTTAACAGGAAAGAGGCTGGACAGCTTGACCTCGTCCGAATGCTCATCGGCATAGTGATTAAGGCCCGCGGCATAGGCTTCGAACAAAGCGCGCGTGTCTTCGGGCAGCTTGGGATACTCGGCCTCAGCCGTCCCGCGCGCATCGAGCAGGTGATACGCATAATCGAACACCGCGCCTTCTTCACCCGCAATCGCGCCATAGCGCCCGCGGCTCATCGCGATCACGTCTTGCAGGGTAAAGAAATCATCTTCGGCATGCGCCACCGCCACGCCAAAGGCGACATCGGCATCGGTCTTGCCATAGATATGCGGCACGCCAAATTCGTCGCGAATGATCTCCGCGCGATAGGCCTTGTCTGACGATGTGGCCGCAGCGCTGGCAACAATCGGCTCCCAAGTGGCCAGTGTGATGAAGATGACGACGAGCACGACGGCAAGGCCGAACCCGATCCGCTTGAGCCAAGACATATGGCTATTCTCTCCCTAGATTTATGCGCGCATTTTCCGGCGATCATTGCGGGGTGTCAGGCACCGCGTCAAGCATCACGCTCCTGCGATACAAGATCAGCAAGGAGCGCGAGGTTCTTCTGCGTCAATTCCGCGTTCGCATAGACATTGCCCGGCAGTGCATAAGGTTTGCGCGGGATGATACGGTTGGACAGTTTCGCCAAGCGCGCCAGCCATCGCCTTGAGTCGATCAAAGGCGCGCGCCTATGGCTCTGCGGGCCGCCCATCATGGCAATCCGCCAGCGCTGCCCTTCGGCAAGGCCAGCGTTGAGACCGTGCTGCCTTGTCAGCTTTGCGTAGATCGCATGCAGCTTCATTTCTGCCGCTGAGGCACGCTGGTTAAGGCGCGGGGCTGACGCTGTGTTGGCCGCCAGGGCCGCGCGCTGTTCCTCGCTGAGGCCGAACAGCCGAGCGAGGCCATGCATGTCGAACAGGGTCTCATAAGGCAGTGCGACGACTTTGCGAAAGCGCGCGCGGTAGAGTGCGAGCAGGTGCTCCAGATCGAAATGATCGACGCTGAAGAAATCCTCGATCCAGTGATGGCAGAAGGGGCGCACGCGCTCAAACTGCTCGCCCGCGAGGAAAAAGTCCTGCGGTGTCCGATAAATCCCGCCGCGAAAGGCATCGGCATACAGGCTCGTTTGAAACTCTATCGGATCGCGCAGGGTCAGCACAATGGTCGCATCCTCACCCCAAAGCGCAAGGTTGAGGTCAGCAGCCTCCTCAAAGCGATGCGGTTGCCAGCCCACAAGCGCTTCATTGCTGACCAGCAGGCGCGGCTCTTGATCGGCGCGGTCACGGATCAGCTGGCGTGTCTGCGCATCGTCCGGGTCCATCACCGCCTTGAGCGTGAGCATGATGAGCTCGTCAGGATTGTAAGCATGTCCGCCGAGCTGCGCGATTTGCGGAAAGACACGCCGTTGCAAAGTGGTGGTGCCAGTTTTGCCAAGGCCGATATGGATGATTCTTTGTGGCGATCCGGACATGATTATGGCTTTCTTGGCTTTGAGCCTGATGATCTGGACTTATTTGGGCACATCGCAGCGAAAGGTGCAAACGGGAAAAATGCGAATGGGAAAGGCGGTTCGGCAAAAGGGGCTTGGCAAGCCGCGCTATCGAACCCACCTAGTTGACTAATACACCTACCCGCTCGCTCATGGGCAAAAACATGGCGAGAGGGGTTGTGTTGCAAATGGGCAACACTACATGGGATGGGAAAGCTGATTGAGGGGTTGTCTCGGAAATGAATCTCGAAAAGTTCACTGACCGCGCGAAGGGTTTTCTGCAGTCCTCGCTAACCATCGCGATCCGCATGAACCATCAGCGGATCAGCCCGGTGCATATTCTCAAAGCGCTGCTCGAAGATGAGGAGGGCATGGCGGCTGGCCTAATCCAGCGTGCGGGCGGTGAAGCGCCGCTTGCAGTGAGCGCAGTTGACGCGGCGCTTGGCAAAATCCCGGTCGTGACCGGCGGCGGTGCGCAATCGCAGCCCGGACTTGATAACGATGCGGTGCGGGCGCTCGATAGCGCGGAGACGCTCGCGGAGAAGGCTGGCGATGCGTTCGTGACGGTTGAGCGGTTGTTGACCGCTCTCGCCATGGCGCCCGGTGAGACCGGCGATGCGATGAAAGCGGCTGGAGTCTCCGCTCAAAGCCTTAACTCCGCCATTGAAGACCTGCGCGGCGGCAAGACAGCAGACAGCGCGAACGCTGAAAGCACCTATGATGCGATGGAGAAATTTGCGCGCGACCTGACGCAGGCGGCACGCGATGGCAAGCTGGACCCGGTGATCGGGCGCGATGAGGAAATCCGCCGCACCATCCAGATCCTCGCTCGCCGGACCAAGAACAACCCTGCGGTGATCGGTGAACCCGGCACCGGCAAGACCGCGATTGCCGAAGGGCTGGCGCTGCGGATCGCCAATGGTGATGTGCCCGACAGCCTGAAGGGCCGCACTTTGATGAGCCTCGACATGGGCTCGCTGATCGCAGGTGCAAAATATCGCGGCGAATTTGAAGAGCGGCTCAAATCGATCCTCGACGAGGTTCGCCATGCCGATGGCAATATCATTCTGTTCATTGACGAGATGCACACGCTGATCGGGGCAGGCGCGAGCGAAGGCTCGATGGACGCCTCCAACCTTCTAAAGCCCGCTCTGTCGCGTGGCGAATTGCACTGCATCGGTGCCACGACACTCGATGAATATCAGAAATATGTCGAGAAGGACCCCGCGCTCCAACGCCGTTTCCAGCCGGTCTATATCGAAGAGCCCAGCGTTGAGGACACCATCTCCATCCTGCGCGGTATCAAGGACAAGTATGAACTGCATCACGGCGTGCGGATTACGGATGGCAGCATCGTCGCCGCCGCGCGCCTTTCAGATCGGTACATCCAGAACCGCTTCCTGCCCGATAAAGCCATCGACCTGATGGACGAGGCGGCTTCGCGTATCCGCAT
>JBCBMN010000115.1:0-9330 GCA_039822745.1 Pseudomonadota bacterium | reverse complement strand
GCTTCTGGAGCGGGGACATTCCATGCGCGCGGATCAAGCTTGGCCGCATTGGCGATCAGACCATCGACCTCGGGCATGGCGGCGATGGCATCGCGCTCGATATCGGCGGCGCATCCGGTGACGATCAGGCGCGCTTCGGGGCGGTCCTTGCGCGCGCGGCGGATCGCCTGGCGGGTCTGACGCACCGCTTCGGAAGTGACCGCGCAGGAATTGACCACCACGACATCGCCCGCATCAGCAAGCATCGCCTTCATCCGCTCGCTCTCGGCAATGTTCATCCGGCAGCCTAAAGAGACGACCTCAGGGAAGGGGGCGGGGGTGGAGGGCGCGTTCATGCGAAATCTTCCCACTCAAACTCGCCGCGAAAGCTCTCGGTTGCAGGGCCTGTCATGCGGATTGTGCCGCCGCGTTCTCCGTTCTTGGCCCCGTTCTTGGGCCAGTCGATTTCCAAATCACCGCCGGGCAGCGTTACACGCACCGGGCTTTGCACCAGACCGCGCGCGATTGCCGCCACCGCCGTTGCGCAGGCTCCGGTGCCGCAAGCCCGCGTGAGCCCTGCGCCGCGCTCCCACACATGCAGCTTCAGGTGGTTTTCCCCTGCAAGGCTGGCGACGTTGACGTTGATCTTTTCCGGGAAGAGCGGGTCGTTTTCGATCACCGGGCCTTGTCGCGCCAAATCCACCGCATCGGCATCCTCAACAAAAAAGACGACATGCGGATTGCCAACATTGACCGCGCTCGGGGTTTCAAGGCTATCCCACCCAACGGGCATGGCGCTCGTGTCCATCGCATAGGCGAGCGGGATCGCGTCCCAGTCAAAGCGCGGCGCGCCCATATCGACTGTGGCCCCGCCTGTTGATGGCTCCAGAGCGATCAATCCGCCTGCCGTTTCCACGCGCGCCGCTTTGCCATGGAGCAAGGCCACTGCGCGGCTGGCATTGCCGCAGGCTTCCACCTCGCCGCCATCCGAATTGAAAATCTGCATGCGGAAATCGGCGGCTTCGCTCGGATGCAGGATGATGAGCTGATCGCACCCAATCCCCTCGCGCCGATCCGCAATGGCGCGCGCGGCACTATCAGTCATGGCAGGCAGGCTCGTCCCGCGTGCGTCAAGCACGACGAAATCATTGCCAAGGCCATGCATCTTGATGAAGGGAACGCGCATAATGAAAGGCGCATCTATGCACCCATCGCGCCTTCGTAAAGACAAGAGGCCCGGCCCAAGCGGATCAGCGGGCGGATGAGTGGGCGGACGAGTGGGCGGATCGGGGCCTAGCCGCGCGCGCGGCGCAGGAATTCGTTGGGGTCTCTGCGCTCAGCATTGCGAGCGCTTTGGCTGCGGGCCTTTTCCATCTTGGAGACATCGGGCCGCGTTTCGTTCAGCAGCCCTTTTTCCTTAAGTCGCGCGCGCACTTCATCAGCAGGTTCAGGGCGGCCATAGAGATAGCCTTGCCCTTTGAGTTTGCCCATTTTCTTAAGAGCCCCGAGGATTTCCTCGTCTTCGATACCCTCAGCCGTAATCGGCATATCAAGGCCGCGCCCCAGCGAGACTATTGCATCGACAATGCGCGAATGGCCATCTGGCGAGGACAGCTCGCTGACAAAGCTGCGGTCGATCTTGAGCCGGTCAAATGGCAGCGAGCGAAGCTGTTCAAGACTGGAATAACCGGTCCCGAAATCATCAAGGCTGATGCGCACGCCCTGATTGCGCAGGCTCGTTATCATCGAGCGCACCAGACCGACATTTTCGTGCAGGCAGCTTTCGGTGATCTCGATATCAAGCCGCTGTGGCTTGAAATTGGCCTGCACCAGCAGTTTCAGAAGCTTCTGCGCAAACCACGGATCGCGCAATTGCACCGGAGAGATATTGATAGAGAGCGTGATGGCATCCGCCCATTCATTCGCATCGGCAAAGGCACGCTGCATTAACTGGTCCGAAAGATCGGCGATGACACCCATCTCTTCGGCCACGGGAATGAAAATTTCCGGACTGACGAGTCCCAATTGCGGCGACTGCCATCGCGCGAGCATTTCAAAGCCGACGATATCGCCGCTCTCAATGTCGATCTGCTGCTCGTAATAGGGCAAGAATTCGCCGTTTTCGAGCCCGCGCCGGATGCCGGATTCCAGCTCATTGCGGAACCGCAGTTCGTTCTCCATGCTCGGCTCGAACCAGAAGAAGCGGTTCTTGCCCTGCTTCTTGGCGTGATAAATCGCGATGTCAGCGCGTTGCATCAAACCATCGGCATCCTTGAGCATGGGATCAAAGCCATCCCGATCATAATCGGTCGCCATACCGATCGACAGCATGACCTTGATGGGGTTTCTCTCGGTTTCGATCGGGCGAGACATCTGTTCATAGATGCGGATGACGAGGTCTTCGATACGCTCGGGATGGGCAGGGTCATAGGCGATCGTGAAAGCAAATTCGTCGCCCCCTAGACGCGCAAACCGTGCGCTCTTGGGAAGCACATTGCGCATACGATCTGCAAATCCGATCAGAACTGCATCGCCAGCCAAGTGGCCATGCATGTCATTGATCTGTTTGAAGTTGTCGAGGTCCATCATGACATAGGCGATGGCCTGCCCCATTTCGCTGGCTTCCTCGCGCAGGACATTGGCAGCCTTGGCCATGGAGCGGCGATTGAGACATCCGGTGAGCGGATCGGTCTCGGAAAGTTCGCGAGCCTTGCGCTCGGCAGCCTGACGGACCACGATCTCTTCGCGCAATTGGCGGTATCGCCGCCAGCTGAAAATCACCAAAGCAATGTTGAGCAAAAGCGCGTTGACCAGCAAGTGGCTCGGCGCTGCTTCCTCGTTCCAATACGCGCGCATGACTTCGGGCAAAACCGTCCCGCCCGTTGCGACAAACAGCAAGATTGCGGTGATCGCGATACCCAGCCCAAGAAGGTCGCGCTCCGCATCGCCCAGCCGCTCTTGCGACTGCGCTTGATCGCCTGTGTCAGGCTTAGTTGTTTCCCCGTATTGCATGATGCCCTTGTCCAGGGGCCTTTCCGGTTTTCCACGCTTCGCTTTTGTATTCGGACTGCCATGTGAAAATCGGGTTAATTCAAGCCGCTTAGTCACCCTGTGGGACTGGCGGTGGGCGCTGGGGGGCGCTAGGGCAGACTGCGTGAATACCCTGATTGAGGAGGTAAGATCAGCGATGTCCGATCCCGCGCGCAATTACTGGCTGATGAAGTCTGAACCGTTCAAATACGGCTGGGATGATCTGGTCGCCGAGGAAGAGGGCGTCTGGGACGGCGTGCGCAACCACCTCGCCAAGAACAATCTGCAGGCGATGAAAGTGGGGGAAGAGGCGTTCTTCTACCACTCGCGCGAAGGGCTGGAGATTGTCGGCATAGTTGAGATCACCGTTGAGGGTATCCTCGACCCGACAGACGAAACCGGCAAATGGGCCGCGGTGAAGATCAAGCCGAAACGCAAGTTCGATCACACGGTCACTTTAAAGGCGATCAAGGCGACGCCCGAACTTGCCGACTGCGAATTGGTGCGCCTCTCGCGGCTTTCGGTCGCCAAGATTACGCCCGATGAGTGGGACGTGATCTGTAAGATGGCCGAGGGATAAGCGTTACTTCGCCTTGGCGCGAAGCCCGCTGACCGTGGCTCCGCTGGCGGCGAGCTGCTCGACATCGATCACCATATGGATCAGCCGCAGGCCGCTTTGTGACTGTGCTTGTGCAAGGGCAGCGGTGAACTCTTCGGTTGTCTCAGCCTTTGCGCTCCATGCCCCATAGGCTGCGCCCAAAGCGGCGAAGTCCGGGTTTGAGAGCTTGGTTGCGGACACTCGGCCAGGATATTCGCGCTCCTGATGCATGCGGATCGTGCCATAAGCGCCATTGTCGACGATCAGCACCAGCATGTTGGCCCCGTGCTGCACGGCGGTGGCGAGTTCCTGCCCGTTCATCAGGAAATCGCCGTCGCCAGCCACGGCCACCACGCTTCTGTCGGGATAGCGCAGCGCGGCAGCGACGGCGGCGGGCACGCCGTAACCCATCGCTCCTGCGGTCGGCGCAAGCTGGCTCGGATGCCCGGCATAGCGCCAATAGCGGTGCCACCACCCGGCAAAATTGCCTGCACCGTTGCAGATGATCGTGTCCGCCGGCAGTGCCGCGCGCATCGCCGTGACACAGGCTCCCATGTCGAGCGCGGGTGGGTTGGCAGACGGCGTGTGCGTTGCCCATTCCTCCCACTCCTGATGCGCCTTGGCCCCTGCATCAAAGGGAATGATCCTGTCATCTTCCCACAAAGCCGCCGCTTCAGCGAATTCATCGACTGAGCAGGCGAGTGCCAGATCGGTGCGATAGACCCGGCCCAGCTCGTTCGGGTCAGGATGGACATGGATCAGCACCTGATCGGGATGCTCAAGTGTGGGGAAAGCATAGCCATCCGTCGTGGCCTCTCCCAGACGCGCGCCGACAGTCAGCACAAGGTCAGCCACCTTGACCCGCTCGACCAGCTTGGGGTTGGGGCCATATCCCAGATTACCCGCATAGACGTTTGAGGTCGGCGCAATCGCATCCTGCCGCCGAAACGCGGTCGCGACCGGCAGCCCGATCCGCTCTGCAAAGCTTTGAAAGTGTTCGCGCGCCTTGGCATTCCAGCCTGCGCCGCCAATGATCGCAATCGGGCTGGCAGCATCGCCGATCATCGCCAGCATCGCTTGCATCGCATCGGGGCAGACCGCCTGCGCGGGGCGCGTGACCATCGGGCGAGGGGCAAGGCTCGCTGGCACTTCATCGCACAGCATGTCTTCGGGCAATGCGATCACTACAGGACCGGGCCTGCCGCTGATCGCCACTGAATAGGCGCGCGCGATATATTCCGGGATGCGCAGCGGATCATCGATGCGCGTCGCCCATTTGCAGATCGGGCCAAAGAAGGCGGCAAAGTCGACCTCCTGAAAGCCCTCGCGATCACGCATCGGGCGCGCGACATCGCCGACAAACAGGATCATCGGCTGCGAATCCTGATGCGCGACATGGACGCCAATGCTGGCATTGGTCGCTCCGGGGCCGCGCGTCACAAAGGCAATGCCGGGCCGCTGCGCATCGCCTGCGCTCAAGGCTCCGTCAGCGCACGCCATAAACGCCGCTCCGCCTTCCTGACGGCAGGTCACCGTGTCGATGTCAGAGCGTTCATGCAGCGCATCGAGAACCGCCAGAAAACTCTCACCGGGCACAGTGAAGATGCGCTCGCACCCCTGCTCTGTCAGGCAATCGACCAGCAGTTCTGCGGCGCTGCGGGCGCTGTTTGTCATCGAATTTCTCCCATCCGATTTGGGCCTCTAGCCGGGGCTGAGGGCAGGCGCAAACCGTGTCTGGCTGGTTAGCCTTCGGACACGCGACGCGCCTAACTGTCCCGCCCTGCGACAGGGCAGAAACCGGGGATGGCCAAAAGTTAAGAAAGTGTTAACGCTTGGCCCATGAGCACTCGCAAGACACCAACAGCAGCTGCCAGCCTGACCGGCGAAATGATCCTGCGTCCCGCGCAAAAGAGCGCTGCTGCGCATGACAATGACAATCTGACCCGTCCGCGCCGACGCTCTCTGGTGCTGACCGATGAGAGCGCGCGGCATCCCTTCCGCGCGAGCCTACCGCCGCATGTGAAGTGCGATATTCACGACATTCCGGCCGAGAGCCTGTGGCGCCTGACGATGGATGACGTGCGCGGCTTTGCGAGCATCTATGTCGCGGCGACCGCTGCGATCCTCGCGTTCATCATCTAATCGGGCATCACCTAAACGGCGCGTTTACTCGGCGGCTTCGGCGGCCAGCGCCTTGGCGGCTTTTTCCGCGGTAAACAGCAGCCATGCGAGATAGGCTGAGATCACTGTCATCGCGCCTGCCAGCAGCAATTGATCAACCACGGCGAGGCCCACAAAGGTCAGCCCGATAGCCAGCAGCGATCCAAATACCATACCTGCCGAGTTCACGAAATTGTTCGCGGCAATCGTGCGCGAGGCGGCATCATCGGCACAGCGCGTGGTGAGGAAGGCATAAAGCGGCACAACAAAGAAACCGCCAGCGGTCGAAATGCCCAGCAGCGTGAGCGAAAGCGGGATGGCGAGCGGCTCGAGTATCCAAGTCTGAACTGGCAAAAGCTCGCCGCTCGCATTGGGGACCCACGCCTTGGCGATGAGGTAGAACCCCACCAGAAACGCGCCCATGACCACAACCGATGCAGGAGCATAGCGAGCGGAAACCTCGCCTTTCAGCAGCGCATTGATGCCCAGCGAACCGACTGCGATCCCGATCGAGAAGATCACCAGAAACAGGCTGGCCACTTCCTTGCTTGCCAGAAGCTGGTTCTTGGCGAGCGGCGGGAACTGGATGAACAGCACAGCACCAATCGTCCAGAAAAAGCTGATCGCGACGATGCTGAGCCAGATCTCGCGGTTGCCCATCGTCTCGCGCACCAGCTTGCCCGTCATCACCAATTGGTCCGCCAGCGCGACAAACGGATAGCCGAGCCAGCGAAGCACCGGATTGGGCGTATTCTTGGCGTAAGGCTCCAGCAGCGGGAAATGCATCTCATAATCGCTTTGTGGCGGCGCATCCGGGACAAAGCGGCACACGAAATAGCCGATGAAAGAGGTCAGCACGATAATCACCATCGCCACTTCGACCGAGATAAAGCCCGCCAAAGTCGTGCCTGTCAGAATGGCGATATAGGTGCTTGCCTCGATCAGGCCGGTGCCGGGCAGCACTTCGTTTTCTTCCAGATGCTGCGGCAGGATCGCATATTTGATCGGCGCCAGAAAGGTCGATTGCGCAGCAGCTAGGAACACCACGAACAAAAGCAAGGGAATGGCGACGGTGTTCACCATGATGCCCTGCCACGCCATAAACAGGCCAATCGCGCCGAGCGAGGCCCAGCCAATCTCGCACAATTTTACAATGCGGATGATGCGAGCCTTGTCATTGGTGTCAGCCAATTGCCCGGCCAGCGCTGAAAGCAGCACGAACGGGACAATGAAGATCACCGAGGCAATTCCGCTGAACAGGGCTTCCTGGCGTTCGTCATTATACACCGAATAGACCACGAACAGGACCAGAGCGGTCTTGAAAACATTGTCATTAAAGGCGTTGAAGAACTGCGTGACCATCAGAGGCAGAAAGCGCTTTTGGCGCATAAGGTGCGTGGAAGTGGTCATAATGCAAAGCGGGGACCATCGCCCCCAAGCCGCTCAAATAGCGAGAACGCGCGCTGGTACAAGCCTTGGTGTTGCCGTCTCGTTTACGATCATCAATTTTCTTGATCCCGATAATCCGAGCAGCAAAATTCTGGGCGAACTGTGTTCGCTCATCGACTAAGCGCCCTTTTGCAGCGGCGCGCATGGCGCTAGGGGCGTTTGCGCAATGTTGACACTGCCCAATATTCTGACGCTCAGTCGTATTCTCGCGCTACCGCTTTTGGGGTTCTTCCTGTGGTGGCCGCATTGGTCGCTGGGATATGCGATCGGCTTTGCGCTCTATTGCCTGATCGCGATCACTGACTTTTTTGACGGATACCTCGCCCGCGCGCAGGGGACGGTGTCGAAGCTGGGCATCTTCCTTGATCCGATTGCCGACAAGATCATGGTGGCCACCGTCATTCTGGTGTTGACCGCGCAAGGCTATTTGCGCGGGCCGTATGTCGGCGATTTCCACGTCATTGCCGGGCTGATCATCCTGATGCGCGAGATTGCAGTGTCGGGCCTGCGCGAATTTCTGGGCGGCATTCAGGTATCGGTGCCGGTGTCAAAGCTCGCCAAGTGGAAAACGACCTTCCAGCTGATCTCGCTTGGCGCACTGATTGCAGGCGGGGCTTTGCATGGCCAGCCATGCCAGGAAATGGGCGATACGTGCAAAACAGTTGCAGAAAGCTGGATGCACCTTATTGGGCTCTCGACGCTCTGGGCAGCGGCGGTTCTGACCTGCATCACAGGCTGGGATTATCTGCGCATCGGTCTCAAACATATGGATTGAGAAACGGTGTTCGGGTCCGGGCAAGTTCGGTCTTTCAGGCAAGTCAGGGCGCTTTTCAGGCTCCGGTGATCCGGTCAGCTGGCACAAGTCGTCTCTTTGTTAATCTGGGTGACAGGTTTGCCCGCCAAAGGGCTGCCCATAAGACGGGAGCGTAAAAATACAGGGGTCCACCCCGCGTTTGCAAAAGGCAATTGAGACCTAGAGCGCGGGCATAATTTACTAAGGAGAATTCTATGCGAGCGATTGTGAGCGGCCATTCGGCCCTTGGCGCAATTGCACTGCTGGCCACGGCTTCGGCGGCATTTGCCCAGCCGCAGCCGGTGCCGCAGCCAGTGCCGACAGCTGACAATGAAGGTGTCCTCGTGACCGGCACTGCGCCAGCAGACCTTTCGGGCTTTCCCGAAGGCCCGGACATTGAAGGCTTTGTGTCGGCGCGCGCTGGCAACAAGGTTGAAGTAACCACGGCGACCGGCCAGACCGCGATTGTCACGATCAGCGAAGGCACCGAGATCAAGGCAAGCGGAGGCTTTCTGGGCCTTTCGCGCGACCAGCTTGGTCTTGCGCAATTGCTGAACGGTGTTCCGGTCAAGGTTGAAACCGTCGAATGGGGTAGCGGCCTTGTTGCAACTCAGGTCAAGCTGAAGGCGAGCGATCTCAAAACCGCTCAGATGATTGCCAGCGGCACCTCACAGCGTTTTGCGCAGCAGGGCGCGAAGATCGGCGAGAACAAGCTGGCGACCGAGCGCAACGAAGCCGCAACGCAGCGCAACGCTGCTGCGGCGCAGGCTCTGGCTGGCCGCTTTGACGACATCGACAAGTACAACGTCAAGAGCACCACCAACGTCTATTTCGCCAGCGGCAAATACTCGCTGTCAGCCGATGCACGTTACGAGCTGTGCAACGCGGCACGCGAAGCCGATGCGTTCGACAATGCTCTGCTGCTGGTGGTAGGCTACACCGATTCGACCGGCAGCTATGAAGTGAACCAACGTCTGAGCGAACAGCGTGCAGGCCGCGTGGTCAACTATCTGCAACAGCAATGCGGCTGGAAGCCTTATCGCATGCTGACGCCGTCGGGCTTTGCGGACAGCGATCCCACGGCCGACAACTCCACCAGAGAAGGCCGCGCACAAAACCGCCGCGTCGCCGTCAACGTGCTGGTCAGCAAGAGCGTGGATGGGCAGTAAGCTGGTCGCTCACATCTGAGAGACAAAGAGGGCGGGCCAGCAATGGCTCGCCCTTTTTCTATCCGGCCCGCAATTCCTCAGCCAGCAGCCGGAAATCGGCCTCGCGCGGGGAGTTCTTGCGCCAGACCAGCACAATCTCGCGCTTGGCTGTT
>JBCBMN010000114.1:0-9360 GCA_039822745.1 Pseudomonadota bacterium | reverse complement strand
GATTGGCAATGTATTGCTCGATAACCTGTACCACATCGAGCAGTTCAACCCCGTCCATGCGGTTATCCGGAAACACCTCGAGCGCGACCGACGCAGCGCCGACGATCTTTGCCGCCTCCTGAGCGCATCGCGCCAGCTCGGTGAGTTCCGAGCCACGCAATGCAGTGTCGCGTGAGTCATCGCGGCTGGTCGCACCTTCGGCCAATATGAGATGATGCACTTCTTCCCCGTTGCTGGAAAGCTTCGCCACATAGCCTCCAGCACCCAGGATCTCGTCATCAGGATGGGCGGCGATCACCAAGGTGGTCATACTTTATCGTCCTTCATGATAATCCGCGCCCGCGCAATGACGGCGCCCTCAGCGCCGCGTTCAGCGGCTGTGAATTCAATCCGATAGCGCTCCGTCTCGGCAAAGGCGTGCGGATATCCCTCGGCATCAAGCATGCGGATGTAATCATAGACCGCCCCGATCGATTGCGCCTCATCGATAGCGCTCTGTTCAGGGGTACGGCGCTTGAAAACCACCGGCTCGCCCTCCTGCGGGACCGGTTGAAGGTCTTGCTCGACAATCTCACGGATCATCGGCAGCATTTGATCCGCCGCGCGGAGGAAAATCGCCTCCGCAGTGCCGCTAAGTGATAGATCGCGCTTGAGATAAACCGCACCAGTATCAAGTCCCGCTTCGCATCGTAGCGCGGTAAGCTTCGTTTCATCATGTCCGCGCGCGACAAGATTTTGGAGCGGGCTGCCGCCCCGGCCATAGGGAAGGTCAGTCATGTGAAAAATGACCGCTCTAAAACTGCTATGAATCTCCGGCGGTATCATCCATGACCAATGCGGAAAAAACACCCATTGGCAGCCGAAATCCTCAAGCGCTTTTGCACTCAGAGCGTCTTTTTCGCGAATGCGAAGCACTTCATAGCCATCAAGTTGTTCAAGCGCCGTCGCCAGCGCGTCGTGGCGGGCGTGTGGGGTAGCGATCGCGATGCGGTGCGTCATAAATGCAATCTATCCAGCGGCACTGCGCTAGCCAAGCTGACGAACGCCCTCGACTGGTCCATTATAGGACTTTTCGCCAGCTTTCCGGTCCGGTTGGCGCGTATCCAGCCCGTTCGAACAGCACTTGAGAGGCGCGATTACGTTTAAGCACGACGGCATGGAAGGTTGACGCTCCCGTCATGGCCTCTCCAGCTCCTAACAGGTAGGGGCCAAGTCCAAGACCATGGAAGCTCGGATCAAGGAGTATTGAGGGCTCCGCGACGCCGTCCTCGCCAATATCAAAGCGGATTGACCCCACCGCTTGACCGCCTACCTCGCCAATAAAGAGGAGACGCCGTTTGTCACGCAGAACTCTGTCGAGCCAGTCAATGTGATTGGCCCACACAAGCTCTTCCTGGTTGTTCATCATTCGACGATTTTCGACAGCGTTGCGCCAGTCGAAAAGCGCGCGCGCGTCGCATTGAGTGACTGGCCGAACCTTCAGTTCGCTAGCCAGCATAGCGAGCGCGACGCGCAAAGCGCCTTGTCCGTCGACCAAGGCGGCGGAATTCGCGGCCAATTCGCGTCGCAGCTCAGAGTCTTCGATCATCGATTTCAAAAGGGATGCAAGGGATTCAACGTTGGGCGCTTCAGGCTCTGCCACGACCTTCTGAGACGCGAGTTCGGTTACAACCTCGACTTGGTTTTTTGCAGCGACAAGCAGAATGGCTGGCACTCCTATACAGCACCGCTCCCATGTTGCGCCTCCGCCCGCTCCAATTTGCAGATCATGGCGAGAGAAAAATCCCGACAAGTCAGGTAAGTCGCAGACGAGCGACACATTCTGACGGTTGGCGGTGCGCGCGCGCAATCGGTCAAGGTGAGGGTTGGCGGAGGTAGTGACGACCTCGACATCGCCATCGAAGCCCGCAGCGAACACAGCCTCTAATGCAAGCTCGCTGAAATTGGGAGCGTCGCTGCCGCCCATGAATATGCCGATGCTGCGAACCTGTGGTGAGAAAGCATACGAAGGTGAGCGTGCAAAGGCCGGAGCAAGCAGCGCGTAGCGCGGGCCGTACAAGCCTCTCGCAGGTCGCGCGAGCCTAGCCGCATATTTATGGCGGTGATCAGGATGAAAGTTGTGGTCGATGAGTAGATCAGTGGAGAGGTCACGATCCGCGAGGTCATCGATCACGGCAATACGGCATCCAATCGCGTCGCGCACTGCGTCATGCCAATTTGCGTTTAACGCGTAATGGTCGACGACAAGCCAATCCGGTGCCCATCCGCCGAGGCTGGTTATGGTTTCGTCAATGTCCCGCTGTTGTGAAACCTCCGCCCAAGCGCTGTGCGAGATGGTTGGGTCTGGCTCAAAGCCAGAAATCGGCGCTGGCAAGGTAATGGGATTGTGGAAACCGTGCTCTTCCAGCAGCGCCTCGCTTCCCACACCGAGTGCGCGGGTCAAAAAGCGAACTTCTGCACCGGTTTCACGCAAAGCTTGCGCTAACGAAACGCATCGCCGCAGGTGCCCAAAACCCATCTGAACCGATGCGTCCGTGCGTACAGCAACCTTCATGGCGCTAGTCTGTTCGCTCTTGGGCGCGGTAGAGTATCTCGGCGCGATGCCAATCGTCGGGCGTGTCGATGTCAACGACGTGTGACAATGGCATCACAATCGCACGACCGTTTTGATGGATATCCGCCCCGGAAAGCCACGTCTGGGCACTCGCCCAGTAAAATTGTCCTGCGTCGAAAAAGGCAGGCTCCAAGTCTTGTGTCCTAGTTAGAGTATGGGACGCGTCGAATGGTGAAATGGTGCCGTCGTCGCCGCGCTTAAGCGCGCGCTGAATAGGCGCAGCATATTGCGCTACCGGGAACGTGTAGCCATGCCGCTCACCGGCCTGCAGCAGTTCGAAGGCGTCGTTCAGATCGTCGACTCGGATGAATGGCACGCAAGGATAAATGCAACAGACATTCTCGGGGCGAATGCCGAGAGCGTGGCAGGATTCGAGTGCATTCTTGATGACAGGAACGGTTGGCGTGTGATCGTCGGCGAGCTCTTTGGGCCGGCGAAAGGGAACCTCCGCTCCTAGCTCAAGTGCGAGCTCAGCAATCTCGTCGTCTTCGGTCGAAACCAGAACCCGGCCGATGGCTTCGCACCTTAGGCCCGCCTCGATCGCGAAGGCGATCATCGGTTTCCCGTTAAAGGTCTTCACGTTCTTTCGCGGGATTCGTTTGCTGCCGCCTCTGGCTGGGATAATCGCGATATTCATTGCGAAACGGCGCGCAGCACTTCGTCAATCACGCGGGTCTGCTGCTTTTCGGTCATGGCTGGAAACATGGGTAGGCTGATCGCTTCGGCGTAATAGGCTTCCGCGTTCGGACAATGGCCGGGCTGGAAGCCGAGATCGCGATAGTATGGCTGCAGATAAACGGGGATGTAATGCAAGTTCACGCCTATCCCGGCATCACGCAGATAGTCGAACACCTCCCGATGCGATCTATTCGATCTCTCCGGATCCACGCGGATCACGTAGAGATGCCATGAGGAGGCCGCCTCTGGGTCTTGCCACGGGGTCTTGGCGGGCGTGCCTCTAAAGGCCGTGTCGTAGGTCTTAGCGATCTGTCTGCGGCGATCGATAAACTCGGGCAGCCTTTTGAGCTGGCTCAAGCCAAGGGCCGCGTTGATATCGGTCATCCGATAATTGAAGCCAAGCGATTGCTGTTCGTAATACCAAGGGTCAGGGTTATTCGAGCGCAACCGCTTTGGGTCTCGGGTGATGCCGTGGGTCCGGTTCGCGCCCATGCGTTCGGCCAATTCCGGATCGTTTGTCATAGCCATGCCGCCTTCGCCCGTCGTGACGATCTTAACCGGGTGAAAGCTGAAAACGGCGATATCGCTGTGCTCGCATGAGCCAACAAAACTTCCGCCATAACTCGCACCAATCGCGTGCGAGGCGTCTTCGATGATTTTGACGCCGTATCGGCTCGCGGCTGCATGTATCCTGCGCATGTCGCAGGACTGCCCCGTGAGGTGAACTGGAATAATGACTTTGGGCAACCGGCCTTCTTCCGAAGCGCGATCCAGTTTCGCTTCCAGCTTTTCAGGGCACATGTTGTACGTGCGCGCGTCCACATCGACGAAGTCGACCTTTGCGCCGCAGTAAAGGGCCGCGTTCGAACTCGCCACGAATGTCAGCGGACTGGTCCAAACCAAGTCCCCCGGTCCGACTTTCAGCGCCATGCAGGCGATGTGTAACGCGCTCGTCGCGCTATTCGCCGCAACCCCGAACCTCGCCCCGCAATATTCGGCAACCGCCGCTTCAAACGCCGGCACAACGGGTCCCTGCGTAAGGAAATCCGATCGAAGAACATCGACCACTGCGTCAATATCCGCCTCACTGACGGATTGGCGTCCGTAAGGGATGGTTCCTGACATCACACTGTGTGGTTCGGGTCTACGTGCTTGCGGATTAAATCGCGAATTTGGGGAACGGACAGAAAGTCCGGATTGGTTCCGCTGTCATACGCAAATCCAGGTTCAACCGGCGTTCCCCCACGCTCCTTCAGATAATCGTCGGACAGGTGCTCGGTCGTGCTTGGCAGCACCGCGTAATAAGGTCCAAGATCGATCGTGTTGAGGCTGTCGCTGGCGGTAATCATTTCCTCGTGTATCTTCTCGCCAGGCCGGATGCCCACCACCTTGTGTTCGCATTCTGGCGCAATGGCTTCCGCCAGATCGGTGATCCGGTAGCTCGGGATTTTCGGCACGAAAATCTCGCCCCCGTGCGAGTTTTCCAACGCCCACAGAACCATCTCAACCCCTTCTTCAAGGGAGATGTTGAAGCGCGTCATGGTCGGATCGGTAATCGGAATAACTCCAGAAGATCGCGCGGCCAGGAAAAACGGAACCACCGAGCCGCGGCTGCCGATAACGTTGCCATAACGCACGACGGACAAACGAAGGTCTCGGGAACCCTTAATATTGTTGGCCGCCGTGAAAATCTTGTCCGAGCACAGCTTGGTCGCACCATACAGATTGATTGGCGCGGCTGCCTTGTCCGTGGATAAGGCGACAACATCGCTGACGTTGGTATCGAAACAGCTTTCAATTACGTTTTGCGCGCCCAAAACGTTTGTTTTGATGCACTCAAAAGGGTTGTACTCGGCCGCTGGCACTTGTTTGAGAGCAGCTGCATGAACCACGACGTCTACGCCCTCAAGCGCTCGCCGAAGGCGGTCCTTATCCCGGATATCGCCGATGAAATAGCGCAGCTGGGGATGGTCCGATGGTGAGAACTCCTGGCTCATCTCGAACTGCTTCAATTCGTCCCGCGAATAAATCACAAGACGGCGGACATTGGGATGTCTTTGAAGGACGGTGCGAACGAAAGCTCGGCCAAATGAGCCAGTTCCCCCCGTGATGAGAACGCTTTTGTTAGCCAGCAAGGGAGGTCGCTCCTTTTTGCCTATTTGAGTGGCGGACAATAATAATCGCGCCGCTGATAATGAATGCCGCTCCGAATGAAAACGCAGTGCCAAGCATGATCCCCGCAATTCCAAAATTCGGAAGCAAGAGAGTGCTGGCCGACAGATTGATGGCGATAGTCAACAAGCTGCACGCGGACATCATTTCGATGCTTTTGTCGAAATGCAGGAACTTCATATTGTGAATGAAATAGCCCTGCATCACGATCGCGAGCATGGCATAACGAAGCAAGGGGATGGCTTCGTGGAAGGCTTCTCCGAGCATGATCGGAGCGATCAGCATGGCTGCGAAATAGAAGGCCGCTGCCGCAAGGGCTGCAAGCGCGAAGTACAAGGCGGAAACCGAGGCGACCTCACGCATTCCCTCCCGGCTTGAGATTTTGAGTTTCTGAAAGAGCCATGGGGTCCAAGCCAATACGAAGCTGTGGTTCACCATCCAGAACGCGGAAGCAAAGAGCCAAGCCACGCCAAACATGGCGCTTGCTTCAACGCCCAGATAATGCGCTGCGATCATCTTATCGGTCGTCGCAACCACCATGACAACGGCGCCCGCCGGCCAATAGACGACACCAAAAGACGCAATGTTTCGGTAGAATGAGCGCTCTGGGATCCGAAAAAGGGATGAAAGGGTGAATCCCAAGGAATGCAATGACCATAGCGAGGCGATTGCCATGCTCAGCATGCGTCCAAGAATAACGCCGCGCCAGTCCCATCCGCTCAGCAGGAACCCGATGATGAAAATCATACTTAGCGAAGCCTGCGCCACCTGGGTGATCAGGAACGCTTTGCGCCGGTTGTGAAATTGCTGGAGCGCAAGGACAGTGTAGAAAACTTCGTAGAGAAACGCCGCGCCAACTATGGCAATGAGCCAGCCCTGTGGGAATTTGGTGGCGGCGGCCAGCGTCTCACCGAAAACGACCGTTATCAAAGACACAAACGTCAACAGCACAAGCATGACGAACAAGGCGGTGTGCGTGAACTGATCAAGCTTCGCGCGGTCAAAATCGTAGAACCGCATCCGGATTGCGTCTTGGGTCGTGAGGCCAACTATAGGCCGCATAAAGGTGGCGTAGGTGACGAACAGAACCCAGATGCCGTATCCTGTCGGATCCAAAGTCCGCGTGAGTATGGGCGCGAGCAGAATTGGTACGAGCGCCTCAATGCTGTTTGCAAAGGCGTAAAAAAGGGACTGGAGCGCCAGGAACCATTTGGCGTTCAGTGTGACAGCTTTGCGGATCATCTCTTAGTTACGCCCTTTTCCCCTGCGCGCTCTGGGCAAACCCAATGCTTGACGGGATCTAAACGTAAATTGTTAACGATTGCCTGAGATAACCTGCCCATCGTCGTTTTGTTGATCAGCCCGTGCGACGCGGAACGAATAGGTAAGGGGCATTCGGACGTGGTAAGTAACGCGGTGCAAGCATCCAGTCTTCCGACGCCGGATGCGAGTGAACAAGTTCGTCCAGGATCGGAACACGCAGCTGTCGAAGCGCGATACAATCTTGCGCGCGCGCTAAGTGTAGTTCGGAATATGGAAACGACCTCGGCTCGCGCAGCTGTTTTCGAAGAGATCAAGAGCAAGAACCGCCTGTATCGTTTCGTCGACGCTGTCTACGAAAGGTCTGGCGAGAGCCTTTTTCAGCCCCTGTTTCTGCTCGCCTACATGTTCAAGTGCGTCCTATCCATCGGCCCCTTAACCGGGAGTTCCGCGGAATTGGTGTCGATTGCCCAGTTCCCCAACGAGAAGAAGGCTGTGGCCCGGGCCGTGGACCTCCTACCGCAACTCTGCACCGATAATCTGACCCTGAGCATGCGGCACATCTTCTCTTTAGAGCAGGTATCGGCGGCGGTTGCGTTGCTGGGTTTGGTACCTCGCATATGGGGCTTCTTGAGGCGGTTGGCCCGAAGCCATAGTTTCATGCCTTCAGCCAGAATTGCGAGCGCCCTTGCGTTCTATATTCGATTTTCGCAAATCCTTGATCAAAAGGCGTGTCTCGCCGCCGCGTTGATACCTAGTAACTACAGTCCGGAGGCCATTGGTTTGGCCGCAGCGGCGCATCAGCATGGCAGGCAGGTTGTCTACGTTAATCACGCGCCCGTTCCGCTGAATGCGCCTTATGTGCCACCAGTGCTTGCGGATTGCGCTCTTTTCTACGGCGAAATGACGGCGGAGGCCTATAAGACTAAGGCTCGGTTCCAGTCTGATGTCGCGTTGATCGGACAACCCCTTGCGGCGCGACCGATGACGTGGCGCGATACCGTGCAAACCGTAGGTATATTTTTGACCGCAGGCACGAAGCTGGAAACTCTGCAAAGCCTTGTCGCAACCATAAGGCTCGATTTGCCTGATGCGCGTGTTCTGATCCGGCAACATCCAGTCACCTTGCTCAAGATGGATTTTGCAAGTCTGGCGCTTCAAGATGAAAATGTAGAACTGACATTGGGCAATCCGCTTGATGACGAGATACAAGCCTGTGATCTTGTGATTTGCGGAAACAGTGGCGTCGCTCTTAACGTCCTGGGCGCGGGACGTCCGGTCGCTTATCTCTCCAGTCTCGACGGACTTGCTTTTGACTACAACGGATTTGTGATTAATCGCTTGGTGCACTCTGTGCCTTGGTGGACCAATGACATCTATGACCGGTTGAGATCGTTTTATCAGATGCCGGGTTGGCCAGATGTCATGCAGAAGTATGACGCGGCCTATGGCGCAGACGCGAAAGCGCTCAAACAAAGAGCGAGTAAGACCCTGCTTCAACACATTCGTGGCAAGGCCGCTCTTTTGCCTCAGCTTGAAGATCGCCACGCCATCGACCCAAGCGAACAGCGCCTACGCGTCACCAATTGAAACCATTGGATTGCAAAATGGCGTTGGGTTCGTAGAGCCTGCCGTTCATTCTTCAATCCTGCGTTCATAGACTTCATCTTAGCGCACAGCCTTCACCAAAGGAGCGGCTCAGAGCAATGTGCGGCATCATCGGAATAGTAAGCGAAACGCAGGTGGCGGAACGCCTCGTCGATGGCCTTCGCCGGATGGAGTATCGCGGATATGACAGCGCAGGGGTTTGCACGGTTGACGACGGCGCGCTTGTACGCCGCCGCGCCGAAGGAAAGCTGAGGAACCTCGTCGAGCTTCTCAATTCCGATCCTGCCAATGGTGTGATTGGCATTGCTCATACGCGTTGGGCGACGCATGGAGCGCCAACAGCCCAGAACGCCCACCCGCACGCGACGGACGAAGTCGCAATCGTCCACAACGGCATCATTGAGAACTTCAAAGAGCTGCGAAAAGAATTGGCCGCCCAAGGGCGCCAATTCCAAAGCGAAACCGACAGCGAAGTCGTCGCGCACCTTGTTTCCAGCCGGATTGAAGCGGGGCTTGGCCCGGAAGACGCGGTTCGAGAAGTCTTACCGCGACTACGGGGTGCCTTTGCGCTTGCCATCACCTTTCGGTCGCACCCGGATCTTCTGATCGGTGCTCGGTTGGGCTCGCCGCTTGTTGTAGGCCACGGCCAGTATGAGATGTTCCTCGGATCCGACGCGCTGGCGCTTGCGCCGCTAACCCAGCGTATCACTTATCTCGAAGAGGGCGACTGGGTGGTTGTGCGTCGGCAAAGCGCGGAGATTTACGATTTGAGCGGACAGCCCGTTGATCGACCGGTTCAAGCGTCGGGGGCTTCGGCTGCGGCGGTGGAAAGGGGCAACTATCGCCACTTCATGCAGAAAGAGATTTTTGAGCAGCCCACCGTGGTAGCGCAAACTCTTACCTCGTATTTGCGCCGTGAAGATAACTCAGTTGCCTTGCCTCAGTTCGATTTCGATATCTCTGGCGTCAAACGCTTGACCATAGTGGCGTGCGGCACGTCGTTTTACGCCGCGATGGTCGCCAAATAC
>JBCBMN010000113.1:0-9363 GCA_039822745.1 Pseudomonadota bacterium | reverse complement strand
TCTGCGAAAAAACCCTCATAATTCATATTCTGTCCCCCTCCAGGGCCTTTGCATTTCATATCATTCATATGTGTCAACCCGAATGGCCTGTCCCTTCGGATCAGACCCGCGCTTGAACGCCCATCCCCAAAGCATACCGTCGCGAAACGGCAGAGCCAGGAAGAGATGTTCCAACCCGCCGAGCAGGCACAAAGTTGTCAAGAGTGTCGCCCCTACCATCTCGGCGCTTCCAAGCGGGGCCAGGAGCGCAAGCGAGCCGAACCACAGCGCAATGGCGGTGATCGCAGCGATGGATACCGCCAGCAGAATCGTCATGCGGTTGCGACCGAAATACGTTTTCAGATAGGCCAGATGCGGCGGAAGCATTTCCGCGGTGGAATTGGGCACGCCGACGAACATGTTGATCTTGGCCGAAAGCCGCAGACCAAACAGCAGCACAAACACAGTCGCCCCAATCTGGTTGGGCATGTTCCAAGACAGCGAGATCAACAGCAGCGCGGTAAGCGCCAGCACAACTTCGTGATGGATCACGGTGGCGCTTGCCTCGGTAAAGCGTTCCATTCCCCGAATGCCGGGTGAAGCAGGCTCACGGCGCGGGCCTGCCGCTGCGCCTGTCAGAAAGCCGATCTCGTGCCAGCCCCACACCATCAGTGCACCGATAAAGCTCGCATAAACAGCAAGGATCGAGACGCTTTGAGAGGCGAACAGGATTACGACCAGCCCGGCAATCCCCCCAATCCCGCCGAGCATCAGGCTCTTGGGAAAAGTGGTGCGATCACGGTTGTCCGCCCAGGCCACCAGCCCGGTCGCGACAAACCAGATCATCACCGTCACGATGAACGGCACAATGTGACCGTCCCAACTCACCATGTAGGCTGAAGCCGGATCGTTGCAGGCAGCGCGTTGGGCTTGGTGCGGTGGAAATACATGCGCGCAAACGCCCAACCTGCACCAGCCATGCCGCTGACACGCTTGGCAAGGCCGCCAAGGCCGCCCTGTTCTTTACCATCCTCGATACGGCAAGCGGCGAGGCGTAGTTTTTCCATTTGATAACGGAAAGCCGGATCATCGATATCAAGCTCTACCGGATAGACCTGGCGGGCGATCTGGTTGCAGACCTTAAACACCTCATAGTCATATTCAGTCGGGTCAATTCCCAGCGCTTTGTGAAAGACGGGCCGGTCATGGTCGCGCACATACATCGTGGCATAGACCGACAGCAGGAAGAAGCGGATCCACAGCTTGTTGCGCCCTTCCAGCAGCTTGGGATCAGCGCGCATCAGCATGGCGAAGGCTTCACCATGGCGGAATTCGTCATTGCACCATTCCTCGAACCAATCGAAGATCGGGTGGAATTTGTTTTCCGGATGTTTTTCGAGATGCCGGAAGATTGTGATGTAGCGCGCATAGCCGATCTTCTCTGACAGATAGACCGCGTACCAGATGAATTTCGGCTGGAAGTAGGTGTATTTCTTGGTCTTGGTCAGGAAACCCAGATCCACACCGATACCGGCATCTTTAAGGCTTTCGTTGATGAAGCCGGCATGGCGGCTTTCATCGCGCGCAAGCAGTTTGAACAGCTGCTTCACGTCAGGGTTCTTTGTCCGTTTGGCGATTTCGGCATAGAGCACGCAGCCGGAAAATTCAGAGGTCATTGAGCTGACCAGGAAATCGGTGAATTCTGCGCGCAGTTCAGGCTCCAGGGCCTCGATGATCCCTTCAAAATCGCCCTTCTGGCGAAAGTGCATCTTGTTTGGATCACCGACCATATCCGCAATAAGCTGATCCCACTCCTTGCGCACAAGCGACACATCGATTGCATCGAGCGCGTCAAAGTCAGTGGTGTAAAAGCGCGGCGTCAGCATTGTGTCCTGCGTCGCAAGCTCCATCGCTTCTTCGCTGGTCATCATGGCATGAGCGGCGTCGGCCTTGACCTTTGTATGAGCGTTCATTTGATCCTCCCAGCATTGAAGCTGACTTCGTAAAGTTCGGCCAAGTCGAAATAGGCAGCAGCCTTGACCAGAGCGCGCTTGAATGGCCCGGCGCGCGTCACAGTGGCAGTGCGATGGAACACTTCGCGGCTGCCGAACGGAATGGAGATCGGATCGCCATGGACGCGGACCTTGTCGCCCGGCTCCATAACGATGCTGTCTGGCAGATCGACATGGGCGTGAAAGTGTTCGGGGCTCTGCTCAACCGTGATTGTGCACGGCGTTTCGAACACGCGGGCATTCATCGCTAAATCAGGGGAGGTATCGGGTGAAAGAGCGCGGTCCATCATTTGCGTCCTTTCACCAGGATATCCTGATAGACCTCATGGGTCTTGGTTCCGAAGGAAGCCAGTTCGACCGCGCGGCCAGTCTGGCTATCGCGCAAGGTCATCGAGCCATTGTCCCATTGGATCAGTTCAAACGGGACCGCGGGCCCCATCGCATGAAGCTGGCGGTTGTGAACCATGGCGCGGGCGGTTGCGCGGACAAAGCCGCCTTCGCCTTGCGGGAAGCGCGCCAGCTCCTCGCCGGTCACTGCGTCTGCCACCCAGATGCTGCCATCGGCGGCGTCATTGAATTTGATGCCGCGCGTATCAACGGACTTGATGCCCCGCTCGGCGCGCACATTGTCCGGCACAGCCTGCCGCTCGAAAATGCCAAAGCTGGTCGAGATCGCCAGTGCGAGCGTGATCGCGACCACCGTTCCCATCGCCATCAAGGGCAGAGTATGGACGCGGAAATCGTCGTCATCATAGGTTTTTACGATCATGCGGGCGCTCCAGTGAGTTCAGGTTTAGCTTCGCTGCCGGGCTGATCTTTGACCTCGGTCAATTTTTGCTCGAGCGGCGCATATTTCGCGCAAGCCTCGGTCAGGATCTCGGCGACCTTGCGTGCTTCAGGGATTGAGCGAAGCATGGGTTGGGGCCGGTTGATGCGCAGCGGCCGGGCATGCGGCCAAAGGAGCAGATAGCCCAGCAGACGTTCGCCAGCCAGCTCAACCGCAATATCGCCATGGTCACGCCCATGCATGTTCAGATGCCCTGCTCGAATGTGCTTGAGCGGAATATTGATGCGGGTCTCCACCGCCATTCCGATCCGCATGATCAGCCGCACATCAGTGATGATGTAGAGTGTGCTACGCATGCATTGCCACGCAATCAGCTGGATCAGCAAAGCTCCGAACAGCGCGAGGCCCGCAAGGAAGATCGCGCTGTCCGTATTCCCAAATACAAGAGCCAGCAGGATCATCGCAGCCATGTACATCGCGAAACTTCCCAGATGAAACGCTGTTCGTGTCAGGACCGGCAGACCCGGCCGGCCCTTCCACAAGACGGTTTCATTCAAGGCAGGCGTGCCCATCGGATCGCCATTGGCGCCCGGACCGTCTGCTTCGCTGATGGCTGGATGATCCCGCTTGTCTATCATAGGAACGGCTCCGCACGTTCTGGCGTCGCGTACATGTAGCCGCCGCCATAATAGGCCATGATCTTATCCTCTTCGAGGCGCGTGATCTGACCCGGGGTTGCAATGGCTGGCACATCGTCGAAGTGATCCTTGGTGATCGCATCGATCTGAACCAGTTCAGGATTTTCCCAACCCAGACCGTGCAGCAGGCCCTTGGTCTGGACGACCGCGACAAACATCGGTGCAAGCACCTTCTTGCCCGAATTGGTCTCAATCTCGAGGTAACGGATGATGTGCTCGGATTGGTCAACCCAGATATCACTCACCTTGCCCGCCAGTTTGACATTGCAGTCATAGACCGGCCAGCCGACGATGTCCGGATCGTTGGGAGCAATCTCGATCTCGTGCGATGCGCCGATCGGCACGATGCGCGGGCGGCCATCAAAGGTCAGATCAGGATAGTCCTGACGGTTGGCCCAGGCTGCTGGTCCCATGCCATCCTTCATCGGATCGCCGGTTGGCACGTAAGGCGCGCCGCCGCCGTGGAAAGCGAATTGCGCTGGCACGTCGACAGGCTCACGCGCGCCGTCTTCAGGCACATAGGTTCCGCGGCCATGCGGCAGTTTGAAAACCTTTTTCTCACCAGCGAGCAGTGGAGCGCTTTCCACCACGCCGGTCAGCTCATGCTCAAGCGGATAGCCTTCGCGGCGGCTCTCGCGGTTGAGATAAAGCACCAGGCCGATGAAAAAGATGAGGAACAGCCAGAAGGCCAGTTCCGCCACATCGAATGAGCCAGTTATGTATGTGGCATTCATCGCCAGAATGCCGAAAGTGTCAGGAAGTGTCATTTCAATGTCCTCCATTGGGTCTGTGCGGCTGTCCTTCGGCTTATCCCGTGGCGTGGGGCGGTCGCGGTCATGTCGGGAACTCACGCAGGCCAAAGGCTTGGTCTGCGTCTCCCTTTAGATCGGTTGTGGTTCTGCGATTGCGGCCGACAAGCGGTCCGATCGCGGCGAGGCCTGCAAGAAGCAGCAGGATTTCAATAATATAGACCGAGGTGTATCCGGTCGCGCGGGTAGCGCCATAGACGATGGGAGTGGCGCTCGCCTCGCTGCTGCTAATCGCAATGGCGGCAATCGCATCGCGTAAAGCGCCGCCAAGGGCGATGCCCGCACCAGCGCAGGTCGCCTGCACCGCGCCCCATGCCCCCAAGGCAAGGCCGGTCGTGGTGTTGCGCGCAAGGTTCATAGCCTCGATCAGCGTCCCAACTGAGAACAGCCCGAGGCCAAGGCCAATCGCCATCGCGCCTAGGAACAGCATCAGCGGGGAGCCAAAGGGCGCGGCAAACACAACAAACAGAAACGCGGTCACCCCGGTGACAAGTCCGGCTCCGGCAATTCGCAAGGGATCATTGCCGCGACCAAGCGACCGGCCTGAAAGCATAAAGCCAACGAGCGCGCCCAAGGCCCATGCGCCGGTGAGCCCGGTGGTTGCGCCGACGCTGAGGCCCAGCACTTCCCCGCCATAGGGTTCAAGCAGAGCATCCTGCATGGCAAAGCCGGCAGACCCGATCCCGATCCCCACCAGAAGGCGGGCATTATACCCATCGCTGACAAAGGCGCTCCACAGATCGCCAAAGGAGGGGGCGCTCGCATCCTTGCTTTGCGCAGGGGCGGTGTTGCGCGCCTCCTGCTTCCACAGCGCCACCAGATTGAGCGCCATTGTGATCACCGCAGCGCCCTGGATCACCTGTATCAGGCGCGTGTTCGAGAAATCGATCAGCAGCCCGCCCATGATGAAGGCGGCGAACATCATGCCCACCAGCAACATGACATAAAGCAGCGCCACAGCGCGCGGGCGCTTCTCTTCGGGCGCAAGATCGGACGCCAGCGCAAGACCCGCCGTTTGTGTCACATGGATGCCGATCCCGGTGAGAAGGAACGTCCCTGCCGCCGCTAGCGTGGCCAGTGTAAAGGTGCTTTCCTTACCGAACAGGATCAGCGCGAATGGCATGATCGCAAGCCCGGCAAACTGCATCAGTGTTCCAAACCAGATGTAAGGCACGCGCCGCCAACCCAGCACTGATCGGTGCGTGTCCGATTTGTGCCCGATCAGCGCGCGGAAAGGCGCTGCCACCAGCGGGATTGCAATCAGCAGCGCCACCAGAAAAGTCGGCACGCCCAACTCGACGATCATCACCCGGTTGAGCGTGCCATTCAGCAGAACGGTCGCCATCCCGACGCTCACCTGAAACAGCGATAGGCGCAGCAGACGGCCCAGCGGCAAGTCCTTGCTGGCCGCGTCCGCAAAGGGCAGCCAGCTCACAAGGACCTGTCCCAAAGTTGGGGCTGTGGTGCCGGCGTCTGGGCCGCTGGGAGGGTGGGGCGCTGTGCTCATTCGCGCTTTACAGGCTCCCCCGTTTCACAAGCTGCATCGCTTGGCTGGTGTAGAAACCGCTGGAGACGCGATGCGTGCGGGCCACGTCCCAGTCGGGCATGGCTTCGCTCAGTTGCGGACGCAGATCGCTCTCAGCGATGGGGATGATGGCGGGCGAACGGTCGCTCTTGGGAAAGACCTTGCCCACCTTGTGCATCGCGCCCAGCATCCGGGTGTAAGGCGCGAAGGTGAAAAGGATCGAGTGATCGGTCCGCTCTCCCAGTTTCGCCAGCGCATCGACCAGATCTTTGAGTTCGTAGTGAATGAGCGAATCCATCGCGACCACATGAGCAAAGCGGCCCAGTGCTGGGTCGAGCATGTCGCCCGACTTCCAGAAAATGCGGCCATGCCCGGTGAAAGAGGGGCACCGCTCGCGTGCGACTTCAACAAGCCCTCCGGCAACGTCGATCCCGGTGATCTCCCCGCCGCGATAGGCCGCAGCGATGGTCAGCGCGCCGGTGCCGCAGCCAGCATCGAGCACACGGGTCCGGCGCAGATCGACAGGCAGCCAATCGAGCAGAGTGCCGCGCATTTCATCCCGGCCTGCACGGACAGTGGCGCGGATACCGCTGACCTTCTTGTCAGAGGTCAGGTCGATCCAGGCCTGGCGCGCCGTGCTGTCAAAATAGGTCGCCAGTTCCTCGCGCCGATCAACATAGCCATCGACCGGCACCGCCGCCTTGTGAGCGTCGCGGGTGAGGATCTCTGCCTCGAAGGTTTCAGCAGAGCGCGTAGCCATCACTCAAACCCCAGAAAATCAAAGATGTCGCGGTCTTTCATCGGCTGCGCTGTGCTGGGCTCAACCCCGGCCCATAGCATTGCTGCCAACCGCAGATATTCGTCCTGTGCCTGCTGAACTTCGGGGCTGTCGGGCATCTCGAACAGAGTGCATTTCTTGAGACGCGATCGGCGAATGGCATCGACATCGCGGAAGTGCGCCAGCCGCTCCATGCCGATCTGGTCGCAGAAGCGGTCAATTTCGTCGGTCTCGCGGCTGCGATTGGCGATAACGCCCGCAAGTCGCACGTCATAGTTCTTTGACTTTGCGCCGATCGCTGCGACGATCCGGTTCATGGCGAAAATGCTGTCAAAATCGTTCGCTGCGACGACAACGGCACGCTCTGCATGTTGCAGGGGCGCGGCAAACCCGCCGCACACCACATCGCCCAGCACGTCAAAGATCACCACGTCAGTGTCTTCGAGCAGGTGGTGTTGTTTGAGCAATTTGACCGTCTGCCCAACGACATAGCCACCGCAGCCCGTGCCCGCAGGCGGTCCGCCTGCCTCAACGCACATGACGCCATTATAGCCTTCGAACATGTAGTCCTCAGGCCGCAATTCCTCTGAATGGAACTCGACTGTCTCAAGCACGTCGATCACCGTCGGCATCAGCTTCTTGGTGAGTGTGAAAGTGCTGTCGTGCTTGGGATCGCAGCCGATTTGCAGCACGCGGTGGCCCAGCTTTGAGAACGCTGCTGACAGGTTTGACGAAGTGGTCGATTTGCCGATCCCGCCTTTGCCATAGACGGCAAAGACCTTCGCGCCCTTGATCTGATCGCGCGGGTCAAGCTGGACTTGGACGGAGCCTTCTCCATCGGTGCGGCTGAAAGCGGTGTTGCGGTCTATCAGGTTCATATTGCTGTCGATCCCTCTCTCATTCGCCCACAAACACGCCTTCGAGGCGGTCCTCGAGTTCGTCGCTGGCATCACGCAGAGCCGCGAGGGTCGCCTCATCAGGCTCCCACAATTGGCGGTCACACGCTTCAAGCAGGCGGTTCGCGACGCGCGCGGAACTCTTGGGGTTCAGCTCGGCAAGACGCCGACGCATTTCGTCATCGAGCACAAAAGTCTCGGAGATTTTCTGATAGACCCATGGCTTGACCTGACCGGTCGTCGCCGACCAGCCCAAAGTGCTCGTCACATGGCCTTCGATCATGCGCACGCCTTCATAGCCGTGGTCAAGCAGCCCTTCGAACCATTTGGGGTTGAGCGTCCGAGTGCGCGCTTCAAGATCGATCTGCTCGCTGAGCGTGCGGACCTTGGTCTTCCCGCGCGTTGCATCAAGGATATAGACTGGTGCGTCTTCGCCCTTTGCCTTGGCCACCGAACGCGACACGCCGCCCAGCCCATCGACATATTGGTCAACATCATTGATGCCGAGCTCAACGCTTTCGAGGTTTTGATAGGTGAAATCGACTGTGCCCAGCGCGCTTTGCAGCAATTCGCGCTTTTGCACCGGCGCGCCGCCCACGCCGTATGCAAAGCCCTTGTTCACCTCAAACGCATTGGCCAGTTCATCCGGATCGGCCCAGGCGCCGCCTTCGATCATCTGATTGACGTTCGCGCCATAAGCGCCCTCGGCATTGGAGAAGACCCGCAGAGATGCGGTCTCCAGATCGCAGCCATGCGCCTTCGCATGGGCAAGGCTGTGTTTGCGCACGAAGTTGTGTTCCACCGGCTCGTTAGCGGTGGCAGCAAGGAACGCGGCCTCTGCCAGCATCCGGGTCTGCATTGGCAGAAGGTCGCGGAAAATGCCCGAAAGCGTAACCACCACATCGACCCGCGCACGGCCCAGTTCATCGAGTGGGATCAACTCGGCACCGGCCAGCCGTCCATAGGAATCGCGCCGGGGCTTTGCGCCCATCAGCGTCATCGCCTGCGCGATCTGGACGCCTTCGCTCTTCATATTATCCGTGCCCCACAGCACCATGGCGATGCTTTCGGGGAAGGGTCCGCCATTGGCTTCATGGCGCGCGAGCAGCCGCTCGGCCTGTTCGCGACCCTGCTGGCAGGCATAGCTGGAAGGGATCAGGAAAGGATCAAAGCCGTGAATATTGCGGCCCGTGGGCAGAACGTCGGGGTTCACAACCACATCGCCGCCCGGTGCAGGCGCAACATAGCTGCCATCAAGCGCATGGATCAGCGAGCCAAGCTCATCGCTGGCATCCAGCTTTTCACCCAGAGCGGCGCGGTCGGGCGCGTCCTCGTCATCGCCAATCTCACTGCCGGCTGCGACCATGGCATCGAGCATGTCTTCGCGCGCTTCGCCTTGCGGGTTTGCGCCAAAGACGTGCAGGCCGTGCGGGATCAGCGTTTCTTCCAGCTCATAGAGCCGTTGGGCGAGCCTCTCGATCGGGCCTTCTTCCAGATCGATCGCTTCGCATTGATCGGCAATCAGCGTTTCGAGATCAGCGCGCTCGGCCGCGTCATCGCTTGCCCGCCAGCGTTCAACGCTTGCCTTGAGATCAGCGAGGCCCTTGTACAATCCGGCTTGCGCCAGAGGCGGGGTCAGATAGCTGATAAGGGTAGCGGCAGAACGACGCTTGGCCAGCATACCTTCAGATGGGTTGTTGGCAGCGTAGAGATAGTAATTGGGCAGATCGCCGATCAGCCGTTCGGGCCAGCACTCGTCTGTCATGCCCGTCTGCTTGCCGGGCATGAATTCCAGCGCGCCATGCGTGCCGAAATGGAGGACCGAGTGTGCCCCGAAATCCTCGCGGAGATAGCGGTAAAAGGCGCTGAAGGCGTGGGT
>JBCBMN010000112.1:0-9508 GCA_039822745.1 Pseudomonadota bacterium | reverse complement strand
GCAATGTCGTGCTGATCACGAGTGAGTTTGAGCATGTGACCGAAGTCATGTCCGGCAAACGCGCCACTTGTGATGTAGCCTGCCATGCGCTTGGCCGTATTCGTTCCAATCCGTTCAGCGGGCACGCCCAGCTTGCCAAAGCCGGACATGACTTCGGTCACATGCTCAAACTCACTCGTGATCAGCACGACATTGCCGGGCCCTTCTTCGGCTGAGATCTGGCGCGGGGCAAAGGCTTCCTCTGGCCAATCCGGCAAGACCTTACGCATTGACTTGAGCTCCCGCTCAGCAATGTCGAACGGGATGCCTGATATCAGGGCCTCGGCTGAGTTTGCGATCGGTGCACCGCGATCAATCAGTTCGACGGGGCGCAAGGGTGCAGGCTCAAAATTGACCACGATCCGGCCTCCACCACGCGGGTAGAAGCCGTGGCGATCAAGCGTGGCTGTCACCTGAGGCCCCATCCGGGCAATGATCGGCAGCAGCGTCTTGGCAATGAATTCAAAGGGCGGCGCGGCCATGGCGTGCGTCCCCCCTTCGATCACCACGCGCGATGGCCTATCGGCGAGCATTAGCGGCACCAGCACGGTCTGCAAGACAAGCCCCGTTGCGCCTGCAGTGCCCACGGCAAAGTGGTACTCGCCCGGCGTCACGGAGCCGGGACGAAAGGTGATTTCGCGTG
The DNA here is from genome assembly GCA_039822745.1 of Pseudomonadota bacterium. Classification (GTDB taxonomy): domain Bacteria; phylum Pseudomonadota; class Alphaproteobacteria; order Sphingomonadales; family Sphingomonadaceae; genus Erythrobacter. Next base: position 8,826 of record JBCBMN010000112.1, on the reverse strand, counting down.
AACCCACGGCAAGACCGCTCACCTCAGCATTGCCAATCGCGGCAGCCGCCTCGATTGAAGTCACGTGCTGACGCATCATGCCAGGCTTCTCGCGCCCGCCGCGGATGTTGGTGATGGTGAAAGGCTCGCCGGTGACCAGCGAAAGGGCCGCTGAATAACGCAGCACCTGCCCACCGCCTTCACCTTCTGAGCCGTCGATAGTGATCATTTTTCTTACTTTTCTTCTTCGAAAGGGGCTCGAACATGTTCAAAGTATCGCCTATCGCAAGCCCCGAAGTCTTTGAAGTTCTGCCGCGCTCCACTTAGACTTAAGCATTCGTTTGGTCCGCCCCGCACTATCTGTGCATCATGCTCATCCTGCCCATCATCTTCCCAGAAGCAAACGGGGCAGATATTGAATCCGCCACGTTCGGAGAGGGTTTTGTATCTGCAACAAGGGCACTGGTAACGAACACCCGATTTAGGATCATGAAAGACATTCCTGAACATGCCCTGCCCCTGCAATGGGCAGGTGATGCCCGAGGAAGAGGCTTACCCCTTCACGCACACCACCTGCTTTAAAGTGTGAACGATTTCAACAAGGTCAGACTGTGCTGCCATAACCTTTTCGATCGGCTTGTAGGCCTTGGGCGTTTCATCGATCACGCCTTCGTCCTTCCGGCATTCGACCCCGGCGGTGTCCGCGATGTGCTCGTCGAGCGTCACCAGCTTCTTCGCCTGAGTCCGGCTCATCACCCGGCCTGCGCCGTGCGAACAGCTTTCAAAGCTTTCCGCATTGCCCAGCCCGCGCACGATGAAGCTCTTCGCTCCCATAGAGCCCGGGATGATACCAAGCGTACCTTTCGCAGCCCGCACCGCGCCCTTCCGGGTCACCAGCACGTTTTCGCCAAAGTGGTTCTCGCGCGTCACATAGTTGTGATGGCAGTTCACCGCTTCGCATTCGGCCTCGAACGGCTTGGCGATCTGTGACCGTAACGCGTCAAGCGCATGGGTCATCATCACCCGCCGGTTAAGCGCGGCAAAGTCCTGCGCCCACCCGACCGCTTCGACATAGTCGTCAAAATGCTCGGTCCCTTCCGGGAAGTAGGCAAGGTCTTCGTCGGGCAGGTTGATATGCCAAGTCCGCATGTCCTTCTTGGCAAGTTCAATAAAGAACCGGCCAATCGCGTTACCAACCCCGCGTGAACCCGAGTGAAGCATCACCCAGACGCGCTGTTCGGTGTCGAGGCAGACTTCCACAAAGTGGTTACCGGTCCCCAGCGTCCCGAGATGCAGAACGTTGTTGGTGTTCGCGAGCCGCGGATATTTGGCACACAGCGCCTCAAACCGCGTCTTTAATGAAGCCCATGCATCGACAACGGAAGCTGGAGGTTCACCCCAAGCCCCTTTGTCTCGCCGGCCTCGGCCCGCTGACCGTCCGTGAGGTACAGCCGCTTCAATCGCTGACCGGATGCCGGCAAGATTGTCGGGTAGATCGCTCGCCATAAGCGAGGTCCGCGCCGCCATCATTCCGCAGCCAATGTCAACGCCAACAGCCGCCGGGATCACCGCGCCCTTGGTCGGGATCACCGAACCAACAGTCGCGCCAATTCCCACGTGAACGTCAGGCATTGCGGCCACATGTTTGAAGATGAACGGCATCTTCGCAGCCTTTGCCATCTGCTCCTTGGCCTTTTCGTCAACGGGAACACCGCGCGTCCACGACTTGATCGGAGCGCCACCTTCGACATGAGTGTATTCGAATTTCTGTTCCATCGTTCCTAATCCTTATCGGCTGACGCTTTGGAGGTGGCTGGCCCATTCCAGCCACCCCACTTTCGCGCCGCCATATCGGGAGTTCGACGTGCCCGACACGCGTAGTACTGCAGCGGGCGTGCCAAAAGCGATGGGCCTACAGCGCCGTGAAGCAAGTATCTGAATAACAACGAACAAAGTAGGAGTGCGCAAAACCTCGAACTCGAGAAACGCGGCTAAAAATAGATCGTTGGATAACAGATTATACCAGCGTATAAGGCAACAATGACTCCCACTCTATCCAAGCCTAAAACCGTGATCGGCTTCCTCGGCTCCACTCTAGACGCCGCGAAGTTCGGCCCCCCGCGTTGGTACAAGTGGCGGCCGACAGTCTCGATCTGCATGCAGGAAGACTTGCGCGTTGACCGCTTTGTTTTGCTTCATGGCGAGCAGCATCAGCGCCTCGCGGACATCGTCGCGAACGACATTCGTGATGTCTCACCCGAAACCGAAGTCACGCCGCACACCATCAACTTCGAGGATCCATGGGACTTTGAGGAGGTCTACACCAAGCTCCTCGATTTTGCGCAGGGCTTCGCGTTTGACCCTGACACAAACGACTACCTCATTCACATCACAACCGGGACGCATGTCGCGCAAATTTGCCTGTTCCTGTTAACCGAAGCCCGCTTTCTGCCCGGCAAACTTCTCCAGACACAGCCGCGCAGAGGACAACCGCAACCCATTGGCACATGGGGCGCGATTGACCTTGATCTTTCGCGCTATGACAGCATCGCCACCCGCTTTGCCGAAACCAGTGCGCAGAGCGCGCACTTCCTCAAAAGCGGGATTGAAACCCGCAATCCGGCTTTCAATCAGATGATCGAGGAGATCGAGGCTGTCGCCATGCGCAGCCGTGCGCCGATCCTGTTAATGGGCCCCACAGGTGCAGGTAAAAGCCAGCTTGCGCGCAAAATCTACGAGCTTAAGAAACTGCGCCATCAGGTCTCCGGCCCCTTTGTTGAGGTGAACTGCGCGACTCTCAAAGGCGATAGTGCGATGTCTGCCTTGTTCGGTCACAAGAAGGGCGCGTTCACAGGGGCGGCGTCGGAACGCGCAGGGCTGCTCAAGAGCGCGGACAAGGGTGTGCTTTTTCTTGATGAGATTGGTGAGCTTGGCCTTGATGAACAGGCGATGATCCTGCGCGCAATCGAAGAGGGGCGTTTTCTCCCCGTCGGCGCGGACAGGGAAGCGACAAGCGAGTTCCAGTTGATCGCAGGCACGAACCGCAACCTGATGACAGCCGTGCGCGACGGGACGTTTCGCGATGATCTTTTCGCGCGTCTCAATCTCTGGACTTTCACGCTTCCCGGCCTTGCCGAAAGGCGTGAGGATATCGAGCCCAATCTCGAATACGAACTTGAACGCTTTGTTGAACGCGAAGGAAGTCAGGTCACCTTCAACAAGGAGGCGCGCGATGCTTACCTCGCCTTTGCGACTGGTCCGGGCGCGACGTGGGAGGGCAATTTTCGAGACCTGGCGGCAAGCGTCACGCGCATGGCGACACTGTCCCCCAGTGGCCGGATTGATCGCAATGCGGCGAACCTTGAGATCAAGCGCCTGCAGGCCTTGTGGTCAGGTGGCACGGCCTTGAGCCTCTCAATCGATGAGGGGCCCCTGCACGGATTGCTCAGCAAAGATGCGCTTGATCAGATCGATCCGTTTGACCGGGTCCAGCTCGATTACGTGGTGAGCATTTGCCGCAAGAGTCGCAGCCTGTCAGAGGCCGGTCGCATGCTGTTTGCCAAGTCGCGGGAGCAACGCAAATCCACCAATGATGCTGACCGCCTGCGCAAATATCTCGCCCGTTTCGGGGTTAGCTGGGACCAGATTACTGGCTAAGCACTGGCGTCAGACTGCGCGGGGGGCTTTGGCTATGCTTTTGCGCTCGATCAGTTCGAAGGGGCTGTCGGCCTCATTCTTTGCGTCCTTGGAACCGTCAGACTGTTCTCCTTCGGCTTTTTCCGCGCGGGCGATCAGTTTTTCGCAACCTTCGCGAAACAGCCGCTCATAGGGCTGGAATAGCGAGCTTACCGGCGGAGTGGCGCGGGTCAGGCTGGCGCGTTCTTCCAGCGACAGGATCGAAAGGTCGCGCGGGACAGGAATCTTCAGTTCCTTAGCCACGTTGAGAATGGCGAGCGCGACTTCCTCGGTCTCGGCAATGATAGCGGTTGGCCGAATGGTCGGGACCAGCCAGCTTTTGGCGAGGGCAAGTGCTTCGGCAAAGCCCAGTCGACCATCGGCGGTGAAATGTCGGTGTGCGCGGCTGCCCTTTTGCGCCATCAGCCTGCGATAGCCGCTGACTCTGCGTTCGGAGCGGCGGGGATCGGCTGAACCTGTGACAAAGCCGATCTGACGATGGCCGAGATCAAGCAGGTGCTGTGTTGCCACTTCGCCCAATGCGCCATCGTCGATCCCCGGAACCGGCCGGCCAAATTCCAGCCGCTCGCCAAGGCATTCGAGCGCGATACCGCGATTGTTCACGGCGTCGCGCAAATCGCTGCGCTCTTCCAAAGGGGGAGTAAGGATCACCCCATCGGGACTAAGCGCGGTGAGCGCGCGGTTGAGCTGCGCCAGGCTTACACCCGCATCCGGCTCAAGCTGTTCGAAGAGGATGTGATATCCGGCTTGCGCGCATACATCGAGACCGGCCAACAGCATGGCATCAAGCGGGAGCCGACCCGTGCGTGCGCCTGCACCTGCTGCGCCGGCGCCGCGCTCAATCACCGCAAGGAGCAGATAGCTGCGCGCGCCGCCCATCCGGCGGGCCGCGACGTTGGGGACATAGCCAAGCTGAGCGATGGCCGCTTCAACCCGTTCGCGAACCGCTTCCTTCACATTGGTGCGGCGGTTTATTACGCGCGACACGGTTTGGCGCGAAACGCCCGCGGCTTTCGCTACATCTTCAATGGTGACGCTGCCCCGGGTCAATGTGTCGTATGCTTTCGCTGCTGCTTGCGAGCCCCTCCCCTTATCTGGGGCCTGAATCTTGCCAGATTAAGACACAATCAGCCGAAGCCGCGCTCCAGAAAGCGTGTTGCAAGCCCTGCCAACATGGCTGCACCATGCGGCATTGCCGCTTCGTCGACATGCATGCGTGGCGAGTGAATTGCGCAGCAGGCGCTCCAATCTTCGCCATCCGGCGCAACGCCCAAGAAGAACATCGCCCCTGGCGTCTTTTCGAGCACATAGGAGAAGTCCTCCGCGCCCATGATCGGGAATTCGAGCGTGCGCCAACCGTCTTCCCCGCCCAGCTGCTTGGCGACGTCCTCTCCCAGCGCCACGGCGCGCGGATCGCAGATCGTGACAGGAAAACCTTGCTCAAACTCGCATTCCGCCTCGACCCCGTGCGCGCGTGCGGTGTCAGCCGCAACCTGCGTTATCAGACCTTGCACCTTGGCTCGGTGAGCTGGGGACAAGGTGCGGATCGTGCCGGATAGAATCACGTCGTCAGGGATGACATTGAACGTTGTTCCGCCATGGATTTGGGTGACGGTGACGACCACGGCATCGGTCGATTGGAAACGGCGGGTCACCATGGCTTGCAAGGCGCTGACGATCGCTGCGGCTGCCGGCATCGGATCGGCGCAATCATGCGGCATGGAGGCGTGACCCCCTTTCCCGCGCACATGGATGGTGAACTGGTCAGCCGCCGCCATGAGCGGCCCGGCGCGGCCAGCGAGCACCCCAAATTCGGCATTGGGCATGATGTGCAGCGCAAAGGCAGCATCGGGCAAAGGATCGATCAAGCCATCGTCAAGCATAAAGCGCGCGCCGTGATGGCCTTCCTCGCCGGGCTGAAACATGAAATCGACTGTCCCGGCAAAACTATCGCGCGCATTCCAGAGCAGGCGGGCCGCGCCCGTCAGCATCGCTGTATGCGTGTCATGGCCACAGGCGTGCATGCGACCGGGGATGGTCGAGGCAAATTCCAGATCCGTCTTCTCATCCATCGGCAGCGCATCCATGTCCCCGCGCAGCAGCACCCGGCGCTGTGCGCCTTCGCCAGTGCCGGTCATTGTGGCGACCGCGCCCGTGGTGGAAGGGCCAGAGCGCCACTCGAGCGGAATGTCAGCAAGCGCCTCACGCACCTTCTGCATCGTCAACGGGCAGTGAAGGCCGAGTTCAGGCTCTGCATGAATTGCGCGGCGCAGCGAGGTGATCTCAGGCGCAATCGCCTTGGCGGAATCGAGCAGAGTCTGTGTCAGCATGGCGGCGAGTATAGCCCGTTACCCTTTGTTACACATCCGAAATCATCGAGTCATCGAACGCTCATGCCGCAGCAATGAATTTGTAGCGCCCGGCAACGCTATTAATATGGAAGCCCTTGCAAATAGACGGTTTGGACCGATGTAACCGCGCATCGCCTGCGCAAAAATAAGACATCTACGTGTCAAAATTGCAAAGACATGAACACTTTTTGACGATAATAGGACCGTTATGGCCACCCCAATCTTCGAATTTGCGCAATTGCCCAAGGCTGCCCCGCAGCCTTTGAAGGCATCTGTGCGCAAGCGACAGCGCGTCCACGGAGAGCCGCCGCGGGTCGGAGTGATCTATAATCCGCGCAGCCACCGCAATCAGGGCGCAGACTTTGATTGCGGCGTTTGTCCGCAAGTTCACATCGCCACTCCGGGTAATCGTGATGCACTGCCAGAAGCGCTTGCCGGGTTTGCCGAGGACGGGATTGATCTGCTCGTCATCAATGGCGGCGACGGAACCGTGCGCGACGTGCTGACCTGCGGGCAAGGGATCTTCGGTGATGACTGGCCCGCGATTGCGGTTCTGCCCAAAGGCAAAACCAATGCGCTGACAGTTGATCTGGGCGTTCCGATCGACTGGTCTTTGCAGGATGCGATAGAGGCCTTTGACAAGGGCAAGCGCCTGATGCGCCGGCCGATCAATGTGTGCGATCTGGCAAAGGGCTCTTCCAGCTCGGTTCTGGGCTTCATTCTGGGGGCCGGAGCCTTCACGCGCGCAACCAAAGCAGGCCAGAGCGCACACAAACTTGGCGCTTTCAACAGCGCCGTTGTCGCGGTGACAACGATTTGGTCGCTGCTTCAAGCGATGTTTGCCTCGCGCAATAACCCGTGGCGGCGCGGCGCTCGCATGACGATTGGTCTTGGCAAGCAGCGCTCTGCCATGGCGCATAGCGGTTCGGGCGAGCCAGACTACCGCCAATTGCTGTTTGCAAGCACGTTGGAGCGCTTGCCTGCCGGGCTCAAGCCCTTTGGCCGTTTGCGCAGCGGGTTGCGGATGGTGGCACTTGATCAGATCAGTCGCCGCACCGCAGTGATTGTGCCTTTTGTCGCGATGGGTCGGACGCCTTCGGGCCTGCGCGACAAAGGTATTCATCAGCTCAGCCTTTCAGAGTTCACTCTGGCCATCGATGAACCCTTCATCTTTGATGGGGAGGCCTTTCCCGCCGGGCGCTATCGGATCGGTCAGGGCCCAAATCTCGAATTTGTTGTCCCCGCCGATCCCGCCGAGACTTCTGCAAAATGAGCGGGGCGCTCCAGCAGCGCCTAGAAACCCAGCTAAACGCCTCGGTCGATCCAGAGGTGAGCGCTTTCGCACAGGCACTGGCTAGAGGGTTGGGGGCGCTGGCCGTGCTGTTTTACGGTTCAAACTTGCGCACTGGCTCACTTGAAGGGGTGCTCGATTTCTACGTCTTGTTACCCGGTGAGATTTCTGACGAACCTGCGATCTGGCCGCGCGTCAGCTATCATGAGCGTGAGGTTCAGATGGGCACTCTGCGCGCCAAGGTTGCAACGATGCGGTTGTCGACCTTTGCCAAGGCCGCTTCCGGAGAGCTGACTGACACAACAATCTGGGCGCGCTTCGTGCAGCCTTGCGCTCTGGTCTGGCAAAAAGACGCGCAAGCAGCGCTGGCTGCGAAACAGGCGATTGCTTCGGCTTGTGTGACAGCGGCGCGTTTGGCCATCGCATTGGGCCCCGAGGAAGGCACGGCAGACGATTACTGGCGCGCGCTGTTTCAGGCCACTTACAAGGCGGAGTTCCGGGTCGAGAAGCCGGGCCGCGAGAATGACATTCTGAGCGTGAATGCCAGGCATTTCGAAGGCCTCTTGCCGCAAGCGCTGGCCGCGGGCGGGGTGGACTTCGCGCAAGACAATGGTCGTCTGATCCCCCGGATGGAACCGGCTCAGCGTTCTGGAGTGCTCGCATGGTGGAAACGGCGACAGCGAATGGGGAAACCGCTTAATTTCGCGCGCCTGATAAAGGCTAGCACTACCTTTAAAGGTGCCGCGCGTTACGCCGCCTGGAAGATTGAACGCCACACCGGGATGCCGGTTGAGATCACGCCTTTTCGCGAGCGCTACCCCATTCTGGCGGCACCCGCAGTGCTCTGGTCGCTTTGGCGTCACCGCAAACGGCACGGCAACGCCGGGTGATTTAGCCGAAATAGAGCATCGTGATCGACATGCGCATGACGCCGCTCTCGATGGAGAAACGGGTCTTGTCGATACCCGGCTTTCCGAGGTTGAGGATGTTGATCGAAGGGTTGTTCGACATCGCTCCGCCATCTTGCCAGATATCGGTTTCGTTGTTGTCATTGGCGTCATGCCGCGCTGCAATCGCGTAAGAGCCCGCTTCGGGCAGCGGCACGCAAAAGGTCATTGAGCCCTTACGCGCGGGCACTTCGATGCGGTTGATCCATTTGCCCTTGGCGAGCCAGTCTTCCTTTGTTGCGCGATAGCTCTGAAGCCGGACCTTGCCGGTTGAACTTTTGACGCCGCGAATGGTCACTCGCACTGCGGGGCCGGAGCCGGGTGCGCAAGAGCGCATGTCATTGCTGATTTCTTCGCGATATTGGGCATGGGCAGCGCCTGCGCTTCCGGGAAGAAGCCCTGTTGTGGCCACAATTACGCCAAGCGCGCTTATAGCTGCTGCGAGTGGTTTCATCACAAATTCGTCTTTCCAATTAGAAGCCCCACGCCCGGTCGCGATCCCACTCTCACGCTCGGCGCTCGCGGCGATGGCCAAGAATTATGCCGCGAATATGACACGCTT
>JBCBMN010000111.1:0-9607 GCA_039822745.1 Pseudomonadota bacterium | reverse complement strand
CCCGAAGAACACAAACACATCGCCCAAACCAACGCCCTGCCGCTCCAGATGCGTTTGCGCCGCTCCGGTCTGGCCAAAGGCGCATGAGCCATCGGCAAGGAACATCGGATCATGGTGGCACAGATGATCGCCGCCCAACCTGCCTCGGCTGGCTTTGGCTGCGTGTTCGCCCAGACCAAGATCGCCATAGGTGGTGCGCGACAAGCCCTTGCTATCCGGGATGGGCAGGCTGACGGGGCGACCCTCGACAATCGGCGAAGGCCCTCCCCCGGCGCTGCTGTCGAACCCCTTGCGTGAAAAGATGATGCGCATTGCCAGTGGCGCTAAACCATCACGCAACACGCTGCGACCATTTGTTGCACAACGGGCACTCTTGCTTGCTTTGCTCTCATGATAATTTGCGAGTAGAGGCTCCGATCATGAAAAATGACACAAAAGTTACAGCGCTGATTATGGCGGGCAAGCGCTCCGGCGCGCTCGATCCTCTGGCTGAGCGTGCAGGCGTTGCACAAAAGTGCGTTGTCCCGGTCGCCGGAGTTCCAATGATCGCGCGCGTCGCAGAGCAAGTTGCCGCATGCCCCGACGTCGCCTCCATCCGCGTTGTTGCGCATGAGCCGGACGAAATCGCCGAACTCCCGATCATTGCCAAGTTGATGGGTGAGGGACGATTGAGCTTCACCGAAGGCAAATTCAACATTGTCGACAGTGTGTTTTCGGGTGCTGAAGGCGCAAACTTCCCACTCCTGATCACCACGGCTGACAATTGCCTCGTCACGCCAGAGGGTTACTCAGAGTTCATCGCCAAATGCCTCGCGGCTGAAGCCGGTGGCGCAGCCGGTCTGGCGCGAAGAGAGGACGTACAAAAAGCCGATCCCAACGGCCAGAAGCGCTTTTACGAGTTCAAGGACGGCGGCTTCTCCAATTGCAACATGTACTGGATCGGCAACCCTGAGGCTCTGAGCGCAGCAGAAATCATGCGCGAAGGCGGTCAGTTTGTGAAATTCCCCCGCCGGATCATCAAGGCCTTTGGGCTGATGAACCTCATCCGCTTCCGCCTCGGCACCGGCTCCAAGGAAAAGCTGTTCGAACAAGTCTCCAAGCGCTTTGGCTTCAAGCTGGTGCCCGTGGAACTGAGCGATGGGCATTATGCGATTGATGTCGATAATCAGCGGACCCTTACCGTCACAGAGAAGATACTCAAGGCCCGCGAAGGTGGCCCAAACCCAACCTGACGGGTCAATCGGCCAATTATGAAACGCCTCTTTGCGAATATTGGATGGCTGCTTGGCGGACGCGGGTTCAACGCGGTGATGAGCCTTGTCTATCTGTATTTTGCCACTCACACGCTGGGCCTTGAAAGCTTCGGCTATTTCGCGCTGATCGTTGCGTTGGGTCAGGCGATCACGGGCTTTGCCAATTTCCAGACGTGGCAGTTTATCGTGCGTTGGGGAGCCAATGGCGAAGGCAGCGCGCAAGAACCCGACCCTGTCAGCGTGCGCGATGCGACGGGCTTTGCGATTGCACTCGATCTGCTGTCGGTCGTGATCGGGACGGTTGCAGCAGGTCTGCTGGTCTGGAGCGCAGCGCTTTGGCTGCCCCTTCCCGCAGAGCTTTACCCGCTTACCTTTGCCTATTGCGTGGTCTCGCTGCTCTCCATCCGGACAACGCCGACGGGCCTGCTGCGATTGCGCTTCAAGTTTGCGACCGCCACAGCAGCAGAGGCAGTCCAACCGGCGATCCGGGCCACAGGGGCCATAGTCGCGGTTTTCTTCATGCCCAGTGTTACCGGCTTCATCCTCGCATGGGCGGCATCGGAGGTCGCGGTTGCCATCGCCCTGTGGGTAGCAGCGGCGCGCGAGCAAAGGATCGACCTGTCCGCCATCAGTTTTACCCGCATCCCTGCACGCTATACGGATGCCTGGTCGTTCGTATGGTCGACCAATATGTCCGGCAGTCTGACCATTGCGGGCAAGCAGGTTATCATCCTGCTGGTGGGCACATTTGGCGGGGCTGCGCTTGCTGGCGGTTTCCGGGTCGCCTCGCAATTGGGGCAAGCTCTGGTCAGCCTGGCGCAGACCGTGTCCAAAGCGATCTTTCCTGAACTGGTGCATGCCAAGAACAATGCGCTCACCATGGCGCGGCGCATGGCGAATATCGCTTTGGTTGCCGGAGTGGTAGCGGTTGTGGTTGCCTTGCTGGGCGGGCGCTGGGCGCTGGCGATCATCGCCGAAGAGGACTTCAGCGGCTTTTACTGGGCAATGGTCATTCTGAGCATAGCTGGCGCGGTCGAACTGGTGGGCGCGAGCCTTGAATCGCTCCTGGTCTCAGCCGGGCGAGCGGGCCGAGCCCTAGCCGTGCGTGCTGTGCCGACCGTTTTGGCGCTGATCTTCCTTGAGGCAGCCATCGACTGGAATGGGGCCAAGGGCGCGGCCTTTGCCGTGCTGGGATCAAGCTCGCTCGCAGTGATTGGCTTCTATGTGGCGATCTTGAACTTGAGTGAGATCAGGATTGAGGTGGACAAAGCGGGAGAGGGATGACGAAGACAAACAGTCAGCGCCGTCAAGCAGGCCGCCGACTAACTATCCGCCTTGGCTGGAGCACGGCCGCGAATTGCGCGAGAGATGCTCAGCCATTGGACCAAGGCCGATGTCCGCGCGCCGTTCGTCGACGCCCTCAGGGTTTTCGATGGGGTACGGTACCCAGCGACCTTCCTTGCACCTTAGCTGGATACCATAGAGTTGCTTGATATTGAGCGCACGCGCCGTTCGGTCATACAAAGACGCATAGTTGATCTTTGAGATTTCATCCTCAGCCAGAAGCGGCTCCATAAGGCCAAGCGCGCGGCGCTGGAACGCGGGGTCAAGATCGGCGTGCTGGGTAAGCAGCCACGCGCCAAAAGCGGCGCGCTTGCCCACCTCGGATTTGCGCGGCCACCCGCGTTCCATCACCTGCGCCTTTAGCCATTCAGTATTTGCGCGATCGACCCGCATAATCTCGCTGTTGAGCAGAGCCATGAAGACTTTGCGCTCCTTGGCGGTCAGCTGTGGAGTTCGTGGGGCAGCCATGCCGCCCAAACCCCAGCGATAGGCGCCGCGCAGCATCTGATCGGCCATGGTGCGACGTTCAATTTCGCCCTCGAAATCATCGGGGCCTAAAGATGGCATACGCTCTCGCGCGCGCTTCACCGATTGCACCAGCGTATCAAACACCAGCCGCGCACCGCGCCTCGCCTCTGCGAGTTCGGCGTAGGTGGTAAAGTCCTTGAATTGATCGCCCATCACCACCTGCAGACAGGCGGTGGAGGCCCGCAGAAGTGGGCTCTCAACCGAAGCGATACCAAGCGCGGTCAATTCCGCATCAAGGCGGGCCTGCCCCTTGGCCTTGCATGCCTTCACCCAGTCCGCAATCGCTGCATAACTGGCCTTCTCGGCCTCGCTTGCGTCTGGGAAAAAGCCCTTGAGATACTCGAACTGGCCAAGCTCAAGCCGGCCATCCGTGATGCGCAGTGCGATGGCAGGTGGCGGTTCAGGGTAGTCAGGCGCTTTGTCGGGTGCAGTCTCGGGCGGGTCTGAAGCAGCGATCAGCGCGAGGCTGATTCCGCCGACAAAACCCGCCTTCAATGCCCGGGCGATCACGCCTCTGGCTCGTCTCCAAGGTCTTCCCACGCCAGCTTTGGCTTACGCGCCGCCGCAGTTTCGTCCAACCGCCGCCGCGGCGCGAAGTAGGGCGCTTGCTTAAGCGCTTCATCGCCATCCAGTGCGCGCTCAGTCACGTGGCGGAAGGCGGTGATGAACTGGTCGATGCTCGCCTTGCTCTCGGTCTCGGTTGGCTCGACCAGCATCGCGCCATGGACCACCAGCGGGAAATACACCGTCATCGGGTGATAGCCTTCGTCAATCATCCCCTTGGCCAGATCGAGCGTCGAGAGACCGCCGCCAAAGTCCTTATCGCCAAACAAAGCCTCGTGCATGCATGGGCCGCTGTCAGCGAAGGGCGCGTGGAGGATGTCCTCCAGCGAACGCAGGATGTAATTGGCGTTGAGCACAGCATCCTCGGACACCTGCTTGAGGCCATCGGCGCCGTGGCTGAGCATATAGGTGAGCGCGCGGGTGAACATGCCCATCTGGCCATGAAAGGCCGTCATCCGACCAAAGGTCTGGTGCTCGGCATCAGTGTGCTCTTCCTCGACGATTTGGAACTCGCCGCCTGCGTCCTTCTCGACGTAAGGAAGCGGCGCGAAGGGCGCGAGCGCTTCGGAGAACACCACGGGGCCGGAACCCGGACCGCCTCCGCCATGCGGGGTGGAGAAGGTCTTGTGCAGGTTGATATGCATGGCATCAACGCCAAGGTCACCCGGACGCACCCGGCCCACAATGGCGTTGAAGTTCGCGCCGTCACAATAGACGTAACCGCCCGCATCATGGACCGCATCGGCGATCTCGCGGAAGTCCTTTTCGAACAGTCCGCAGGTGTTGGGGTTGGTAATCATCACTGCGGCAACATCGGGGCCGAGGCGGGCTTTGAGCGCCTCTACATCAACACGGCCTTCAGGCGTCGCCGGGATATCCTCGACCTTGTAGCCCGCAAAGGCAGCGGTCGCAGGATTGGTGCCGTGCGCGCTTTCAGGGACCAGCACGACCTCGCGCGGATTTCCGGCAGCGGTGTGCGCTGCACGGATCGCGAGGATACCGCACAATTCGCCATGCGCGCCCGCCTTGGGGCTCATCGCGACCGCAGGCATGCCTGTCAGCGTTTTGAGCCAGATCGCGAGCTGGTCGATCACTTCAAGCGCGCCTTGCACCGTTTGCTGCGGGGCAAGCGGGTGGATGTCAGCAAAGCCGGGCAGGCGTGCCATCTTCTCATTCAGGCGCGGATTGTGCTTCATGGTGCACGAACCGAGCGGGAAGAAGCCCAGGTCGATGCCATAGTTCTGACGGCTAAGGCGGGTGTAGTGACGCACCGTCTCAGGCTCGGTCAGGCCCACAAGGCCGATGGGTTCGGAACGCTCAAACCCACCGAGGCGGCTGGGCGCAGCGTCGTCGATCTCAGGCAGATCCACGCCAGTTGTCTCGGCATGGCCGATCTCGAAGATCAGCGGCTCTTCGAGCATCAGCGCGCGATTGCCTGTGGTGGTGACCATGTCGCCTGATGCATCGGCGACTTCCATTTGGGGCTTCCACCCCGATTTATTGGGCGCGTTCATTGGGCAGGCTCCAGATTGAGGACAGCTTCCAGTTCGGTCGCCAGAGTTTCGATGTCGTCCATGGTCGTCGTCTCAGTGACCGCAACCAGCAGTGCGTGTTCAAGCGCTTCAACACCTGGATTAAGCCGCCCGAGCGAGACCCCGCCCAGAACACCGCGATCTGCAAGATCACGCACAATCTCACGCGCGGGCTTGCCGTCGAGCATCACAGTGAACTCGTTGAAGAAGGCCTCGTTGAGCAACGTGACACCGGGAACCTTCGCCAGCCGGTCTGCGGCAAGGCAGGCGAGGCGGTGGTTTTCAGCCGCTAGCTGCCGCAGGCCCTTCTCCCCCAGCAACGTCATATGCGTGGTGAAGGCCAGCGCGCACAGCCCGCTATTGGTGCAGATATTAGAGGTCGCCTTCTCGCGCCGGATATGCTGTTCGCGCGTGGAGAGCGTAAGGACGAAGCCGCGCTTGCCCTCTGCATCAACGGTCTCACCGCACAGACGCCCCGGCATCTGGCGCACATGCTTGGGGTTGCGGACTGCGAAAAGGCCGAGATACGGACCGCCAAATTGCAGACCGACACCGAGCGCCTGCCCTTCACCCACAACAATGTCTGCGCCCATTTCGCCCGGCGACTTGATCGCGCCCAAAGCCACTGGCTCGGTATTCACGACCACTAGCAATGCGCCCTTTTCATGCGCGGCCTCGGCGACTTTGGAGAGGTCCGAAATGCGCCCGAGAATATCGGGATATTGCACCACCACGCAGGCGGTGTCCTTGTCAATACGCGCCGTCAGCGTTTCAAGATTGGGCTCCGGCGTGATCGCAGGCTGCGCGGTTGCAATCTCGTCACCGGTGAACTGCGCCATGGTCTTCACGACCTGCGCGTACTGCGGGTGGAGTGAGCCAGAAAGCACCGCGCGATTGCGCTTGGTCACGCGGGTCGCCATCGCCACCGCCTCCCAGCATGCGGTCGAGCCGTCATAGAGCGAGGCATTCGCCACCGCACAGCCATAGAGCCGCGCAACCTGCGTCTGGAACTCGAACAGCATTTGCAGCGTGCCCTGCGCGATTTCGGGCTGATAGGGCGTGTAGGCGGTCAAGAACTCACCGCGACTGATCACCGTATCGACGCTGGCCGGAATGTGGTGACGATAGGCACCCGCGCCGAGGAAGAACGGGGCGTTCTCCGCCGCAAGGTTCTTCGCCGCAAGCGCCTTCATATGCCGCTCGACCGCCATCTCGCTGGCATGCATCGGCAGATCGTGGATCGGGCCATCGAGCCGCGCAACTTCGGGCACATCGACGAACAGATCGTCGATGGAGGAAGCGCCGATACGCTTAAGCATATCCTCGCGGTCGGTGTCAGTGAGAGGGAGATAACGCATTGTTCTTCCTAAAATAAGATCTTCTCAATCGACTTTGGGCGCAGATCAGAGCAACGACCTAGACACCCGAATTTATTGCCGTTTTCGTCGACCGGTTTCTTCCACTGGGCATTCACTTCAGCGGTGATCACGACTTTGCTGTATTGCATGTAGAGCGCTTGGCTATCGAAGGCCTCATCAGAGCCGATATTTAGCCCGCGGTGCGAGGCTGGCAGCCATTCCTCGGCCGGAAGCTCCCGATAAGAACCAACCAACTCAGCATCTTCTGAGGTGCTGTATATGGAGCAATTGTTTCCCCAACATTCTCCCAACCACCCCGTTATCTTGACCACTTTGCCGTCGAGCTGGCTTTCCTCCGACGAAATATCCGCAAGGACTTCGGCCACGGTGTATGAATCGCTGGGCGCAGCAAGCGCACAACCAGACAGACCGCAGGCCATGGAGAGGAGGAAAAGTCGTTGCAGCATCACAGCCCCTCGACAAATTCCTTGTAGGCAGCCTCGTCCATCAGGCCTTCGAGTTCGCTCTTGTCGGCGATGCTCATGCGGAAGAACCAGCCGTCTTCTTCAGCCGAAGTGTTTACCAAAGCGGGCTCGTCTTCGAGCATGCCATTGCCTTCTGTCACTTCACCCGTGATCGGCGCGTAGACATCGCTTGCCGCCTTGACGCTCTCGACAACCGCCGCATCGCCACCCTTGTCGAGCGCTGTGCCGACTACGGGCAGTTCGACAAAGACGATGTCGCCCAATTGCTCCTGCGCATAGTCGGTGATGCCAACGGTCGCGCTGTCATCCTCGACTTCGATCCATTCGTGTTCTTCTGTGAAATAACGCGGCATCAAATCAGCTCCCTCGATAATAGCGGTGGGGGACAAACGGCATGGGTGAAACTGTGGCGGAGAGGCGCTTTTTGCGCACTGCAATTTCGAGGCTCGTGCCCTCGGCTGTGTGCGCGGCGTCAACGTAAGCCATGGCAATCGGGTAACCGAGCGTGGGGGAAAAGCCGCCGCTGGTGACAGTGCCGACTTTAGTGTCGCCCGCAAACACTTCGGCACCTTCACGCGCAGGCATGCGCCCTTCGACGATCAGACCGACGCGGATTTGCTCCGGCCCCTTTTCAAGAACGCTGGCTACCGGCTCGTGGCCCATATAGCCGCCCGCCTCACGGCGCTTCTTGGAGAGCGCGAAGGTCAGGTCGGCGCTGACGGGATCGGTCGCGGTTGTGATGTCGTGCCCGTAAAGCGGCAGGCCCGCTTCGAGGCGCAGACTGTCGCGCGCGCCGAGGCCTGCAGGGCGCACCCGCTCATCGGCAACCAGTGCATCGGCAAGGCTGGCAACGGCATCCTCATGCACCGCGATCTCAAAACCATCCTCGCCGGTATAGCCCGCGCGGCTGACCCAGACATGACCCGTTCCCCATTCGAACAGATCGGCCTTCATGAATGTCAGCGCGCCGGTGCCCGGGATCAACTCTTCGAGCACCTCCCCCGCCTTTGGCCCTTGCAGCGCCAGAAGGGCAAAGTCGTCATAGTGGTGCAGGTTGATCTCATCAGGCAGATGTTCGCGCAGGTGAGCGATATCGTCCCACTTGGTCGCGCCATTGACCACCAGATTGATACGTGGCCCAGCATTGGTGACCATCAGATCATCCAAGATGCCGCCATTCTCATCCAGCAGCATGGAATAGCGCATCCGGCCCGTTTTCAACGATGTGATAAGGCCGGGAAGCAGCGCCTCCAGCGCCTCAGCCCCCTGAGCAGCTGCCTCAGCATAATCCTCAGACGGACCTGCGACGCTCAACTGGCCCATATGCGAGACATCAAACAAACTTGCGCTTGTGCGCGTCCACTCATGCTCGGCCACGATCCCGCCGCCCTCGCCAGTGTACTGGATCGGCATTTCATAGCCCGCAAACGGAACCATCCGCGCGCCGTGATCGCGATGCCATGCATCAAGCGGCAGCTTGCCCGGGGGTAGCTCTTCAAGCGTTTCGTCGTGTGTTTCTGGTGCGCTCAAAATAATTCCCCGAACAGGCCTGCAATGCTCCAAGGTGAAGCATTGTTCCTGCCCCCTCTGTCGGGAAACCTGAGAGCTTCAGCGAGTGTTGCCAACAGGCCGCATTCGCCTCCCCTTCGGTGGTGACCAAGAGCAATCTCAGCCACGCTTTCCAGAGCGCCTGATATCCGGTTCGCGGTCCATTTGCCTGAGAGTTTCCGGGGCGGTTGCTCCTTCGGCGCCGGCCTCATTTAAGAAGCGCAGTCTCTCCCGCGAAAGACACCGGAATCACTTCCGGCAGGCGGTGCCAATGTTGCGGATGCGAAGAGATGCGTCAATTGCGTTTCGCGCCGTTTTCGCGGCTTTTCACAGGCGCGCGCGCAATGCGCGACATATACTTGCGTTCATTCGCTCGCTTGTTTCGCAAGAGCCTCTTGCGCACGCTTCATCAGGTCCTTTTCGCCCTGCGTGAAACCGCCTGTGTCCTCGCCACCCGCTGGTGGCGGAGCCTGTGTGCGGAAGAAGGCTAAGCCGCTTTTCCCATTCTGGGCAAACCACAGGCCCGATTGCAGTCCATAGGCTTCACCCGAATGCCCGATATACATCGTCTCGCCGCCGAACAGCATATCCAAACACGCGCGGTTCGGCATATTGATGAGCTGCACGCCAAGGCCGTAGGTGCAGAAGAAATCCTGATCGAAATTCTGACCGACGACCAATGATTTCCCAAAGCGTTTTAGTGCGGCGTCGGACAGGAAATCTCCCTGATCCGCGATCATGATCTGGCGGCCGATCTCAGCAACGTCCAGCATACCAATTCGCACCCCGCCCTGTGGTGAAAACACGGAGGCATTGGTGCCAGGCACGTAGTTCGCAAGCGTGCATTCCTCCCCTTCAGCCAAAGGGATCGAGCAGTTTGGCGGCAGATCGCCGGGATAATCGCGCGCAGGCTCGTCGGTGTGCCGGTAAAGAGCGACTGCGCGGTTCACCATATCCTCCGAGCAGCCGATCCAGTTGATGCAAGCTTGCACACC
>JBCBMN010000110.1:0-10024 GCA_039822745.1 Pseudomonadota bacterium | reverse complement strand
GCGCTCCTCGATCGAAAATGCGGGTCTGGACCCCGAAAATCTGCCCCAGAGCGACCCTTCCAAGATGAACTTTGGCAGCGGCGGCAACACCAAGGCGAAGGCCTGGAAAGATATCTGGGGCTCAGGTCAGGGTATCGGTGCGGTTAAGGCCGTCGGCACTGTCGAGGACATGGTGGCGCGCCTTGAGCGTGAGTACCACGAGGCCAAAGCGGCGCTGGCAGGCAAGAGCGGTTATTCGAGCTGGCAAGCCATGGCTGAAGCTGCCGAATAAGCGGTCAGTCCGTGGTGGAGGCCCACAAGGCCTCCGCCATCGCATCAAGCTCGGTGAAGTCGAAACCGGTGCCCAGTGGATCCTTGCTGTTGAGGATCAGGCGGCGACGTTCGCTCAGCAAGCGCCTGCGCAGGGCAGACTGAAGCAAGCGAAGCCGCATCAGAGCCTCACTTCGCGCCGACTCCGGATCGGTGGCACTGGCCTTGACCCACTGTGCTTCGATCCGCCCGACACGTTCAATAACGAGTTCGTTATAACTGCGATGAGGCCCCCGGTGGAGCGGCATACCCATGCGTGTTGTGGCTTCCTCGGTTGCGGGAAGCAGCAGGCCATTGGCTCGAAAATCGTCAAAACCTACAGATTGAGGCCCAACCTTCTCGAAAAGCGAGTCGAAGTAGCGCTGCGAAAGCAATTGCTTAGGTAGCAGATGGTGCCGCTGCAAACCAGGATCGTGTTGAGGTGAACCTTTCGCATTTACCTTCCGGAACGGGATACGATCCCGCTTATCAAATGCGCAAGGGAGAGTGTGATGCGCAGAGGCTTTGCACTCCTCTGGTTGGAAAGGATCAGAACTCACTCCGCATGTCTTGGTGACCCCCAAACGCTGCATTGTTACTCGCGCCAAACCCTTATGAATTTGCCGTTGCGCGAGGGTCGCATGATCAATCGCATTCCATCAGGGGCTACAATACGTTCGCTCTGATCAAGCCCACCTATGATAATGAGCTGATTGACCAGCCGCACACCCAGCCGGGTCGCCTCTACCTTGTCGGTCGAAAGCGGAGGCTCAATCCGCAACTCTTGGTCGATCCAGAACTCCAGACCAACACTCTGCAGTGCCCCGTCAAGGGTTTCCTTGAACGCGGTGAGACCAAGCGCAGGAAATGCCCCACCATCCAACCAGGCTGTAGAGACGGACTCGAAGAATCTGCGCCCGATTGCACTTTGAGAAGGCGGCCAGACGATTGCCTCCAAATCCTTGAAATGGTGCGTGAGATCGCGGGCAAGACCAATCAAGCCTCTCACGACAGGCAGGCTTCGTTGTCCCCCTGTCAAATGCTGGCCGGGAATAAGAAGCAGAGCCTCTGACCGGAATGCAGTCGGAATGCTGTCGAGATCAAAGCGATGCTCGATTTGAGGGAACTCGCATTCTGCCGATGGGGCCAGTCCAACCAAATCAAAGGTCAGGCCTTCTCTTAGAAGTTCGACCCAGCCATTCTCTTCAATGTCAGGATGGTGCTTGCGCTCGCCCTCGGCCCCATCTTGACTGGGGTCAGTATCGACCAGTTGAATATAGGAATCATCTCCGGGATCATGAGTCAGCGAAACAACACGCTGTTCTTGGGCGAAATCCCTCAGCGCGGCGCGCGTGGGCCGCTTTCCTGCTGCGAACAGCAGAAAAACCCCCGTTGTCTCGGAGTAAGGTTCGCTATCGATCGTGCACGATCCTCTTGTATCCCCCACGAACCAAGTTCGTCGTCCAGTCCAGCTTTCTGCCGACATTTGCGCCTATCGTCGAGTCCCGATTAATCATTGCTTCATAATTGCGGAGATCGTGATCAAAACGCGCCCATGGCAATGCCAGCGCCTAATAACTGTCCAATTTCGCGACACTTTTCCAAAGCTGGCTCAGGAACAACCTTGTTGGCAAGGATGGCCTTGGGTGTCTGTGCTTGAAAATTGACAATCTCGGACTCCACGACCCGGCGAAGGCGCCAACCTGTGATTATTCTATCCATCTGAGCCTGCGCGCCCTTGCCATCAGAACCTGCGGCAATGATTGACCCGTAAGGTCGGCCTTCGATCCGGCCCAATGCTGGATAATAGCAACGATCGAAAAACTCTTTCATCGCGCCGCTCATGGTTCCGAGGTTCTCGGGGCAGACAAACAGATACCCTGATGCCGCGAGCATGTTTTCGGGAGCAACCTCGTGTGCGGCGCACAAATCGACGCGCACTTCATTCCGGGCTGCTTGTGCTGCTTCATGAGCCATCGCCTCGCTCGCCCCTGTTCGGCTGTGCCAGACGACTAGGAGGCTGTTTGGGTGCGAAGCTGAGATCATATTTACTCTGGAAGCAATTCTGACTGTCGATTGTCAACGCCTGTGCACTGTCACGTCGCATATGAATCCAGTAGATAACAAACATGCAGCCCGGTTCCCTCCCCCACCCCACATCTCATGTGCTTGGTGTTTCAAAGTCGCTTTCGGATCGCGCCTGGCAATGGCGCGGAGGGAATATGGAGCTTGATCTCGATGCGGATGCCAGACGTCTTGATCATGACATTCTGACGCAATTGCTGATGACGCGGGGCGTCGCGAAAGAAGAAATTGCGCGCCATGCGACACCCACGCTGCGCGAGTTTCTTCCCGACCCCTCAGCCTTTCGCGACATGGACACAGCGGCAGAGCGGCTGGCGCAAGCCATCGCGGAGGACGAGAAGGTCACTATTTACGGTGATTACGACGTCGATGGCGCCACCAGCGCGGCACTGCTGGTTGAGGTATTTCATTCGCTCGGCGTTGATGCAGGGTTCTACATTCCAGATCGATTGCTGGAAGGCTATGGTCCAACCGGTGAAGCGCTCGTGCAGCTGGGCAGTGAAGGATCAAGCCTGATCGTCACTGTCGATTGCGGGGCGATGGCTCATGAGGCGCTCAAAATGGCGCATGATGCCGGGATTGATGTGATTGTTGTCGATCACCACAAATGCGCCGCAGAACTGCCCCTCACGGCCGCACTTGTGAACCCGAACCGCCTCGATGAGAGTGATCTTGCCGCTGCACATGGCCACCTTGCCGCTGTGGGAGTGGCGTTTCTTTTGGCAATCGCGCTGATCCGTACACTCCGCCATCAGGGTTACTTTGAAACCCGCGAAGAACCTGATCTTATGGCGCTGCTGGACCTAGTCGCACTGGGTACTGTGGCTGACGTCGCGGCACTTCACGGACTGAACCGAGCGTTTGTGGCCCAAGGTCTTAAGGTCCTTGCCCGGCGCGAACGCATCGGAATGGCCGCCTTGATGGATGCAAGCCGGCTAAACCGTGCGCCCGTTGCTTCGGACCTTGGCTTCGCGTTGGGGCCGAGGATCAATGCGGGGGGACGAATTGGCGAGTCCACGCTGGGCGTCCGCTTGCTGACCACCCGCGATCCCGATGAAGCGCGCCGCATTGCCGAACAGCTATCGCATCTGAACGAGGAGCGGCGCGCCATTGAAGCCGCAGTGCAAGAAGCTGCCGAAGAGCAACTGAGCCATCAGCACAATATGGCCGTCCATGTCCTCTACGGCTCAGGTTGGCATCCCGGTGTGATTGGGATCGTTGCCGGACGCATCAAGGAGAAGACGGGCAAGCCATCGATCGTAATCGCGATGGATGAAGGCGACGGGTCGGGCAAAGGCTCCGGCCGCTCGATTGCCGGCGTTGATCTTGGCGCAGCCATTATCGCTGCGCGCGAAGAAGGCTTGCTGTTCGCTGGTGGCGGGCATGCCATGGCGGCTGGCTTAACGATCCCTGCGGACCAGCTTTCGGCCTTTACCGAGTTTCTTGATGAGCGGCTGGCAAGGGATGTGGAGCGAGCCGTGCTTGGCAAAGCGATGAAGCTTGATTTGGCTGTCACTCCGGGCGGCATGACACCCGACCTCGTCAACACGCTCGAAGCCGCTGGACCGTTTGGAGTTGGCTGGCCTGCTCCCCGTGTCGCCGTGGGTCCAGTTCGGATCGTTAAGGCAGACATCGTGGGCAAAGACCATTTGCGGGTGATCGCCAGTGGCGCAGACCAACGCTCTTTCAAAGCAATTGCCTTTCGCGCCGCTGAAACCGAGATGGCACAGACCCTCTTGCACCGCAGCCAAGGGCGACGTTTCCATCTCGCAGGACGGGTAAAGCTTGATGATTGGGGCAACAGACCAGCGGCGGAGCTGCACCTTGAAGATGCTGCCTTTGCCGATTGAGAGCGCGCTTCAAAGGCCAATCCGAAAAATTTCACATATGTTGCATCGCACGGGGTTGACCCGGTCTGCGAGCGCCCCTAGACGCGCGCTTCCGCAAACGAGCGTGGCCCGTTCGTCTAGCGGTTAGGACGCGGCCCTTTCACGGCTGAAACACGGGTTCGATTCCCGTACGGGTCACCACTTCTCTCGCCGATATTCCCAGACTTCAGACAAATCTGGACCATCGGCGTTTGCGTGCTTTCCAGCACCCCTGCCTCCGGCTAATGCTTACGACCGATGGGCATGCGATACACGATCCCAATCGCCGGCGTCCTGCTGGCTTGCGTGACCTTCGTCGCGCTCTTGCTGCTGGGTTATGACGCGGTCATCGCCTTGGCGGTGCTGTTTGTGTGGATCGGTTCCTTGCTGGTTGCCGGTCTGCGCCCGCCCGAAAGGCCACCCGTCGTTGTCAAACAGCCGAGCAATGACAATAGACTTCGCAAGGTAATCGAAAATTTCGCGACCCCGCTGCTGATTACACAGCGCGGAACAATCTCGATCGCAAACCGGGCAGCGCGGCGAATGCTGGGGCAGCACATAATCGGTCAGGATGCGCGCGTGGCCTTCCGACAACCCGAAGCCATTCACCTTCTTGGAGATAATCGTAGCGGGCAAGCCATTGTGAGAGGACTTGTAAGGCGGCAGGACGTTTGGCAGCTCAATCGGCATGCCATTGACGAAAGCCTTGCTGTGATCGAGCTAATCAATCAAACAGCAGAGGCAGACATCAGCCGAGCTCATACTGATTTTGTCGCGAATGCCAGCCATGAGCTCAGGACACCTCTGGCGGCGATCCTTGGCTATGTCGAAACTCTCGCCGACAGCTCAGACAGCCTCGATTCGCCGACCGCTCAGAAATTTCTCGGCACAATTGAACGTGAGGCTCAGCGCCTTCAAAGCCTTATCAGCGATTTGATGAGCCTCAGCCGAGTGGAAGCGGAAAAGCACGACCTGCCGACCGAACTGATTGATCTGCCTGAGCTTACAGAGCGCGCAGCTTACGATGCAGCTGGCACCGGCAGAATTGAAAGACTTGAGCTCGCGCTGGATTATGAGGCGAAAGTTCATGGCGACCGGCAGCAGCTTGAGCAACTCGTCCGAAACCTCGTCGACAATGCGCTCAAATACGGCTCGCCCAATGCCAATGTCGGCGTCGAGCTGTCGCTGGCACGCGATGGCCAGGCGCGCATCACAGTGGCGGACGAAGGAGAAGGAATCGCTCCTGAACAGATTCCGCACCTCACGCGCCGATTCTACCGCACCGATCCCGGTCGAAGCCGCGCTTCAGGCGGGACGGGCCTAGGTCTTGCCATCGTCAAGCATATTGTCGAGCGACATCGTGGCCGATTGGACATCGAAAGCGAGCTTGGGAAAGGCACGCGGGTTATCGTTCGTTTGCCTGTTGCAGAAAGGCAGATGAAAAGTGTGAATGCGGGCACAAAAGCCGCTATCGAAGCCAAAGAAGTGAATACGGCGCAAGAGATGTCTTAACGCTGTCTTATTTTTTCAACATCCGACAGCCAAAGACACAATTCAGGATCCGGTGGGAAAGGGCAAAGAAGCCTTGATCGCTGCCCCCGGCTCCCTCAGGGGTAGTTCAAGTTCATGTCGCCAATTACGCTCATCCTGATTGCTATCGGGCTCGGCCTTGCCGGGTGGCTGGCAGGCCGCGCAAAAGCCTGGAGCTTCCAAAAAGCAGCCCCCCACACACGCCCGGTGGCCCGTCCGATTTACCATGCATGGTATGTCGCGGTCTGGGTGGTGGTGCCGGTCCTTGCCTTTATCGCACTTTGGTCGTTCGCAGCTCCTGCCCTAGTCAATCAAAGCGTATTGGCCTCTCCTGCAGCAGCCGATCTGCCCACCTTCGGATTTGAACGCGATGCGTGGTTGTCAGAAGCGCGAGCGGTGGCAAGCGGACGTGCACCGGGTGTTTTCAACGATGGCGCCGAGGCTCTGGTTGAGCCTTTCCGCGAAGCCATCGGGTTTTACAGCATGATCGGCCTAGCAATGACGGTGATCATTGCTTTTGGTGGAGGTTTATTCGCCTTTCTGCGGATACGGCCAGACTTTCGCGCTCGGACCAAAGTGGAACGCACCGTCATGGTGGTTCTGTTGATGGCATCGCTCGTTGCGATCCTGACGACTTTCGGCATTTTTGCGAGCCTTGTGTTCGAAACGATCCGGTTCTTCGGCATGGTGTCGCCAGTCGATTTCCTGTTCGGCACTTTCTGGGGGCCTGACCCGATGAGCAATCCGGACAATCCTGACGGCTCTCGATATGGGGCGATCCCGCTGTTCTGGGGTACGATTTTTATTGGCGCGATCATCGCTATGATTGTCGCCATCCCGCTTGGACTGATGAGCGCCATCTATCTGACCCAATACGCTGATCCCAAGCTGCGTATGTGGGTCAAGCCAGCACTGGAAATCCTCGCCGGTGTTCCGACCGTTGTATATGGCTACTTCGCAGCGCTCACGATCGCGCCGTTCATCCGAGACATGGCTGTCGCGATTGGCGTGACCAACGCCTCCACCGAGAGCGCCCTTGCCGCCGGCGTCGTGATGGGCGTGATGATCATTCCTTTTGTCTCATCCATGGCAGACGACTCCATTGCGGCTGTGCCCGGAGCCTTGCGCGATGGCTCTTATGCGATGGGAGCGACCAAGTCCGAGACCATCACTAGGGTGCTTTTCCCCGCCGCTTTGCCGGGTATCGTCGCCGGAATTATGCTTGCTGTAAGCCGCGCTATCGGTGAAACCATGATCGTGGTGATGGCGGCATCGACGGCTGCGAACCTAAGCGCCAACCCGCTCGACCGAATGACCACTGTGACCGTGCAGATCGTCAAGATGCTGACCGGAGAAGGCAGTTTCGATCACCCGGCCACGCTGAGCGCCTTTGCGCTTGGCTTTGTGCTGTTCCTGGTGACCCTCGCTCTCAACTTCGTCGCCCTGCGCGTCGTCAAACGCTTCCGTGAGGCCTATGAGTAACGCAGCCGACATAGACATCTCCCGCCCAACGCGGACGACCGAGTTCGAAAAGCGCTTGAAGAAGCGCTATCGTGCGGAGCGTAATTTCAAACTCATGGGCCAGGGCGCTATCGTCTTTTCGGTGGCGGTCCTGATCTTTCTGCTTGGCAATATGCTGTCGAACGGAATTGGCGGCTTTCAGCGCGCGGAACTGGAAGTGCCGATCAACTTTGCCGAAAGCGGTCTCACAGGCGATGACGTGTCCTTGTCAGCGCCAAGCGCTGTTCAAGTACTCGAAATGCAGGGCATGTCGGAAGTGGTTCACTTCTATGCCGAGGAAGCGCTGGGCAAAGACGGCGCTGACCAACTGAGCGATCAAGCGTGGCGCGATGTGGCCGCTGCGCTGACTTCGGACCCCTCGCTGATCGAAAATTCAGAGCCGATGACCTTCTACCTGCCTGCATCTTCGGATCTTGCATCTGGTCTTGCCGGAGAAGGCTCGCCAGAGATGCAGGCGCTGGCCAAGGAACTGGCCGCGCAAGGTAAGCTTGGCGAGAACTGGGACTGGGGCTTCCTTTCACGCTCGGATGCAACCAGCCCGCAAGCGGTGGGCATCTGGGGCGCGCTCAAGGGCTCGATCCTGACCATGCTGGTGACTTTGGTACTGGCATTCCCGATCGGGATGCTCGCGGCGCTTTATCTTGAAGAATATGCGCCAAGAAACCGGTGGACCGATCTTATCGAGGTTTCGATCAACAACCTTGCGGCAGTTCCTTCGATCATCTTCGGCCTTCTGGGCCTTGCCGTGTTTCTGGCGATCTTCCCCAACCTGCGCTCTGCCCCGCTTATCGGCGGCATGACACTTGCGCTGATGACGATGCCGGTGATCGTGATTTCCGGTCGCAACGCGATCAAGGCAGTGCCTCCTTCCATCCGCGACGGTGCTTTGGCGGTCGGGGCCTCGCCGATTCAGGTTGTCTTTCACCATGTCTTGCCGCTCGCCCTGCCCGGCATGCTGACAGGCACTATCATCGGCATGGCCCGCGCTTTGGGTGAGACCGCGCCGCTGCTGCTCATCGGCATGCGCGCCTTTGTCGCGACCCCCCCCGCTGATCTGACCTCGCCGGCGACGGTTCTGCCAGTGCAGATTTTCCTTTGGTCCGATGAGATTGACCGCGGCTTCGTTGAGCGCACGAGCGCTGCGATTGTCGTCCTTCTGCTGTTCCTCCTCGTGATGAACAGTATCGCTATTTACCTCCGCAACAAGTTCGAGAAGACCTGGTGACACGCATCCACGACAGCATCAAAGACGACGCCACCGCCAAGATGAAGGCGCGCGACGTGTCGGTCTATTACGGCGCGAAGAAGGCGATTGATGAGGTGTCGATCGACATCTCACCGGACTATGTTACGGCGTTCATCGGCCCTTCGGGTTGCGGCAAATCGACTTATCTGCGGTGCTTCAACCGTATGAACGACACAATTCCAGTGGCTCGTGTGACCGGCACGATTGAGCTTGAGGGAGAGAACATCCTCGATGACACGATGGATGTGGTGCAACTGCGCGCGCGTGTCGGGATGGTCTTTCAGAAGCCCAACCCCTTCCCCAAGTCGATCTATGAGAACATCGCCTATGGCCCGAAGATCCACGGTCTTGCGGAAAAGAAGGCTGATCTCGACGCTATCGTCGAAAAGTCGCTGACCCGCGCTGGCCTGTGGGATGAAGTCAAGGACCGGCTGGACGATTCGGGCACGGCCCTGTCCGGTGGTCAACAGCAGCGCCTGTGCATTGCGCGTGCGATTGCGGTCGATCCCGAAGTGATCCTGATGGATGAGCCTGCCTCAGCACTAGACCCCATCGCAACCGCCAAGATCGAAGAGCTGATCGACGAGCTCTCCGGCCGTTATGCCATTGTCATCGTGACCCACTCGATGCAGCAGGCCGCGCGTGTCAGCCAGCGCACGGCCTTCTTCCACCTTGGGAAGATGGTGGAATACGGCCCGACTTCGGACATCTTCCAAAATCCGATAGAAGATCGCACGCGCGACTACATCACGGGTCGATACGGCTAAATGGCGGATCACACGGTCAAGGCTTTTGATGAGGACATCACCCGGCTCCGCGGCTTGATCGCGGAGATGGGCGGCCTTGCCGAAGTGGCAATTGCTGAGGCGCTGGATGCGATGGTGCGCGGCGATGAGGAACTGGGCGACAGCGTTGTAGCGCGCGACAAGAAGATTGATGCGCTTGAAACCGAAGTCGACAAACTGGCCGTCCGGATCATCGCTTTGCGCGCTCCGATGGCGGATGACCTGCGCGAAGTGATCGCAGCGCTCAAGATTGCCGGCGTGATCGAGCGGATTGGCGATTATTCAAAGAACATCGCCAAGCGCGTTGGCATGATCGAAGGACGCGACAGGTTTGAGCCGCTGACTTTGCTCCCTGCAATGGGCGAATTGGCGAGTGAAATGGTGCACGATGTGCTGACGGCCTATGCGGCCCGTGACCCCGGATTGGCACGCGAAGTGATCAGCACCGATGCGAAGGTGGATGCGTTCTACAACAGCATCTTTCGCAACCTCGTCAGCCATATGGTTGAAAACCCGGCAACAATTTCGAGCGCTGCTCAGCTTTTGTTCGTTGCTAGAAATCTTGAGCGGATCGGCGATCACGCAACGAACGTGGCCGAGATGGTGCATTTCGCCGCAACGGGCACGTACCCACCAGAAGAAGACCGCTGACACTTCCCCATTTGCCTTTCGCTGTGGACAAGTTGACGGGGCGTTTTTCA
>JBCBMN010000109.1:0-10510 GCA_039822745.1 Pseudomonadota bacterium | reverse complement strand
CCTCAATAGGAACTGGGTTGGCGCAAGGCCCTTCTGCCTCGTCATCGCTCGAACCAAAATTCGCAAGCACCACGACACCACCGATGACAAGCAGCACGAATGCCGTCGTCACCAGCCCCAGATATTTGTCGATGAAGCTCTTGATAGGCGCCCCAAACACTCTGAACAGGAGGCCGACCGTGAAGAAGATCATCCCCCGCCCAATCAGGCTCGCCAGCACGAAGGTCACAATGTTCATGCCGACAAATCCGGCGCTGATCGTTAGCAGTTTAAAGGGCACAGGGGTGGAGCCTGCAATTATGATTGCTTCCCAATCATATTCTTTCAGATAGCAGGCGGCGGTCGGAAAGCTCTCGGTCAAGCCGATCAGGCCCAGCAACCACAGCCCGACACTGTCAAACAGAACGGATCCGATAAAATACCCGAACAGCCCGCCCGAAACCGACGCCAGCGTGGCAATGACGCCAAACCTCAGCGCCTTCTTGGGATCGGCAAGACACATAAGGCCAAGCAGAGGGTGGGGAGGGATCGGAAAGAAGCTGGCTTCGATAAAACAGAAAAACGCCAGCCAGCCTTGCGCCCAGGGTTGCGAGGCTTTGTCCATGGTCCAGTTATACAGACTGCGCAGCCATGCCATTCGCGGCGATCCCTTGTCGTGGCCAATTCGATTGGCCACTGAGGCCGCTGAGCGGGGACTAAGGCAGGCAATATCCAAGCGCAAGATGATTTGAAAAACCAAATAGGTTATTTTTCTTGACATCGTCACGCTATTTGGCTAATTAAACGGAACATCGAGAAATTGCGATTCGCCGCCAGGCAGCCTCCGCGGGATCGGAGCGCTGCCTTTTTCTTGCGCGCAATCGGTTGCCATGGACGGGAGACAAGTCTTGGCGCGAAACAGCAAACGACAGGTCAAGATCCCCGCTCACGCGAAAGAAGGCGAAAAGGATGTGCTTACGCGCCACTGGCAGAAGCACTTCCTTGATCACCTTGCCCAAAGTTCAAACGTTACCGAATCCGCAAAAGTGGCCGGAATCAACCCCAGCCGGGCCTATCTGGTGCGCCGGCAGGATGCCGCCTTTGCACAGGCATGGCTCGCTGCCTTGTGGGAAGGGTATCTGCATCTCGAAATGGAAGTCCTGCGTCGCCTGAGGGAAGGAGACAATTCCGCCGGCGAGAAAGACAAGTATGATTTTGCCAATGCGATCCGGTTGCTCAATGCCCACCGCGACAATGCAGCAAGAGCCCAGGCTGAACACCGAAACGTGAGTGCAGCGGAAATCCGCGCATCGATCGACAAGAAGGTGGAGACGATCCGGCTGGAGATCCAACGGGAAAAACTTAGGAAAGCTGGTCGCGCATGAATGCCGACCTTTCCTTTCTGGCCAGCGAAGATGAGGAAGTGCGCGACCGGATCGTGGCCGCTCTCAGCCAGTCGGAACGAAACGAATTTGCTTATCACTGGGAGCTGATGGCGCGTCCGGCGCAATTGGCACCTCCCGGTGACTGGCGCATCTGGCTGATTATGGCGGGGCGCGGCTTTGGCAAGACAAGAGCGGGCGCAGAATGGGTTCGCCAGATTGCCGAAGCCAATCCCGAAGCACGCATCGCGCTTGTTTCGTCGTCGCTGTCAGAGACAAGGAGCATCATGATCGAGGGAGAAAGTGGCCTTATTGCATGCTCCCCAGCCGAGCGCCGACCGGTTTTCGAACCGTCCTTGCGGCGCTTGCGCTATCCCAATGGAGCGCAGGTGCAGATGTTTTCGGCGGCTGAACCTGATAGCTTGCGCGGACCGCAGCACAGCCATGCATGGTGCGACGAAATCGGGAAATGGCCGCTTAGCGGTGACCGGGCTACGCGCTGCTGGAACAACCTGCTCATGGGTTTGCGAGTGACTAGCAAGCCGCAAGTGGTCGTCACTACGACCCCGCGCACGGTGCCTTTGCTTGAACGCCTTTTGGGCCAAGTGGATGATGGGGCTGCGGTTGTCTCGCGAGGTTCGACCTACGAAAATGCAGGCAATCTCCCGCGGCGCTTTTTCGAAGCGATCGAGGAAGAATTCGGCGGAACACAGCTTGCCCAGCAGGAAATTGCAGGCGAGTTTCTGAGAGACATCGAAGGCGCCTTGTGGAGCCGCAGCATGTTGGAGGCCGCTCGGGAAACCGGGACGGTGCCCGGCTCTTGCAGAATTGTGGTGGCTGTCGATCCCCCGGCTTCTGCTAAGGGAGACGAATGCGGCATCATCGTTGCAGCTTTGGGTGATGACGGGATTGCCCGGATCATGGCCGATTGCAGCGTCGAAAAAGCCGCACCCGATAGATGGGCAGAAGCGGTCAGTGTGGCTGCGCGCGAATGGGATGCGGATCGCGTCATTGCAGAAGCCAATCAGGGCGGAGCGATGGTCGAAAGCGTCCTGCGCGCTGCTGACAAAAACCTGCCGATCAAACTCGTGCATGCAAGCCGAGGAAAAGCGGCTCGGGCAGAGCCAATCGCGGCGCTCTACAGCGCTGGCAAGGTCCGTCACTGCAGCTTGTTTGCAAGACTGGAAGACCAGTTGTGCGGCTTTATGGCGGGCGGCGAGTATGTCGGCCCGGGACGCAGCCCTGACAGAGCCGATGCGCTCGTCTGGGCGCTGACAGAACTCATGCTTGGCCGAGCGGCACACCCCCGCATCCGACCGATCTAAAAAGGAACCCACATGGCTTGGATCGATTCCCTGCTCTCCGCCTTTAAGGGCGGTGAGACTGACCGCGTGCCTCTTGCGCCTGGCTTTGCCTCCGGCATCCCCGGTACTTGGCAAGGTGCCCTTGATGCTTACGCACCAGAGCGCTTTGAATACACCAGTGCGGTTCGCCAGAGCTTTCTTTCCAACCCAATCGTGCAAAGAGCGGTAAGGATCGCGTCGGAAGGGATTGCCCAGGCCCCTCTTTCCAGCTCGCAACCAGGGATCACCGAACTGGTCACGGCAACAAGCGCAGGGCAGCCATTCCTGGAGACGCTTGCTGCTCATCTGCTGCTGCACGGCAATGGCTATGTACAGATCGTCAAGGATGCGAGTGGCAAACCGGTTGAGCTCTTCGCACTGCGTCCTGACCGTGTTCAGGTCGTCGCTGACCAAGACGGATGGCCTTGCGCGATTGACTACTGTGTTGGCGCGGATGGCCAGCGCATACACCTTGAAGACGAAAGCGGCTGGCCAAACATCATCCAGATCAAGGCGATGCACCCGCTGGAGGATCATTATGGCGCGAGCGCTCTGGCCGCCGCCTATAAGTCGGTGAAGATCCACAATGCCGCTTCGGCATGGAATGGAGCCTTGCTTGAGAATGCAGCCCGGCCTTCGGGTGCATTGGTCTATGATACAGGAGATGGCGCAGGCCTTACCACGGACCAGTTCGAACGGCTCAAATCAGAACTGACGACCGCCTTCTCGGGCGCTGGAAATGCTGGTCGGCCCATGCTGCTTGATGGCGGGCTGAAATGGCAGAGCATGGCGCTGTCTCCGGCGGACATGGATTTTGCCACACTCAAGAACACAGCAGCGCGCGAAATCGCCTTGGCTTTTGGAGTGCCACCAATGTTGCTCGGTCTGCCGGGCGACAACACCTATTCCAATTATCGCGAAGCTAACAGGGCCCTGTGGCGCCTTACACTTCTCCCGATGGCGGCCAAGCTGTTCGCCGCTCTTAAAGAGGGGCTGGTGCCCTGGTATCCTGATGCCGACCTCAAGGTTGACCTCGACCTTGTGCCAGCTTTGTCAGAAGATCGCGAGCGCCTCTGGAAGCAGGTTTCCGATGCCGATTTCCTCACCGATCAGGAGAAGCGGTCTTTGCTCGGCTTTGCGCCTGAGCCCGAAACGGAGGTTGCAAAGTGACTCAAGCACTCCATCAAACCGCCTTGCGCGAAGATATGCTCGCCAGTCTGCTTGGTCAGGCGAGCAGCGAAGGCGCTCAGATCGACACCTTGCGAGCGATTATAGAAGAGACCAGCGAGCTGGCTGTTGACCGCGTGCTGGTCCGGCTGGGCCTTGGTGATGCAGATGCGCAGGACGACCTTGGCGAACTGCGCGAACTTCTGGCTGCATGGCGCGATGCGAAGTCGAGCGCGTGGAAAGCGCTTATAGAATGGGCAATCCGCGCTGGGCTGGCGCTTCTGCTGATCGGCATTGCGGTTCGCCTCGGCGTTTGGGATTTCCTCAAATGACGACCCAAACCATACGATTTGCAGGTTACGCAGGCCTGTTCGACATTCCTGACGCTGATCGGGATACAATCCGCAAAGGTGCGTTTGCCAAGACCCTTGCCGAGCGGCCTCGCCCCTTGCCACTTCTTTGGCAGCATCGGCCCAGCCAGCCCATCGGTGTCGTAGAGCAGGTCACTGAAGACGAGCGCGGCCTGCGCGTCATCGCGCGGATCAACCAGATGGACAGCCGCGCCGCCAAATTGCTCCTTGATGGCAAAGTAAGCGGGCTGAGCTTTGGCTACCGGGCCAGAGAAGCGCATCGCAGTGAGGCAGGACGGGAATTGCTGGGCATCGATCTGTTCGAAGTCAGCCTCGTCACTCACCCCTTACAACATCGCGCTCGGGTCCACCTGATCAGTTAACCGCCGCCCTGCTCCGCAATCTCCAACCGGCCGCTGCACAGCGGCCTTTTTTGTGCCCTTCGGACAATCTTCCCCCCCAAGAAAGGTAAGTCGCCCCATGGAAAATACTGTTAACCCCCACATGCCGCAGGCCACCGTGCCTTCGGTCGATCCGCTCGAAGCAAGCTTCGACCTGGTCGAGCGTCAAGATCAGGCGGAAGCCGCGATCACTACGCTGCGCAACGATGTCGATGAAGTCAAAGCGCGTCTCGACAAGGTTGCCCGCGCCGCATCGCGCCCGATTATGAGCGGCGTCGCCCCCAGCACCGAAGAGGTCAAAGGCTTTGTCAACGGCTATCTGCGTCGCGGTCGCGAGCCTGAAGTGAAGTCGCTTAATACCTCGACCGCTAGTGACGGTGGTTACGCTGTTCCACAGGCTATCGATCAGGTCATCGCCACCGAACTTGCCGAAATGAGCCCAATCCGCAGCATTGCTCAGGTCGTCCAGACCGGCACCTCCGGATACCGCAAGCTCATCGCAACGGGCGGATTTGCATCCGGCTGGGTCAGCGATACCGCAGCCCGACCCGAAACGACGACTCCCAGCTTTTCGGAAATCGCCCCGCCGAGCGGCGATCTCTACGCCAACCCGGCTGCAAGCCAGGGCATGCTCGACGACGCTGCCTTCGACATTGAAGCATGGCTGGCCAGTGAAATCGCAATCGAGTTCGCCCGCGCAGAAGGAGCTGCCTTCGTCAGCGGCAACGGCACGAATCAGCCCGAGGGCTTTTTGAGCACGGCCAATTCAACAGCAGAAGACGGCGTGCGCGCTTTCGGCTCTCTGCAATATATCGGATCGGGTGACGCGACCGGGTTTGACGATGCACCAGATGCCAAGCTGATTGACCTGATTCACTCTCTGAAAGCCGGCCATCGTCAGGGCGCGACCTTCGTCATGAACTCGTCGACACTCGCAACGGTGCGCAAGCTGAAGACTTCCGATGGCGCATTCCTGTGGCAACCCGGCCTTGTTGAAGGTCAACCGGATCGCCTGCTCGGCTATCCCGTCCTTGAAGCCGAAGACATGCCAAGCGTAGAGAGCGGCTCATTCCCGATTGCGTTCGGCAACTTCCGCCATGGCTATCTGATTGCCGAACACTCAGCGACCCGAGTGCTGCGCGATCCTTTCAGCAACAAGCCGTTTGTGCACTTCTACGCGACAAAGCGCGTCGGTGGCCAGGTGCTCGATTCCAACGCGATCAAGCTGCTCAAGATCGAAGCTTGATCACAGGAGCCCAGCTCCCTTCCCGATGATGGTGAGGCTCCCCCTTCCTCCCTCATCGGTACCCTGCGCCTGCGCCGCCGCCTTGCCAGCCTTCGGGCCATCCTCCCGCCAGGCATGAGCGGCGCAGGCGCCTTTCTTATTAACTTGGAAAACGGGAGAAGCCGCGATGCAGCGGACTGTCACAACGCCTGCCGACCTCAGTGGGGACGCGCTGGAAGAATTGAAGGGCTGGCTCGGGATCAGCCGCTCGCAAGAAGACGGACAACTTACAGACTTGCTCGGTGCCAGCCTGGCAATGTGCGAGGCATTCACCGGCCAAATGCCGATCGAGCAGACCGTCGAAGAATGGGTTCCGAACACGCGCGGAGAGCATAGCATTGCCACCCGCCCGGTTCGCAGCTTCCTCTCCGCTGAACGGGTCGCACAAGACGGGACCAGGTCGACGATTGATGCGGAGGTATATGAGTTTCGCATTGATGCTTCCCGAACCGCCTGCCTCTCTCTTGATGAGGCTCTTGAGGGCCAAGCAATTGCAGTCTCGTTTCGCGCCGGACTTGCATCGGGATGGAGCGCTGTCCCTCACGCTCTGAAGCAGGGTATCATTCGGCTTGCGGCGTTCCACTATCGCGACCGCGAAACGGGACGCGATGCCAACCCGCCCGCCAGCGTAACCGCGCTGTGGCGACCCTGGCGCGTTGTGCGTCTGACATGATCCGCGCCGAACCACGCAACCCGCTTGGCGAGCTGATCCGGCGCCTGCGGATAAAAGGCGAGCACATGGCCACTCACCATGCGCAAACCGTGCATTCCCAGCGACAATCCATCGCACCCAATTGGCGCGATGCCACGCATCTTTGGCCAGACTTTTTCGAGGACTGATAGATCATGGAAAACAGCCTGCGTGCGGATCTGATCGTCTGGTTGCGCAATGATCCTGCATTGGCCGACATCAATGCGATCGAGGAAGAGACACCTTTACGCGCCTCCCCTCCCTGGCTCGGCATATCTGCCAGCGCTTCGACCGACTGGGGCACAAAGGACCGGCCAGGGCGTGAAATTCGGATCGCACTCGAACTGGAAACCCGGACCGACGATCCGGCCGCCGACAGCGGTCTTTTGAGCGTGATCGAATCGCGCATTCTCGACCTTCCACCGTTCGCGACTGACTATGAAATCGCCTCGATACGCTTCCTTCGCGCCCGCAGTGAGCAGCGCGAGAACAATCGCCGGGGTGCTCTTATCGAATTTCGTTTTCGCCTGTTCCACGCATTCACGGAGTAATTGACCATGCCCGCACAAAATGGCGCCGCATTTCTTTTGAAAATCGGCGATGGCGGAAGTCCGGTGACATATGAAACTGTTGCCGGCCTCAGGACCACGCAAATGACGATCAATGGAGACACCGTTGTCGTCACGCATAAGGGATCGGGAGGCTGGCGCGATCTTTTATCGGGTGCCGGCACCCGGTCTGTTTCGGTAAGTGCAGCAGGAATCTTTCTGGGCAGCACCGAGGAAACTGCGGTCCGCGCACATGCGCTTGCCGGCACGCTCGACGACTATGAATTGTCGTTCGAAGATGGAGAGCGTTTACAGGGACGCTTCCTCGTCCAGCGCCTTGACTACTCGGGCGACTTTAATGGCGAGCGCACCTACACGCTTCAGCTTGAAAGCTCAGGCGCGGTAGTCCCTGCATGAACCGTCCCGCCAATAGCTTGCGCGGCGAAGCCTCTTTCAATGTTGCGGAGCAGGAATTTGTCCTGCGCCCAAGCTTTGAAAACCTTGTCGCAGCGGAAGAAGAGCTGGGCTCTCTCTTTGCCTTGGTGGAGCGCGCATCAGCCGGTTCGCTTACGCTTGCGGAGATCACCGGGCTCCTTTGGCATTGCTTGCCATTTGAGAACCGTCCTGCGCGCGAAAACGTGGGGGCTGCGGTGCTTGAAATGGGACTTGTGAACGCAGCCAAGCCTGTCCGAGTTCTGCTTGCACAGGCGCTTCAGGGCCGGGCGTGAGTTTGCGCGAGGCTGCCCCCAAATGGTGCTGGCTTGCTGCGCGTGTCCTAGGATGGCGACCTGGCGACTTTTGGCAAGCCACTCCTGCCGAACTCAGAAACGCCCTCAGCAACCCCGATGACGCTCAAACCGGAGCACCTCCCAGCCGGGAACAGATACAAATGATGATGGAGCGCGATTGCGATGGACGATGAATTCGACGAACTTGTGATCGACGTTCGCGCCAGCACAGAAGGCTTTGCCGCAGACCTTGAGTCTCTTGGCGGTCTGGTTGGTGGCTCTCTGCTCGACAGTTTCGGTCAGGTTGGTGCGACCTTGGAGAAGAGCTTGCTGTCCGCAATCCGCAAGGGGTCGCTTGGCTTTGATGACTTGAAGAACATTGCGATGCAGTCGCTCGATCAGATAGCGGCACACGCCTTGGAAAGTGGCATCGGCGATCTCTTCGGAGGTTTTTTTGGAGGCTCTTCTGGCGGATCGCTTGGTGGGTTCGAGGCCTTGTTGGGGCCGGGACTAAGCGCCCTGCTTGGTTTGCCTGGCCGGGCGACTGGCGGTCCCGTAAGCCCTGGACGAGGTTATGTAGTCGGTGAAAACGGGCCCGAACTCTTCGTACCCACTAGCGCAGGTCGTGTGGAACGCAGCGACGCGGCATTTACAAGCGGTCGGGACGTACGAGTTGCCATCAATGTCGCAACGCCAAGCGCGACCGCCGCCCCTATCGCCATGCGCCGCTCATCAAGACAAATCGCCAGCGCTGTGCGCCAGGCGATTGCCAACGGTTAAGCGGAAAGGAGCAGTCGATGGCATATTGGCTAGCCCCAAGTCGTGACGGCCAGGAGTTCAGCTACATCCAGCGTTTCGATCCGCGGTTCTGGACGGTCAACTTCCCCCGCCCGGCTATGGCCTCGGTGATAACGACGGGGCCGGATTCGCTGCAGGTGGATGTTGAACTGCATCATGAAGGCGAGCTCGTAGGGCTGATCTGGGACAGCGAAGACACTCTGGACCACCCGTTGCTCGCCTATCAGACTGATCGCGACTATTCGTTCACAGCACTCAGTTTTCGTTGGGTTTCCGAAGGCGTGATCCCCTTGGATGAAGTCAACGGACCGACGCTGACGATCGAAGGCTATGATGAGCTGGATCAACCTCGAACGTGGTTTGTCAGACTGTGGAATTATGCTGAAGGCTCGCCTGAAGATGCTTTCATCACGATTCCGTTCTCTGAGCTGGAAGCCGGTTTCGTGCTCCCTGGCGAAGCGGTGGTTCCAACCCGGATTGATCGCCTTTTCATTTCGATCGTGCCGCCCGGCTTCGTTGCTGACTCGACCACGCTTTTGCCACAGCGTGTGAACGGGCGGATTTCGATGTCGGAAATCAACGTCGATGGCGCGCGGGCCATGCTGGAGATTGGCGACGTCCGCTTGCCTGTTCACGGCGAGCGCATGGCCACAGCCTATGACGATGCCTATGATCAGACACCAGCCCGCTTGCTGCGCAGCGTCGAAAGCCTCGGCTATCGAGAGGACCTCGTCCACTATGTCGGGATGAGCCATTACATGCGGCTCGAACGCCAAGCAGATGATACGCTCATGGCTGGCATGCCAGCCGAACTTTGCGTGCCATGCAGCGAGTGGCATCGCAGCTTCTTCGAGATCTGCGCCGAAATCGACCTAGAGGCGATTGCTTCGATCTCATACGAGCTGTTTGACGAATACTGCCCAGAAGAATGGAAGCAGCGCACTTCATCAGGTGAGCCGGCCTTGACCGGGTGGGTGCCACCTTCGACTCTGCTTTCACCGGCTCACAGTGGGGCGATGCTTTGGCTGCAATCAGGCGTAGCCAGATTTGTGCTCTTGCAGCAAGGCGCTGGACTGCCAGTTCGGATGCAGATTGGCGAACCATGGTGGTGGACTACATTCGATACATTCGAGATTTGCCTCTACGATGATGCGGCCCGTGATGCATTTGGTGGCTCCCCACCATTAATCGCCGATATGCGCGAGCCGCTAGACGAAAGCCAAATTGCATTGTTGGATGAGGCAGGCGCGCTTTTGGCGCAGTCGACCAGTGACCTAACCGCCATCATTCAACTTGTGGCACAGGGTTCAGCAGAGGTCTTACTGCTCGCATTCACTCCGACCATCTTGTCTGCGGAAACGCCCGAGGCATATCGGGCAAATCTCCCAATTGGATGGGCGCGGCCTGCTTTCGATCGGCTGCAACTTGAGGACTATGACTGGCTGACCGCCGGCATGGATGCTTTGCGGCGCGCAGCATACGAATTCGTTGATAATCGTCTGGGCTATCCGATCGAGGAACAGGACTACCTGTCTGGCTTCGTCCTCGATGCCGATGATGCCGAGGAATATTGGGAGCGAATCGATGCAGGCCTGGATGAGGCCAAGGCGCGCGGTGTCGCTCGACGCTATGTGTGGGCGCTGCCGCAAGTGGCACGCGACGGCTACACCAGATTGGCTCCAAATGAGGAAACCACGATGCAGGCTTTCGACGACGTGCTCTACCCCTTTGAACTTGGCAGAAACACGGCCGTTGCGCCGGAATTTTCGACCACCATCACCGTTGGATCTTCAGGCCATGAGAGACGTAACTCTCTTTGGTCGGACGCGCTCATTAAC
>JBCBMN010000108.1:0-10637 GCA_039822745.1 Pseudomonadota bacterium | reverse complement strand
CTGTTGCGCCGTATCCCCGGGCTCCACCACGCCCATCGTCGGGGCCCCCAGACGTGCAGCGCCCACCAGCGCCTCGCCCGACCAGCTCAAAGGTATGATCGCCGACTCAGGCGCCCGCCATCTGTTTATCGACGCAGCGAAGGCGAGCGAGCTTGGCCCTGACTTCGCCGCAGAGCTGATCCGCGTCCCACTCGAAGAGATTGAGGGCTGGATGGCACCGCCGGGAAGCCGCGCGCCTGCTTTCGAGCCTGAGCCAAAGGATGCGTTCAACATCATCTATTCCAGCGGCACGACCGGAGTGCCCAAGGGGATCGTCCACAACCACCAGATGCGCTGGCGGCAGTTCGGCTCGACCGCGATTTCCTATCTCAAATCCGAACTGCCACTGCGCGCGTTGGCGTCGACACCGCTGTATTCGAACACCACGATGGTTGCCTTCCTCGCTCCGCTGTTTGCCGGGGGCACTGTGCGCGTCATGGGCAAGTTCGATTGCGGACGCTGGCTCGCCCATGCGCAGGCGGACAAGGCGACGCTGACCATGCTGGTGCCGGTTCAGTATCAGCGGCTGATGGACTTCCCCGCGTTTGACGAATTTGACCTGTCCTCGCTCGCGCTCAAATATTGCACATCGGCGCCGTTCTCTGCTGAGCTTAAACGGCAAGTTCTGGATCGCATGCCGGGCGGATTGATCGAGATATACTCGATGACCGAAGGGGGTGTTGTCTGCCTGCTCGCGTGCCACGAATTTCCTGACAAGCTCCACACGGTCGGTCGCCCCGCGCCGGGCAGCGAGATGAAGGTGCTGGATGATGAGGACAACGAAGTGCCGCCGGGCACTCCGGGCAATCTGGTCGGGCGCAGCCACACGATGATGTCGGGCTACAAGAACCGGCCTGACAAGACCGCCGAGGCGCAATGGAGCGATCCCGCCACGGGCGAGGCCTGGATGCGTATGGGCGATATTGGCCGGGTCGATGAGGACGGCTTTGTCGAACTGGTCGGCCGCGCCAAGGACATGATCATTTCGGGCGGCTTCAACATCTATCCCAGTGACCTTGAAGCTGAACTTGAGCGCGAGGACGGCGTGGTTGAAGCAGCGGTTGTCGGCATCCCCTCCCGCCAATGGGGAGAAACGCCGGTCGGCTTTGTCGTGCTGCGCGAGGGTGCGACATGCGAGGATGTGATCGGCGCGGTCAATGCCCGGCTGGGCAAGACGCAGCGTCTGTCCGCGCTTTATCCGATTGACGAGATGCCGCGCAGCCATATCGGCAAATTGCTCAAGACTGAGTTGCGCGAGCAGGCGGAGGAACTCTTCGCCCAATAAAAGAGCGCGGCCCCACCCGATTGCGGGGAAGAGCCGCGCCATTCTTTGCCTGTGGGACTTTAAACGATCAGCGTGTTGAAGCTGAAAGCGCTGATGCCGAGTGCGAGGACGAGCGAGATCAGCTTTTCCGAGAGAGCAGTCATGCCATTTCTCCTTGAAGGCAGGCACAATGTCTGCCTTGTTGGGAAATAATGTAAGCACTCAGCGCAAGAATGTGAGTGGCGTAGAGCCGACGATTCTCGTTCAGAGTGATCGATTTTGTGAGTGACCGCCCGCTTAGAGGGGCGCTGAGTGTGAGCTAAGGCGCGGCCACCAGAAAGGGGGGAGGGGCGACCGCGCCTTGCTCACTGTGTGGGTTGCTCGGTGTCAGAGCGGGCCTTCACGCCGATCCCATGGCGCAAAGGGAGCCGATCCTGGTGCGAAGCGATGGCCTCGGGGAAAGCCATGCTGCTTCGACAAGCAACTCCATCAGCTGACATCCGCAACGGGGGGGTGTGCGGATGTCATCAAGCGGAGGTCAGATTGGAGAGAGGTGCTGCGCCTTCCGCTTGAGAGGTCATCTATTGTTCGATGCTATCGAACGCAAATGCGAAAACGCCAATTTTTGATGCAAGAAATGCAACTGTATCGGATGCATGGCTGATCAAGAGGGGGGTTACTGAGCGCGGCGTCTGGACAGGGCAAGAGACGCTGGCTTAACGGGGCCCATGACGCAGCCCACTCCTGATTCCGCCGCTCCATCCTCTGAAAGCATCCTGATTGTCGACTTTGGCAGTCAGGTCACCCAACTGATCGCCCGCCGTGTGCGCGAGGCAGGGGTCTATTCCGAAATCGCTCCCTTTTCGATGGCCGAGGAAGCCTTCAAGCGGATGCAGCCCAAGGGGATCATCCTCTCCGGCTCTCCCGCAAGTGTCCCCGAGGATGGATCGCCGCGCTGCCCGCAGAGCTTTTTCGAGGCTGGCGTCCCGATCCTTGGCATTTGCTATGGCCAGCAGGTGATGAGCCACCAATTGGGCGGCGAGGTGCGGCCCGGCCACGAAACCGGAGAAGGCGGCGAATTTGGCCGCGCCTTCCTGACGGTGACCAAGGACTGCGCCCTGTTCGATGGCCTGTGGAAAGAGGGTGAGCGCCATCAGGTCTGGATGAGCCATGGTGACAAGGTAACGCAGTTCGCACCCGGCTTTGAAATTGTCGCCACCAGCGATGGCGCACCCTTCGCGGTGATCGCGGATGAAAGCCGCAAGTTCTACGGCACGCAATTCCACCCCGAAGTGGTCCACACTCCAGACGGCGGAAAGCTGCTCGCCAATTTCGTGCGCCATGTCTGCGGTCTCAAGGGCGAGTGGACGATGGCCGAATTCCGCAAGACCAAGATTGCCGAAATCCGCGATCAGGTGGGCGATGGAAGGGTCATCTGCGGGCTGTCGGGCGGGGTGGACTCTGCTGTTGCCGCCGTCTTGATCCACGAAGCAATCGGCGACCAACTGACCTGCATATTCGTCGATCACGGCCTGATGCGCCTTAATGAGACCGAGCAGGTCGTCACCCTGTTCCGCGATCATTACAACATCCCGCTGATCGCGGTGGACGCCGAGGAGACTTTCCTTGCTGGCCTTTCCGGCGTCACTGACCCTGAGAAAAAGCGCAAATTCATCGGTGGTGCGTTCATCGACCTGTTCGAAGCCGAGGCGAAGAAGGTCGGCGGCGCGGACTTCCTCGCGCAAGGGACGCTCTATCCCGATGTGATCGAGAGTGTCAGCTTCACCGGCGGGCCGAGCGTGACGATTAAGAGCCACCACAATGTTGGCGGTCTTCCCGAACGCATGAACATGGCGCTGGTCGAACCCTTGCGTGAGCTCTTCAAGGACGAAGTTCGGGCCCTGGGCCATGAGTTGGGCCTTCCGCAAGCGTTCGTTGGCCGTCATCCCTTCCCCGGACCCGGCCTCGCGATCCGTATTCCGGGCGAGGTTACGAAAGAGCGCTGCGACATCCTGCGCAAGGCCGACGCCATCTACCTCGAAGAGATCCGCAATGCCGGGCTCTATGACGCGATCTGGCAGGCCTTTGCGGTGCTGCTTCCGGTCAAGACTGTCGGCGTGATGGGCGATGCGCGCACCTATGACAGCGTCTGCGGCCTGCGCGCCGTGACCAGCACTGACGGGATGACCGCCGATGTCTATCCGTTCGATGCGAGTTTCCTGACGCAAGTGGCGACACGCATCGTCAACGAAGTGCAGGGCATCAACCGCGTGGTCTACGACTTCACCAGCAAACCGCCGGGCACGATTGAATGGGAGTGACAATTCGTTAGCGGGCTAAGCGTAAAAAAGTCGCAGTGTTCGAGTAGGAGCAAAGCGCATGACGAAGGCTTATCGCTACGTCTTGGTAACGGATGACGGACGAGCTCCGTGTATTGACAATGATTTGGTCACGCTCGGCACGTGCAAGCCAGTCATTCGCCGCTGCGCTTCTGTAGGCGATTGGGTAATGGGGTTTTATCCAAGCAGTGCGCCTTACGGCACTTTGGCGTGGGTCGGCCGAGTAGATTCAAAACTGTCACACGATGAGTATGAGAGAGTGCATCGCGGTCGCTCTGATGCAGTTTACAGGATCGGCGATCAGGGCAGGTATCAAAGTCTTGAACCAGACTATCACCCTGATTCGACCCAAAAGCAGCGAGATTACAACAACCCTGTCCTGATTTTTGGCACAGGACATACCTGGTACTTCGGAGACTCCCCTGAGGCTCTGCCCGAAGAATTACTTCATCTGACTCCGTCCGGTCAGGGACATAGAGTCAATGGCCGCCGAAATGGTGATCTTGGAGACCTGATCAAATGGCTCGAAAGGAAGAGTGCGGTTGGAATCATAGGCAAGCCAAGACATGCGTCGGAGTCTGCCTTCGGGTTTAAAGCATGTGGTTCTTCCTCAAGGCGTCATGGCCGTTCGCGATGTCAAACCAAGAATTGAGCGGCAACCTTTGCCCAGTCTTTGTGTTCTGATAGCGAGC
Organism: Pseudomonadota bacterium; assembly: GCA_039822745.1. Taxonomy (GTDB): domain Bacteria; phylum Pseudomonadota; class Alphaproteobacteria; order Sphingomonadales; family Sphingomonadaceae; genus Erythrobacter. Next base: position 6,303 of record JBCBMN010000108.1, on the reverse strand, counting down.
CGTTATTGCCCATCCGAAACGAAAGCCCGACCATGACGATTTTCCGCCTCTCCGCCGCCGCCACCATCCTCCTCACCGCCGCCTGCTCCGGCGCTCCTGCTGAGCCCACGCCGCTGGCGCAAGGATCGTGGAGCGTGGACGCCACCGCATCCAGCCTGTCCTATGTCAGCGTCAAATCGGGCGAGATTGCGGAAGCGAATAGCTTCTCTGGCCTGTCCGGCAGTGTCACAGCCGAGGGCGCGGCGAGCCTTGAAATTGACCTCGCCACCATCGAGACCAAGGTCGACATCCGCAATGAACGCATGCGCGACATCTTCTTTGACGTGGCCCAGTTTCCAACCGCCAGTGTGACCGCGCAGATCGACCCGGCGGCGTTCGAAGCGCTGGGCGTGGGCGAGAGCACAGTGCAACCCCTCGAAGCGATTCTGAACGTCAAAGGCATCGAAACCACGGTGGAAACGACCGTTTCAGTCACCCGGACGGGCCAGGACGACGTGCTGGTCACCTCGGTTGAGCCGGTCATCGTCTATGCCGACGCGCTGGAGTTGATCGATGGCCTTGCGACCTTGCAGGAACTCGCTGGCCTTCCCTCGATCACGCCTGTGGTTCCGGTCAGCTTCTCGATCGCATTCGAGCGCTGATTTCAGGTTTTGGTCTGGGGCGCTGCATCAATGCAGCTTGATCTGGGGGGCGATCCCCGCATCGATACTCTGCGCCGTTTGCAAGACGCGCTGATTGCCCGCTTTGGCCGGATCATTCGCCCGGATGATAAGCGGCGCGATCCGGTGTGGGTGTTGGTCCATGGCGTCATCGGCGCGCAGACCAAGACGGCGGCGTCCAACGCATCGACCGACGCATTGATCGCCGAATTTGGCACATGGGATGCGGTGGCCGAGGTGCCGGTGGCGGAGCTTGAAGCGCGGCTGCAGCGCCAGACCTTCCCGAGCGTCGCCGCGCAGCGCCTGCAGCAATGCCTCAACGCCATTATTGCCGACCGCGGAAGCGTCGATCTGCGCCATCTCTCCAATCTTGAGACGGCAGAGGCGATGGCGTGGCTGGAGACGCTGCCCGGTGTTGCGCGCAAGAATTCCGCGGGCGTCATGAATGCAAGCACGTTCAACCGCCGCGCTATGGTGATCGACGGGCATCACCGCCGGATCATGCAGCGTATGGGTGTGGTCCCGGCCAAGGCGGATACCGCCAAGACCTATGACGCGCTGATGCCTATTGTCCCGCCGGACTGGTCAGCCGAGGATATGGATGAGCATCACCTGCTCCTGAAGAAACTGGGCCAGACCCATTGCCGCCCCCGCAAGGCCGAGTGCGAAGGCTGCCCCGCGCGGCCCGATTGCGCGACGGGCGGGGCGGTATAGGGCCATCCGGGCTTTCCGGCATCACTCGGCCGAAGCAAGGTCCGCCATGAACTTGGTCATCTCACCCATCGCCTTGGCGCTCAGGATTTCGACCCAATAGCCATCGGGATCCTTGATAAAAGCGATGTGCTTCATCATCCCTTCCTCGGGGCGCTTCTGGAACTCGACCCCGTGCGCATCAAAATGCGCGACCGCCGTGGCGAGGTCCGGCACGTCAATCGCAATGTGGCCAAAGCCCTGCGGCTCGGCATTGCCATCGTGATAGACCGGGCCGTCCAGATCCTCGGTCCCCCAATTGTGCGTCAGTTCCAGCACGCTCTGGCGCGAGAAGAGATATTCGCCTGCTGCTCCCGGTTCGCTCGGCACTTCGCCTTCATCCTGTGTGAAAGCGAGGAAATAGAGCGAGAACTTACCCGGCGCAAAGTCAGTCTTGTGCAGCAGGGTCATCCCCAGGACGTCGCAGTAAAATGCGAGGCTCTTCTTCGGGTCCTTCACGCGCAGCATAGTGTGATTGAGCGTGAAGCCATGGGGGTTGGGTTTCATCTGCGCGGGTCTCCTGTGAACGGCGTGCTGAAGGAGCCATGCCGGGCCACGCAGCGAATGCCAAGGGGGAAATGGCGTGGGTGTCTCAGGTCTTAAGGGAAGCTTCGGGCAGCACTTTACGCTGGGCGAAAGCGCCCGCGCCGGTGCAGATTGCGAGGATGCCCAGAACGAACACGATTGTCCCAGCATCGGGTCGCGCCCGGAATTCCGCGAAGGCCACAGTCATGATTGCGAGCGAGGCGAAGGCCGTCAAAAGCCCGGTTGCCGCGCCAAGGTTCAAGCTCGGCGGCGAAAAGCGCAGCAAAAGCTTCGCGATGATGCAGCCAAGCGGCGCAGTCAGCACCATCGCAATCAAAAGTGCGGGGATGATAGAGTACATGCCACCCAGAAAGAGGACACCGAGCATGGCTCCGAAATTGTCGTCCACCACCGCCACACTGAGCGTCACCAGCATCAGGATACCGAGATAACTAAGGGCTGAGGCGATCAACCCCGCCATGTACAAATCCCCGATTTCGACGTCTCTGGTCTCGGTATGGCTCATTGAACGTGCTCCTCTTCATCGAAAGGCAGTTTGCGTTCTGCGGCGAGCGCGCGCGCTTCGGGGCAGAATGGGGTGAGAAAGGAATAGAGGCTGTTGGCAAGGTTATCGGCGGCGATCGAATAGATCACTTCCTGCCCGCGCTTTTGCCGGTGAAGCAGGCTGGCATCGTGCAGCACCGCGATGTGTTTTGAGATTGATGGCATTGCCATGTCGAATTTGGCCGCGATCTCTCCCACGGTCATCGGCCCACCGGCAAGATGGTTGAGGATGCGTCTGCGCGGATTGGATGCGAGAGCTTTGAAGGCCTTTTCCATAGATATTTTCCTAAATAGGAAAATCTCTAAATGCAACCCATGAAGCGGCAATCTCACTTTCCGCTGCGTCACGGTTGCAAGTGGCCACGATCTAAGCTTCTCTCAGGTCAAACAACGAATCCGGGAGAACAAGAATCATGAAAACTGCCATCACCGAAATGTTCGGCATCGAGCACCCCATCATTCAAGGCGGCATGCATTATGTCGGCTTTGCGGAAATGGCCGCGGCTGTCTCGAATGCGGGCGGGCTTGGCATCATCACCGGCCTTACCCAAGGCACGCCCGAAAAACTCGCCAATGAGATCGCGCGCTGCAAGGATATGACGGACAAGCCATTTGGCGTGAACCTTACCTTCCTGCCCAGCCTTACGCCGCCGGATTATCCCGGCCTTGTCAAAGTCATCATCGAAGGCGGGGTGAAAGTGGTTGAGACCGCCGGTCGCAATCCTTCCGAAGTGCTGCCTGCGCTTAAAGGTGCCGGGATCAAGGTGATCCACAAATGCACCAGCGTGCGGCACAGCCTGAAAGCGCAATCGATCGGCTGCGACGCGGTGAGCGTTGACGGGTTTGAGTGCGGCGGCCATCCGGGTGAGGACGATGTGCCCAATTTCATCCTGCTGCCGCGCGCGGCAGATGAGCTGGAGATCCCGTTCGTTTCCTCCGGCGGCATGGCCGATGGTCGCAGCCTCGTTGCCAGCCTCGCCATGGGTGCGCAGGGCATGAATATGGGCACCCGCTTTATCGCCACCAAAGAGGCTCCGGTGCACGACAACGTGAAGGCAGCGATTGTGGCCGCGAGCGAGCTCGACACCCGCCTCGTCATGCGCCCCTTGCGCAACACCGAGCGCGTGCTGACCAATGCCGGGGTTGAGCGGCTGCTCCAGAAAGAGAAGGAGCTGGGCGACAACATCAAGTTCGAAGACATCCTGCCCGAAGTTGCCGGGGTCTATCCCTCGATCATGCAGGAAGGTGACATGGACAAGGGTGCGTGGAGCTGCGGCATGGTGGCCGGCCTGATCAATGACATCCCGACCTGCCAGGAACTGGTTGACCGGATCATGGATGAGGCGGAGACGATTCTGGGCCGTATGAACGGCATGGCCGCCGCTGCCTGATCTGCTGCCTGATTAGGCGCGTGATCCGCCAAACATCGCCGCGCAATACAGCAGCGGGCTATCGCTTGAAAGGGGCGTAAGACGCGGGTCTTGCGCCCTTTTCCAATTGTCTCAATGCGTTGCGCAGTTACCGGCTTGATACGTATTCATCCCGACTAAAACCCCATAATCAACTCCGGTATTCTCCTGATGTCTGGAACGGAGAAGATCGCAATGGGACGCGGTCGGCTCGCGCGGGCCGGAGGCATTCGCACTGCAAAGTGGCCTCGATACGGCATGGCAACCCGGCATAGGGGCTGTTTTGAATGACCGTCGGCGCGTCCGGCGGCGATGGAGTGTGCATGGAAGATACAGTGGGATTTGGTGTGTGGGCGGTGACAGTGATCGCGCCATGTATTGTGAGCTGGCTGGCCGGAGACGTGGCCGGATCGGCCAGAACCCGCCGCCTTTATGATGACGCGCTGGCCCTCGATCATGCGCAGAGCGAAAGCGCGCAGGCCTATCGCGTTGAGTCATGGGCGCTCAAGGCATCCGCTGAACCGGCTTACTTAGCTGACAGAAGCGAATATGAGCCTACCCCAGAAGAACAGGCCATAGCCGCTGAACAGCGCCGTCTGCGCCGTCAGGCCTATGCTAAAACCCCTTCGCTGGCTCCGCTGCACGAGGCGAATGCGCAGTCGATAACGGCGCGGGGACCCGAGGCTCATGATGAGCTGGTGCTTCAGCATTACCGCCAATCGGTGATGGCGATGCACCGGGAAAACCTGCGGTTGATAGAGCAGCGACGGGGCGCTCCATATGCGAGTGCCCCCGCCTGAAGGCGAGGGCACCACACGCTGCTGGCAGCAAGCCTTGGCTGTAGATCTTAGCTGTCTTCGGCTTCGTCGTCTTTGACGCGCGTGTAAGGAATAAACTCCTCAAAGAAGACATTTCCGGTCTGAATCCGGCTGGCCGGATCGATCGTGCGCGTGATGTCCTGACGGCAGATCTGCGTGCCCGAACCAAACCGGCGGGTGACCAGAGCCTGGCGATCATCAATCCGTTCTGGATGGGCGGTGCGCTGCACATAGATCGTGTTGCCGCTGCCATAGACATAGGCGGTCTTGTCGATAGTCGTCACTCGCTCGGTCGGGCGAGTGCGGATGCAGTTCTGAGGCTCTCCGGCGACACGGCCTTCAAGCATTTTGGCAAGACGCTTTTCGCCTTTGCTCAGTTCTTCGGTTTCGGTTTCGGCTTCGACTTCGGTCTCGATCTCCTCGGCAGGCGGGGTCGCGGCATCTTCGTCCTGAGCCAGAACCGGCATGGCGGCAGTCAGAGAAAGACCGGCAAGCAACGAAGCGACAAGCACGGCCATGGAACGATTGTGAGTTGAAAAACGGTTCATGAGAAATGTCCCTTGATGTATTCGATGGGGCGTGAAGATAGTCTTCGCGGCTGAACCCGAGCTTACAGAAACGGGCGCTTTGGTCGCAGCTTGTCCGCCTTTCGTTACAATTGTAACAGGCCGGGCCAAGGCGATTACAATTACCGCGTCGTGGGTTCTTTGAGCCGACCGGGCTTAAATCCCGTCGCAGCTCTTGCCCCAATTCTCCGCAGGCTCGCCTGCAATGCCGCGATTGCTCAGGCGTCCGCAGGCCCGCCGCGCAGGATGAAGCGCCGGTCGCAATAGCCGCAATCGACATAGCCGCGCTCGTCAATCTCGAGGAACACACGCGGATGACCCAAAGCTGCTGGCCGGTATCCGGCGCCGCTGCGGATCTCCCCAGCGCCGTCACAACTGACGCGGCTGCGGTCAACAAAGGTGATTTCGCGTTCGAGAGTGCTCATGAGTCTTCGAATAATCGCACAGCGGCGCAAATTCAATTGCTCGCTTGGGTGTTTTTGTGCGGCTTTGCGCGCAGGCAGTTCATGGCTCGCCCAGTTAGCTCGTTCTTGCGCAGGCCGCGCGGATCAGTATGGCACTGACTATGGCCTCTCATTCCACCGGCGACCCGGCAATCCGCATCGACAATCTGACCAAGCGCTATGCGCCGCCGCCTCAGGCGAAGGGCGCGGATGCGCAAGGCAAGCTGGCGCTGGGGGGCGTGAGCTTTGATGTGCCCGAAGGATCGATCTTTGGCCTGCTGGGGCCGAACGGCGCTGGCAAGTCGACGCTGATCAATATCCTTGCAGGCCTCGTCAACAAGACCAGCGGATCGGCGGAAATCTGGGGTTTCGACATCGATCAACAGCGCCGCAATGCCAGCCGCGCGATCGGGATCGTCCCGCAGGAGATTGTCTTCGACCCGTTCTTCACGCCTTACGAAGTGCTGGAAAACCAGGGCGGCTTCTATGGCATTCCGGCAAAGCTTCGCCGCAGCGAGGCTCTGCTTGAAGCAGTGCGGCTGGCGGACAAGCGCGATGCCTATGCGCGG
>JBCBMN010000107.1:0-10686 GCA_039822745.1 Pseudomonadota bacterium | reverse complement strand
CTAATGTTTTGGTGATGCGTCCGGGTGATGTGGTTGAGACGACCGAGTGCTGGCAAGTCGCCTTGCAGCAGAAAGATCGCCCGACGATCCTCGCCCTATCGCGTCAAGGTCTCCCGCAATATCGCCTGGAAGCGACAGCAGAGAACCTCTCTGCCCGTGGTGGCTATCGCGCCAAGGCCGCCGAGGCTGCGCGCAAGGTTGTGATCCTGGCGACTGGCTCTGAAGTGGGGTTGGCGCTGGATGCCGCCAAAGCGCTTGAAAGTCAGGGCGTGGGCGCTGACGTTGTCTCGATGGTGTGCACCGAACTCTTCGATGAGCAGGACGAAGCGTACAAGGCCGATCTGCTACCCCAAGATGCACTGATCGTCAGCGTGGAAGCAGCAAGTACATTTGGCTGGCAGCGCTACACCGGAACAGATGGTCTCAATATCGGGATAGACAGCTTTGGCGGCTCAGCCCCGGCCAAGGATCTGTTTGCTCATTTCGGCTTCACAACCGACGCGGTCACCTCTCAAATCCTCAACAAATTGAACGCTTAAGCAGGAGTTTTTCAAATGGCTACCAAAGTTGCCATCAACGGTTTCGGACGTATTGGACGCCTTGTTGCACGCGCTATCCTTGAGCGCAGCGACCACGACCTCGACCTTGTATCGATCAACGATCTGGCGGACACGCAGGCCAACGCGCTGCTGTTCCAATACGATTCGACCCATGGCCGCTTCCCCGGCACGGTTGAGGTCTCGGACGGCTCGATTGTTGTGAATGGCAAGACCATTGCCGTCACCAGCGAGCGTGACCCGGCCAACCTGCCGCACGCAGCGCAGGGTGTCGAAATCGTCCTCGAATGCACCGGCTTTTTCCAGAGCCATGAAGCTGCGGAGCCGCACCTTACTGCAGGTGCCAAGCGCGTGCTGATCTCGGCCCCGGCAAAGAATGTCTCGGCAACCATCGTTTACGGTGTGAACCACGAAACGCTGACCAGTGACGACGTGATCGTCTCAAACGCCAGCTGCACCACCAACTGCCTTGCGCCGGTCGCAAAGATCATGAACGATGCTGTGGGCATTGAGCGTGGTTTCATGACCACGATCCACTCCTACACCAACGATCAGCGTATGCTGGACCAGATGCACAAGGACATGCGCCGTGCGCGTGGCGGTGCGCAGAGCATGATTCCCACCACAACCGGTGCCGCGCGCGCTGTGGGCCTCGTGCTGCCGGAACTGGCGGGCAAGCTGGACGGCTCTTCGGTTCGCGTGCCGACGCCCAATGTCAGCTTGGTTGATCTCACCTTCAATCCCGAGCGCGACACCAGCGTTGAAGAAATCAACGAAGCGCTCAAAGCCGCCGCTGAAGGCCCGATGAAGGGCGTGCTTGATTACACCGCAGACCCGCTGGTTAGCGCAGACTTCAACCACCATCCGGCAAGCTCAACCGTGGACAGCCTCGAAACCAGCGTAATGGAAGGCAAGCTCGTCCGCGTTGTCAGCTGGTATGACAATGAATGGGGCTTCTCCAACCGCATGATCGACACCGCCGGTGTCATGGCGAAGTTCCTCTAAGCTAGCGAAAGGGACGCTTGACGATGGCGGCTTTCAAGACGCTCGATGATCTGGGTGATGTGACCGGTAAGGTTGCGCTGGTACGGGTCGATCTCAACCTTCCGATGAAGGACGGATCGGCCACCGACCTGACCCGTGTGGAAGCGGTCAAGCCGACCATTCTTGAACTGAGTGAGCGCGGGGCCAAGGTCCTGCTGCTCGCCCATTTCGGTCGACCCAAAGGCCAGCGTTCTTCGGTTTTGTCGACCAGTATGGTGGTCGGTGATGTCGAGGGGGTGCTGGGCAAGGAAATCATGTTCATTCCCGAGGTCGTTGGCCCGGTGGTTGAACAATCGATCGGCATTCTTGGCAATGGCGATATCGGTCTGCTCGACAACACCCGCTTCTGGCCGGGCGAGGAAGCCAACGATCCCGACTTTGCCGCTGGGATTGCAGCCAATGGCGATTTCTACGTCAACGATGCGTTCAGCGCCGCGCACCGTGCCCATGCGACGACCGAGGGGCTGGCGCATCAGCTTCCCGCCTATGCCGGACGTGCGATGGAGAAGGAGCTGAAGGCCCTCGACGCAGCGCTCGGCAATCCCGAGCCTCCCGTTGTAGCCGTGGTGGGCGGGGCGAAGGTCTCAACCAAGCTTGCCGTGCTGGAGAACCTTGTCGGGCGCGTGCAGCATCTGATCATTGGCGGCGGCATGGCCAACACCTTCCTCGCTGCGCGCGGGGTCGATGTTGGCAAGTCGCTGTGCGAGCATGATCTGGCAGACACAGCATCAAAGATCATGGATGAGGCCGATCACGCCGGCTGCACGGTGCATCTGCCTTATGATGTTGTCGTTTCGAAGGAATTCGCCGCTAACCCAGACAGCCTTCGCACCTGCAACGTCCACGAGGTCGCTGCGAATGAGATGATCCTGGACATTGGCTCCAACGCAACCGAAGCGCTCGCCGATGTACTCAAGACGTGTCGTACTCTGGTCTGGAATGGACCGCTGGGCGCGTTCGAGACGCAGCCGTTTGATGCAGCAACCATGGCGCTTGCAGCCCATGTCGCGGCGCTGACGCAAGAAGGCTCGCTCACCAGTGTTGCCGGCGGCGGTGATACGGTTGCGGCGCTCGCGCAGGCGGGCGTGACCGAGGAAGTCACTTATATTTCAACCGCTGGTGGTGCTTTCCTCGAATGGATGGAGGGCAAGGAGCTGCCTGGCGTCGCAGCCCTTTCGGCATAACTCATGGCCAAAATTCCAGCCCTTATTCAGGAGCGCGAGCTGGGCTTCATGCACAGCTGGATGCACCGTGACGCTGGCGAGATCAAGAAACTCGCCGCGCGCGATTGCGTGCTTCTGTTCGGGACGGACCCGATCGAGGTGCTCGATCGCCCCAGCTTTGTCGCGGCGGTTCAGAACGACTTTCGCTGCCTGGGCTATCGCATGGGCGAGTGTGTCGTGCGCCGTTATGGCAAAATGGCGTGGTTCACCGGCTCGGCTGACATGGAGCTGAAACTGGGCGTGCGCGAGTGGAAGGGGCGCTTTCTCATCACCGGGTTGTGGCAAAAGCAGCGCTTTGGCGGCTGGAAATTGCTTGAGCGGACCGTCTCGCCATTGGCTCAAGATGAGCGCCTCCCGGCTGGCGTACAACGCCTGCAAATGTGGCAGAGGTAGAGGGGCAGGCATGAGCGATACCAATACCGAATATGGCTATGGCGGCGCGGTTGAGGCAACCGAGGGCGAGTTTGCCGGATGGTATCACTGGAACCATGACCCGTTTGAAAACGGCGCAGGTCCATTCTTTATGCGGCGCGAAGAGGATGGCTCTTACCTGTGCGCTTTTCGCGCTGAAGCTAAGCATATGAACGGGGCGGGCTCGATGCATGGCGGTTGCCTCATGACCTTCGCTGACTTTGCCTTGTTCGCGATTGCCAATGACGAATTGCACGGCGCCAATGCGGTGACGATGAACCTGTCGAGCGATTTTCTGGGCGGGATCAAACCGGGCGCCCTCGTTGAGGCGCGCGGAGAGGTTACGCGCGGCGGTGGCAAGACCATCTTTGTGCGCGGCCTGATCACCGGGGATGGCGAACCCGCGCTAAGCTTCACCGGCATTATCCGTAAGTTTCTGCCACGCGTCTAACACGCATAGTTGCGCATTCTCGCAGTTGCAGCATGGCGGGGTGCTGTCTAAGGCAGCGCCAGACACATTCTCACGATTACACGGGGGTTTCGAAACGCTATGAATACCGAACAGATGACTGCAAAAATTGCTGAAGGTCAGGGCTTCATCGCGGCGCTTGATCAGTCGGGCGGCTCTACTCCCAAGGCTCTGCGTGGCTATGGCGTCGAAGACAGCGAATGGTCTGGCGATGATGAGATGTTCGCGCAGATCCACCATATGCGCAGCCGCGTGATCACCTCACCGTGTTTCGCAAGCGGCAAGGTGATCGGCGCGATCCTGTTTGAAAAGACGATGGACGGCGATGTTGACGGCAAACCAACGGCTGATGCTCTGAAAGAGCGCGGCATTGTCCCTTTCATCAAGGTTGACCAGGGCCTCGCAGACGAAGCCGACGGCGTTCAGCTCATGAAGCCGCTCGACAAGCTTCCGGCTCTGCTTGAAAAGTCAGTTGGCAAGGGCATGTTCGGCACCAAGATGCGTTCGGTCATCAAATCGGCCAGCCCCACCGGCATTGCCGCCGTGGTTGCCCAGCAATTCGAAGTTGGCAACCAGATTGCCGATGCTGGCCTGATGCCGATGCTTGAGCCGGAATATGACATCACCGCTGAGGACCGCGCAACGGGTGAAGCCATTTTGCTGGCGGAGATCATGAAGGGCCTCGACGCTTTGCCCGAGGGTCGTCAGGTCATGCTCAAGCTTTCGATCCCGGTCACGCCTGGCCATTACGCGCCAGCGATTGCGCATCCCAAGGTGCTGCGTGTGGTTGCCCTGTCGGGTGGTTACTCGACCGACGATGCTTGCGCCCATCTCGCCAAGAACCCCGGCATGATTGCCAGCTTCTCCCGCGGGCTGTTGCAAGACTTGCGCAAGGGCCTGAGCGATGACGAGTTTGACGGTGCGCTTGGTAAAGCGATTGACCAGATCGCCGCGGCGAGTGTTGCGGGTTAAGCATCGGCCTTGGCGGACCCAGCGACCCAGCTCTATCTGATTTCACCGCTGGATGTCAGCGGCGCGTTTCCTGAGCGCCTTGAACGTGCGCTTGCGGCAGGCAAGGGGCTGGTCGCAGCCTTTCAGTTCCGTGTGAAAGGCCCTGATGGCATTGGGGACCAGCATGAAGCAGCCGCTTTGGCCGAGCCGCTTCAGGCCATCTGCGCCGCACATGATTGTGCGTTCATCGTCAATGACAGCGTGCCGCTTGCAAAGCGGCTTAAAGCCGACGGTGTTCATCTGGGGCAGGATGATGGCGACCCAAAGGAAGCGTGCGAGGAATTGGGTCTGGATACGCAAATTGGCGTGACCTGCCACGCCTCCAAACACCTTGCGATGGAGGCCGGAGAGGCAGGCGCGGATTATGTCGCGTTCGGCGCTTTCTTCCCATCAACCACCAAGGACAAAGGCCCCGATGCCGAGCGCCCCGATCCATCCTTGATCGAGTGGTGGGTCAAACTGTTCGAAATTCCCGTCGTCGCCATTGGAGGGATCACACCTGAAAACTGCGCACCATTGGTGGCCGCAGGTGCTGACTTCCTCGCCGTATCAGGCGGTGTGTGGAATGGGGATGAGGTCGCCGCGATTGAGGGCTTCGCCAAGGTTATCGAAAACTCGATGCAGTAATCCGGAGCCTCGATCAGCCCGTTCCGCTCAGCCCGTTCCGCTCAGCCTCGTGCAGAGCAGCCTGCCAACCGAGCCATCGTCCTTCATGCGCTGCAGTTGGTTAGTGCCGACCCGTTGAAACTCCTCGCCTTTCTTGGGACCGCGCGTAAACACCAGCTCCTTGCCGCGCATCAGATAGGTGCCGACGCCTTGTGCGTTGCTGTAACGAGAGGCAGGCTTGATCTTGAACGCTTCCGCTTCGACCACTTCAAACGCAAGGCCGTCCGCATCACCGGGCAGCGCGCATTGATAGACACCATGCGGCATTGTGCGCAGTGGCCGGCCTTCTTGCGCGATCAGCGGTCCAGCAGCCGCAATCACGGCGGCGAATGCTGTGAGGATCAGAACGTGAGACGTCTTCATCGGGGGGTGCGAGCCTTTCGTCTGGCAGTGCTCTTATCAGGCCCGCCGAGCCAGTTCCACTTGGTTAACCATATCAAGCTGTATCTTGCGTCTCTTTTTCACACGGCTTGCTGTCGCGTGCCCGCTCGGCTATGCGCGCCCATCACATCTGCCGATGGAACCAAGCGCTCGCAAAGCCATCCCGTCGGGGCCTATTTCAAATCAGCCAATCTAAGAGACATGCCATGAAGATCAGCGGCGTCGATATCCGTCCCGGCAATATCATCGAATATGAAAACGGCATCTGGAAAGTCGCCAAGATCCAGCACACTCAGCCGGGTAAGGGCGGTGCCTATATGCAGGTTGAAATGAAGAACCTGCAGGATGGCCGCAAAACCAATGTCCGCTTTCGCAGCGCCGACACAGTTGAAAAGGTGCGCCTCGACACCAATGACTATCAGTTCCTCTATGAGGACGGAGACATGCTCGTCTTCATGGATCAGGTGAATTACGAGCAGATCAACTTGCCCAGCGATCTTCTGGGCGATGCGCGTCCCTTCCTTCAGGATGGCATGCAGGTGATGCTGGAACTGTGGGAAGAAAAGCCGATCAGCGTACAGCTTCCTCCGCAGGTCGAAGCCGAAATCGTCGAAGCAGACGCAGTGGTGAAGGGCCAGACGGCTTCCTCAAGCTATAAGCCGGCCGTGCTCGACAATGGCGTGCGAATCATGGTCCCGCCGCATATTGAAAGCGGCACGCGCATCATCGTTGATGTCTATGAGCAGACCTATGTCGGGAAGGCGAGCTAACTTCCCATGAGCATGTTTTCCGGCCTCATCCGCGTCATGGAGCGCGCTGCGCGCAAAGCGGGCGGACGTCTGCGGCGCGATTTTGGCGAAGTCGAGCATTTGCAGGTCAGCCGCAAGGGGCCTGCAGATTTCGTGTCGAAAGCCGATATGCGCGCCGAGCGCGCGATTTATGACGAACTTCTTGTCGCGCGCCCTGGTTGGGGTTTTGTGATGGAAGAGGCCGGCATCATTGAAGGTGATGAGGGCAAGCCGCGCTGGATCGTCGACCCCTTAGATGGCACGTCCAACTTCCTCCACGGCATCCCGCACTTCGCGATCAGCATTGCCGTCCAGGAACCGCGCCTGGATGGCAACGGTTGGGGCGATGTCACCGCAGGGGTGGTCTACAACCCGATTAGTGACGAGACCTATTGGGCGGAAAAGACCCGCGGTGCGTGGTTGCAGGATGCGCGCCTTCGCGTTTCGGGTCGCGGACATCTGGACGAAGCGCTGATCGCGACGGGCATTCCGTTCTCAGGTCATGGCGACTTTGCCGAGTGGAGCCGGATCTTCGGCGCTATCGGTCCGGAAGTCGCTGGCATTCGTCGCTTTGGTGCCGCTTCGCTGGACCTCGCTTACTTGGCGCAAGGGCGCTTTGACGGGTTCTGGGAGAGCGACCTTAATGACTGGGATACGGCTGCGGGCTGCTTGCTCGTGCGCGAGGCTGGTGGGTTTGTAAGCGATTTTCGCGGTCGTTCAAACCCGATCCACTCCAAGCAGATCCTCGCCGCCAACGACAAGCTGCATTCCAAGCTGCACAAAATCTTGGCCGGAAGCCTGAGGTAGCGAGCCCGCGCTATGCTTGCGTCACGGTTGCAAAACAACCCGCAAGCGGAGGGAACAGCACCGAGGATTTCGCCCGGAGAGGCGAACGCAAACTATTCCGTCCGCAGCGCTTCGATCGGCGACAATTGCGAGGCGCGATAGGCCGGGTAACCGCCAAACAGCAGGCCGATGAAGCCCGAAAACACGACAGCGCCCAGCGCGGTCACGAAGCCAACAGGCACTGGGAAATCGGCATAGGTTTCTAGCGCGACGCCGCTTGCCCATGCGAGGATGAGGCCAACCGTCCCTCCCAGAACGCACAGCACCGCCGCTTCGATCAGGAATTGCAACAGAATATCGCTTCGGCGCGCGCCCAGAGCCATCCGCAGGCCGATCTCGCGCGTTCGCTCGGTCACACTGACCAGCATGATGTTCATGATCCCGATCCCTCCGACTAGCAGCGAGATCGAGGCAATCGAAACAAGCACAGCCTGCAGAATGCCGGTCACGAAATTGCTCTGTTCGACAAATTCCTCGGTGGTTCGGACTGTGAAGGGTTGAACCTCGCCGGGCTTCACTCGGTAGCGATCCTTAAGGACATTGACGATGTCCTCCTTTCCCTGAGTCAGCGAAGCATCCTGCACAAAGGCAACGAAGGCGAATTGCAGATCGTCCGGCCCCGGCAGATTGTCGCCAACAAAGCGCTGACGCATTGTGCTGATCGGGATGACCAGCGTGTCGTCCTGATCATCGCCCAGTGTAGACCCTTTTGCCTCCAACAGGCCCACAACACTGAACGGCACGCCATTGATGCGAATATTTTCGCCAATCGGGTCAAAATCGCCGAACAGATCATCAGCAACTGTGCGCCCTAAAACCACCACCCTTGAAGCTGAGCGGACGTCAGCCTGTGTGATATAGCGGCCCGCATCCGCCAACTGGCTCGTGACAATCCCGTAGCCAGGCGATGTGCCAACCACTTCGCTTGAGACGCTGGCTCCTGAAACGACAAGGTCGACTTGCTGGCGCAATTGTGGGGCAACGGCGCGGATATTAGGGACTTCGGACTCGATTGCGCGCAGATCTCGCTCTGTCAGACGGCCACGCACGCCACTATTGCGCGGAGGACCGCCTTGATCACCATTGTCTGGTGCAGCAACAAGGATCGCCATGTTCGAGCCAAAGCGGTTGATCGTCTCGGTCACCGCTTCGGACGCTCCGTTGCCAACCGCAACCGCAAGCGTCACAGCGAACACGCCGATCATCACGCCCAGCATGGTGAGTAAGGAACGCATCAGGTTTGTGCGCAAGGCGGTGAATGCGATCGCAATACTCACACCGGCGCTGGAGAAGATGCCGCGTTGCTTTTGCTTTGGCACCTGAGGAGAGGATTGCGAGGGAGAGGTGGTCGCCATCAGGCTGCTTCCTCTTCGCGCGGTGTCGCAACGATGCGGTCCGCGACTGGGTGATCTTCGATCACCTTGCCGTCGCGAAACTCAATTCGGCGCTTGGCGTGCTGCGCGATCTCGTCCTCGTGAGTGACAACGATGACGGTGATCCCTTGCGCATTGAGCTGTTCAAAGATCGCCATAATGTCTTCGCTGGTCCGTGTGTCGAGCGCGCCTGTCGGTTCGTCGGCAAGCAGGATCAGCGGTTCGGTCACCAAGGCGCGTGCAATGGCCACGCGCTGCTGCTGGCCACCAGAAAGCTTTGCCGGCGTGTTCAGCAGGCGCTCTCCCAGTCCCATGTCGATCAGCGTTGCCGTTGCGCGCTGACGGCGGGTTGCAGTATCGAGCCCGGCATAGATCAGAGGGACCGCAACATTGTCGATCGAAGTGGTGCGGGCGAGCAGATTGAACTGTTGAAAGACAAAACCGATATTGCGATTGCGCAAGGCTGCCAGCTGGTCGCTCGACATGCGCTCGGTCGGGGTGCCGTTGATGAGGACCGTGCCCTGGCTTGGAACATCGAGGCAGCCGATCATGTTCATAAAGGTCGACTTGCCTGAGCCAGATGTACCCATGATCGCGACATATTCGCCTTTATGGATCGAGAGCGACACGCCGTTGACCGCGTGGATTGTCTCCCCGCCAAGTTCATAGGTCTTTACGAGATTGCGGGTTTCAACAAGCGGAAGCTCGTCACCGTTATCAAGAGGTCTGGCAGCGAGAGCCATTAGCTTGCGCCGTCGCTATCCAACTCGCGGGAGCGGACAAGGACTGTTTCGCCTTCTTCCAGACCGCTTGTCACTTCGACATAATCCTCGCCTTTCAAGCCCAGCGTGACTTTGCGTTCCACCGGTTTGTACGGCGTTTCGCTCGGCATCCATACCGACGTGGCTTGCGGTTTGTCTTCGCCATCCGACGCATCCTCGTCTCGGGTGCGGTCCTGTTCGCGCGGCACGAAGCGGGTCGAAGCCACCGGAACACGCAGCACATTGTCCTTGCTGCCGGTGATTATGTCGACATTGGCTGTCATGCCAGTGAGCAGTTTTCCATCCGAGTTATCGACATCAAGGATCACGAGATAGCTCACCGAGGCCGCATTCTGGGTTGCAGACTGGCGGATTTGTCCGACGCTCGCTTCGAACACGTCATTGGGATAGCTGTCGACAGTGAAACGAACCGCCTGGCCCTCTAGAACCTGGCCGATATCAGCCTCATCCACGGCGGCTTCCACCTGCATGCGGCTGGTGTCAGCGGCGATGGTGAAGAGGTTGGGCGTCTGGAAGTTTGCGGCCACGGTCGTTCCGGGCTCAACCAGTTTGTCGATCACAACCCCGCTGGTGGGAGCGATGATCCGAGTACGCGACAGATCAAGTTCGGCCGAGCGCAACTGCGCGGTGTTCTGAGCAATCTGCGCCCGCGCACTCTCAGCCTGAGCACGCGAAGTGTTCAGATTGGCTTTGGCCGCCACCAGCGCATTTTGCGCCTGATCGACCCCTGCGCTGGAGACAAAACCCTTTTTCTGCAGTTCAAGCCGGCGCTCATACTCCCGGCTTTGAACATCGACATCCACCAGAGCGCGGGTAATTGAGGCTTCTGCTTGTGCAAGGGTTGCGCGCGCCAGATCGACTTGTGCTCTCGCCTGCGTGACTTGCGCGCGCGGGCGTGTCGCATCAATCTCAGCGAGCAACTGACCCTTTGTTACGGGCGAGTTGAAATCGACGTAGACCGCAATGATTTGGCCCGAGACTTCGGAACCAACATTAATCGTGTTCAGCGCTCTCAGTGATCCGCTGGCAGAGACGAGACGAGATACTTCCCCGCGCGAGACCTCTTGCTCGACATATTCATACGTTTTTCTTCGGTGGCGGCAAAACGTATGAATATGTCGAGCAAGAGGTCTCG
>JBCBMN010000106.1:0-10691 GCA_039822745.1 Pseudomonadota bacterium | reverse complement strand
TGTTGGCGGGCTTGTGCTGCTGCTCTTCGCCCCGTTTTTCTGGAGCACGCCGGGATCGTCCGCTCTGCTGTCTGTAACAGCGGCAGCGGCGCTCACCGTTGCAGGCGCCATGGCGATTGCATGGGCCTATGCCCGCGCAGAAACGCAGGCGCTGGTGCCTATGGAATATTCCGGTTTCCTGTGGGCCAGCCTGTTCGGATGGATGTTCTTTCGGGAGGAGGTGACGTGGCCGACCCTGCTGGGTGCATCGCTGATCGTCATCGGCTGCTGGATCGCTACCCGCAGCCCCGCCGAGCCTGTCGAAAAACCGGCCTGAAACAAGCGGAGCCGGAATCACTGCGCGCTTCTGCGAACGGACGCAGCGTTCCGGCCCCTTTATTGAAGCCAGCGCGGTCACCGCTGGCTCGTATGCTGGCTGCGGCCCGTAGGCGCGCTCATTGTGCCGCTAGTCTTCCAGCGCCCTCTGACTGAGAGGAGCGCAGCTATTCAGCGCCAGCAGTGGCTGACACGGTGGCACTGTCCCCAACAGCGACACCTGCCCGATCCGAAAAGGCGAAAGCCGCGCCAAAACAGATGACGACGATCATGATGACCCCCGCAACCCCGGCGCGCAGACTGGCGGCCTGCGAGGCCAATACTGGATCGCTGTTCACGCCAGTCTCTCCTTCAAATTCATCGGAATCCATTGCCTGTCCGATGCCATGGCCTTTAGCCCAGTCATATTGAAGTAAACTCTCGTAAACCCCACGGGTTCGCCACGAGGGTGCGCTCTAACCGCAATCGACTCGCATTAGGGCGCGCGCCTCTTGACCTGAGGCGCGCAGTCTAGCAGGTGCGCGCCAGAGATTGCGCAACGCCAATTCTCTACCGGACCTGGATCACCCGGATCCCCCTGTCAGCCGACCTGGCAGGGTCAGCCAAAAGGATGGAACGCCCCGATGACGCAGATCGGCAAGGACACGCTCGCAACCCGCTCAACCCTTAACGTGGATGGCAAGGAATACGCCTATTACTCGCTCGCCAAGGCGGCTGAGCAACTGGGCGATGTTTCGAAACTGCCGAACTCGATGAAAGTGCTGCTGGAAAACCTGCTGCGCTTTGAAGACGAAGGCTTCACGGTTGGCCGCGAGCACATTCAGGCGATTGTCGACTGGCAGAAGAACCCCGTCACCGGCAATGAAATCCAGTACCGCCCGGCGCGCGTTCTGCTGCAGGACTTCACCGGCGTGCCTTGCGTCGTGGACCTCGCCGCGATGCGCGATGCGATCAAGAAGCTCGGCGGCGACACCGCCAAGATCAACCCGCAGGTGCCCGTCAACCTCGTGATCGACCACTCGGTTATGGTCGACGAGTTCGGCCACCCCAAGGCGATGGAAAACAACATGGCGCTCGAATATGAGCGCAATGCCGAGCGCTACGACTTCCTCAAATGGGGTTCGAAGAGCTTTGAAAACTTCTCCGCTGTCCCTCCGGGCACGGGCATCTGCCACCAGGTCAACCTTGAGCACATCGCGCAAGGCATCTGGTCGAGCGAAGGCCCTGACGGCACCATGGTCGCCTACCCGGACACCTGCGTTGGCACGGACAGCCACACCACCATGATCAACGGTCTTGGCGTGCTGGGCTGGGGCGTTGGCGGGATCGAAGCCGAAGCCGCAATGCTGGGCCAGCCGATCTCGATGCTGATCCCCGAAGTCGTCGGCTTCAAGCTGACGGGTTCGATGGCCGAAGGCGTGACCGCGACCGACCTCGTTCTCACCTGCGTCCAGATGCTGCGCGAAGTGGGCGTGGTGGGCCGCTTTGTTGAGTTCTACGGACCGGGCGTTGCCAACCTCACCCTCGCCGACCGCGCGACCATCGCCAACATGGCCCCTGAGTATGGCGCGACCTGCGGCTTCTTCGGCATCGACGACAAGACCATCGATTACATGCGCCTCACGGGTCGCTCGGAAGAGAACCTCGCACTGGTTGAAGCCTATGCCAAAGAGCAGGGCATGTGGTTTGATCCGGCGCATGAGCCGATCTTCTCGAACACGCTCGAGCTCGACATGACCAGCGTTGTGCCCAGCCTTGCCGGGCCGAAGCGTCCGCAAGATCGCGTGATCCTCCCCGAGGTGGACGAACTGTTCAACGGCGAACTGAAGTCAGTGTACAAGAAAGACGGCGCGGTTCGCAGCGCGGTTGAAGGCGAAGATCACGATATCGGCGACGGCGACGTTGTGATCGCCGCAATCACCAGCTGTACCAACACCTCCAACCCGGACGTGCTGATTGCTGCGGGCCTTGTCGCCAAGAAGGCGGTTGCGAAGGGCCTGGCCCCCAAGCCTTGGGTGAAGACTTCGCTCGCTCCCGGCTCACAGGTTGTGACCGATTACCTTGTGAAGTCAGGCCTGCAGGACGATCTCGACGCGATTGGCTTTGACCTCGTCGGCTATGGCTGCACCACCTGCATCGGTAACTCGGGCCCGCTTGCACCGCCGATCAGCAAAGCGATCAACGGCAACGATATCGTCGCGGCCTCCGTCCTTTCGGGCAACCGCAATTTCGAAGGCCGCGTCTCTCAGGACGTGCGCGCCAACTTCCTCGCATCGCCGCCGCTCGTGGTCGCCTACGCATTGAAGGGCACCGTCACCGAGGACATCACCACTACGCCAATCGGTCAGGACACCGATGGCAATGACGTGATGCTCGCCGACCTGTGGCCAACCAATGCCGAAATCGCCGAGCACCGTGCAGCCAATATCGACCGTTCGATGTTCGTGAAGCGCTACGCCAATGTCTATGACGGTGATGAGCACTGGCAGGCCATAACGGTTGAGCCTTCGGACACCTATCAGTGGCGCGCCGGTTCGACGTATGTTGCCAACCCGCCCTACTTCGAAGGCATGGAGATGACCCCGGCGCCGATCACCGACATCATTGATGCCAAGCCGATGGCGATCCTAGGCGACTCGGTCACCACCGACCACATCTCACCCGCTGGTGCGATCAAGGAAGACAGCCCCGCAGGCGAATTCCTCAAGGGCAACCAGGTCGCCAAGAAGGACTTCAACTCTTACGGCTCGCGTCGAGGCAACCACGATGTGATGATGCGCGGCACCTTCGCCAATATTCGCATCAAGAACGAAATGGTCCCCGGTGTCGAAGGCGGCTTCACCACCTATGATGGCGAGCAGATGGCAATCTACGACGCCGCCATGAAGCACAAGGAAGAGGGCACACCGCTGATCGTCGTCGGCGGCAAGGAATACGGCACCGGCTCTTCGCGCGACTGGGCGGCCAAGGGCACTATCCTGCTGGGTGTGCGCGCCGTGATCGTTGAAAGCTTTGAGCGTATTCACCGTTCAAACCTTGTCGGCATGGGTGTGCTTCCGCTGCAGTTCAAGGACGGGGCAACCCGCGAAACTCTGGGCCTTACGGCAGACGAAACGTTCAGCATCAAGGGTCTGGCTGATCTGACACCGGGTCAGGATATCGAGATCGAAGTCACCCGTGCGGATGGCTCGACCTTCACCTTCCCGGCGCTTTGCCGTATCGATACCGCCAATGAGATGGAGTATTATCGAAATGGCGGCATTCTCCACTACGTCCTGCGCAAGCTCGCAGCGTAAGCCTTTGGCAGTCATCCAGAACGGGTTGATCGGAGCGAGCATGATGCTCGTTTTGGCAGCCTGTTCGGGTGACGCTCAGGAACAAGAGGGCGAGCAGCCCGCGCCTTTGCCCCCTTTGATGCCGCCACTCGCGGATCAGGGCACAAACGCTTCGCAGCCTAGCTTGGCAACAATTGGCCAAACCGGCAAGGAACCGTCACAAATCGACGAGCGTTAGGTGTCGCAATAGCCAAGGACGCGGCTATACTGTAATCCTCGGATTTTGCACCACGTCCTCTCCTTGGTGGTGCATAAGGAAGGATAGTCACAGATGTTTATTGAGACTCCGCTCGTCGCGCTGATCGCAGTTGCATTGCAAGCTGCTCCCGAGCCCGCAGTTGAACCGGAAACCCAAGCGGTCGAAACAGAAGCAGTGGAAACCGAAGCCGCTCAAGCAGGTGAAACTGCGGAAGCCAGCGAAGGGGCAGAAGGCCCTCCGGTGGACGAAAAGGCACAGAAGGATCGCGACGACGAGATCATCTGCCGCCGAGAATCGGTGATCGGGTCCAAGTTCAAGAAGAGGATCTGCGCCACCAGAAAAGAGTGGGAAACGCTCGCACAGCGCAGCCGCGATACAACTCAGGAATTTCAGAACCGCGGCGTAGGATTTGAACCTGTCAATTAAGCGATTGCGAACATCCATCTAAAAGAGGGGCGGCCCACATAGTGTGTGCCGCCCCTTTTTTGTTGCCTGTGCCTGATGAGCCCCAAGCCCTATGCAACGGAGCGCTTGTCCTTTTTGGCGGTCCGCCGACGGCCAAGAATAGCGGCCGCAGCCAATCCAAACAGGATCATCATGGGCGGGGCAGGAACATCGGTGCCGCCGCTGGTGGATGTGGTCGTGCCTCCCGAGCTGCTCGATGAAGAGGAGCTGCTGCTGCTCGAACTCGAGCTGGAGCTGGAGGTCGATGATGACGTCGTGCCTCCACTGCTCGAACCTGAGGTGGACGAGGAAGAACTGCTCGACGTCGAAGACGATGAGCTGGTGCTGCTCGTCATGTCACCGCTCGTGCTGCCACCGCTGGTTGCACCGCCTGAGGTCGAGGTGGAGCTGGAGGACGAAGAGCTGCTGCTAGAGCTTGAGCTGCCCGAAGAACCACCGCTCGTGGTGCTGCCGCCCGTAGTGCTGCCGCCAGTGGTCGAACCACCTGAGCTGCTTGAGGTCGAACTCGAAGATGAGGAACTCGAAGAGCTGCTGGACGAACCGCCGCTCGTGCTTCCACCGCTCGTAGTCGTGCTACCCGAAGTGGAACCACCCGAGCTGCTTGAGGACGAGCTGGAACTGGACGACGAACTCGAACCGCTCGAAGAACCACCGCTCGTGGTGCTGCCGCTTGTTGTCTGACCGCCGCTGGTCGACCCGCCCGATGAGCTGGAGGAGGACGACGAAGAGCTACTGGTCGATGACGAGGAACCCGAACTCCCGCCCGAAGATCCGCCTGTCGAAGTCGTTCCACCGCTGGTTGTGGTGCCACCGGAGGTCGAACCACCCGAGCTGCTCGAAGAGGAACTGGAGCTCGAAGACGAGCTAGAACCGCTGGAAGAACCACCGCTCGTGGTGCTGCCGCTTGTTGTCTGACCGCCGCTGGTCGAACCACCCGATGAGCTGGAGGAGGAAGACGAAGAACTGCTGCTGCTCGACGATGAGGAACTGGAGCTGCCGCCCGAAGACCCGCCACTCGACGTGCTGCCGCCGCTCGATGCGCCACCCGAAGAGCTGCTGCTCGACGAAGAGCTGCTGGATGTGCTGGTCGACGTGCTTGTTGAGGAACTTGAAGAGGCGTTGCCTGATGTGGTCGAAGTGCTGGAGACGTTGCCACTCGTGCTCGAAATGTTACCCGACGTGCTGGTCGAGGTAGTGCTCGACACATTACCGCTGGTGCTTGTGCTTGAGACGTTGCCACTGGTGCTCGTGCTCGACACGTTGCCACTAGTGCTTGTGCTCGACACGTTGCCCGACGTGCTCGAAGTCGTCGTTGACGAACCGGAGACATTGCCACTGGTCGTGCTGGATGTGCTCGACACATTGCCGCTTGTGCTCGTCGTGCTGGAGACGTTGCCCGAAGTGCTCGACGTGCTTGAGACATTCCCGCTTGTTGTGGTGGTCGTCGTCGTGGTTGTGGTGCCACCGCTGGTGGTGCCACTGGTGGTGCCACTGGTGCCGCTGCCAGACGTACTGGTGGAACTCGACGATCCGCCTGTGCTGGTGCTGCCTCCCGATGTCGAGGTCGATCCGCCAGAGCTAGAGGTTGAGCCGCCCGAAGTGGATGTCGAGGTCGAACCGCCCTGATCACCGCCTGTGGTCGTGGTGCTCACTACGGAGACATCGCCAGAGGATGAACCGCCACCGCCAAAAAAGCCGCCGAAGAAGCCCGCGCCGCCAAAGCCGCCAAGACCTCCGCCAGCGACAACCGGCGCAACACCGCCGCCGCCGCCACCGCTGATCGGCGGCAAGGGAGGCAGGGGCGCAGGCGCATATGCGATCCCTGCGATGGGCGGGCACTCTTCGGCGTTGATATAGGCTTGCGTGGCACCTTCAGGCAGCGGTCCTGATTGTGCAACAGCCACCGCGCTTGTTCCTGCGCCTGCGCCTGCAACAGCACCGGCTCCTGCAAAAGTCTGCGGGATGGGCTGGCACTCAATGGTGCGCTCCACAATCCGGCGGCGGCGCTGCTCTACCTCTGGCAGAGGCGGCAGTTCGCGCGTGCGCGTTTTGATATATTTGGTCTGCGCAACCGGCTCGGGCAGCGGAGCGGCGCCCTTCACAAGCTTGCCGTCGGCGTCCGAGCTGTAAACCGGCTCGTCCGTCACCATAGGCTCAGCCACACGCACCGCGCCGCCCGTCATCAGAGCGACGCCAGCAACAGTGGCGGAGAGCTTTGCAGCAGCTAGTTTCATCGACATGGTCGCGTAACCTTATTCTCTGTATCGATTTCGGAGCGGACCACCCGCACCTCCACCAATTCCAAAGCTGTCATGACCTGCGATCTATTAATCCCACAATGCGATTAACCATCTTCGCGGCCCCCAAAACCGCCCAGAGCCGCGAAAACGGGCCGATTTCGAAGTCGCTGTCCCGATATGATACCGAATAACCCCGGCAAGTTAGGCTGCAGGTTAGCTCTGACCTACAGGCCGGGCGCTCAACTTTCGGAATTGCCGTCGAACAATCCGCTTTGCGCTGGATTGTCTTGAGTCGGGTTTGGAGGGCTCGGTGCAGTCAGTCCCAAATGCTCCCAACCCGCATCATTCAGCACGCGCCCGCGGGCCGTGCGCGCGAGGAGACCGAGCTGAATCAGGTAGGGTTCAACCACGTCTTCGACCGTATCACGCGGCTCTGCAAGGCCAGCCGCCAGCGTTTCGACACCGACCGGGCCTCCCTTGTAAGTCTCTGCAATCATGAAGAGATATCGGCGATCCATCGCATCAAGGCCAAGGCTGTCAATCTCCAGCCGGGTGAGCGCATCATCGGCAATGGCGCGCGTGATCATTGCCTGGCCCGCAACTTGCGCAAAGTCCCGAACGCGCCGCAGCAAGCGCCCTGCGACACGCGGTGTCCCGCGCGACCGGCGGGCAATCTCACGCGCACCATCAGGATCAATCGCGAGGCCAAGGAGCCGCGCCCCGCGCGACACCACCTGATCAAGCTCGTCATGGGTGTAGAATTGCAGGCGCACCGGAATGCCGAACCGATCGCGCAGGGGCGTGGTGAGCAGCCCCTGCCGTGTCGTCGCGCCGATCAACGTAAAGGGCGGCAGGTCGATCCGCACGCTCCGTGCCGATGGACCCTCGCCAATAATCAAATCAAGCGCGCGGTCCTCCATCGCGGGGTAGAGCACCTCTTCGACAACCGCGCTCATCCGGTGGATCTCATCAATAAAGAGCACGTCATGCGGCTCCAGATTCGTGAGCAATGCCGCAAGGTCGCCCGCCTTGGCGATCACCGGGCCGGAAGTGGCGCGAAAGCCCACGCCGAGCTCGCCTGCGACGATTTGTGCAAGCGTGGTCTTGCCCAGCCCCGGAGGCCCGAAAAACAGCGTGTGATCCATCGCCTCACCGCGGGCCTTGGCCGATTGGATGAAGACCCGAAGGTTATCACGCGCCGCCTCCTGACCGATAAACTCAGCAAGCGATTTGGGGCGTAGGGCCGTGTCCGGGTCACCGTGTTGCGGGGTGGGTGTGTGGATAGGTTCGGGGTCAGTCATCGGAGCCCCTCGTTACCAACAGCCGCGAAGAACTCGCCATCTTTGTAGAGTTGCCAAGTCTCGTATGCCATTGACCATGTTATAATCTGAAGGGCCAGCGCCCCTCCGATCCGCACTATTGCGTCACCTGTTCTTGGGTCCAGTTCGAAGCAAGTAACATGGTAGCCAGCAAGCGCGTCATTTGCGCTTAATTCTGCGTCGACAGGTGCGAGAAGGCCAAATTGATGGCCGTCGTCCTCCGAGGTCACAATGATGCTCTTCGCACCGAGCAAGCGCCAAGAGTGGGTTGAGAGCAAATACTGCTCACCGAATTGGATAGACCAGCTGCCTTCACTCCTAGAGAGCCGAACTGTCGATCCGCGAAGAAGGCCATCAACTTCAACCGCAAGGGCCTTGGAGTTTGTTTGCTTTTGGCCAAACATCAACCCGCCACCTCCGCGCTTGTCCAGGAAATGGATGCTGGAGTCGAAGACGGCTTTAGCCAACCGAGTTCCGCATGACGGGTTTTCTCTAGGTTGTCGTCACCCTGAACTTGTTTCAGGGTCCATCGCGGGCCAGAACCACAAGAATGAAGTGCTCCATTCAGCCTTGCACCTATATCATGGCCAGCGGCTACCGCGAAACGCGCTACACTGGCGTAACGTCCGACTTGATGACGCGCATCGCACAGCATCGAGCCGGGACCACCAAAGGGTTCACTAGCCGATACGCAGTGAACTTGCTTGTCCACTTCGAGGTCTTCGACACGATGGAGGCCGCCATCACTCGAGAGAAGCAGATCAAAGCGTGGCGCAGGCAGTGGAAGATCAACCTGATCGAGGATAGCAATCCGCGATGGCGGGACCTCGCTTGTGAGTTGGGGTTTGAGCCGCGTGTTGCGCGCGGCGCTGGTGATGGATCCTGAAACAAGTTCAGGATGACAGGTGCGGGTGATTGAGGCGGCGCACAACTCGATCACTTAGGCCATACCTTTACACTGCCATGTTCTCCAAGAACGTGAACTTCTCTGAACCTTTTCTTCAGGTAAAGCAGGACTCCATCCGGGATCGAGTCACTTTTCCCCGCGGTCGAGACAGTGACAGCATCAGTCTCATCGAGATACATCCGCGCCACGATCGGCTCCTTGGTTTCGCCAAATAGGTAGTCGATGAAATTGTAGTCTTGTTCGACTTGCTCGCCGTTCATCATGAAGTCTCGGTTATGGACGATTTGAAAAGGGCCTGTGTCATCAACCGTTGTCCAGACAGCGAACTGCCCATCCTCTAACCAGGTCGGCTCGCTTAGCCACTCAGGCACATGGGGATGCGGCAGGTTCCGGCTGTCTCCCATCACCCAGCCGCCTTCTTCAACGCCACGCGGATGAGGTCGCCCTCTTTGGCGCCCTCGCCCAATTCCTCGACAGCTCGTGCCACAGCCTGTGCCGCCACGGCGGGCTTGAAGCCGAGGTTCTCGAGCGCGCTCACCGCATCGGCGCTCGCTCCGCCAGCCGCAACCGCTGCAGCGCCTTCACCAACCATGCCGCCACCGCCCGGCAATGCGCCCGCCTTGTCCTTCAGCTCATTTACGATCCGCCCGGCCAGCTTCGGCCCCACGCCGTTCGCCCTTGCCACGCTCGCCGCGTCGCCCGCCGCGCAGGCGTCGCGCAATTCGCCGGTGGAGAGTGCGGACAGGATCGCCAGACCCACCTTCGACCCCACACCCTGCACCTGAGTCAGCAATCGGAACCAGTCACGCTCAGCACTTTGCGCAAAGCCCAGCAGACGCATGTCGTTCTCGCTCACCTGCAGATCAGTGTGCACGGTGCAGGCCTCCCCCACCTCACCCAGCGCGCTCAATGTCCGGGCCGAGCAGTGGACCAGATAGCCCACGCCCTGCACATCGACGATGGCCCAGTCCTCTCCGGTGGAGTCCAGCCTGCCATTGAGCTTTGCAATCATGGTTTGTTCTTGAAGTAAACGGCGCAGAATGGCCAGAGCCGCGCTTCACTTGTCCGCACACAGGAGTCGCCCTGACGCAGGCGGAATGGACAAAATGCCGCGGGTGCGCAAAAGGCTTGGCTTATGAGTTGGAACACGTTTGGGCGCGTCCTGCGCTTTACGACATGGGGCGAAAGCCACGGGCCGGGTTTGGGCGCGGTGCTGGACGGGTGCCCGCCGGGGCTAACCTTGCGCGCCAAGGACATTCAGCCCTTCATGGATGCACGCAAGCCGGGGCAAAGCAAATACACGACGCAGCGCAAGGAAGCGGATGCGGTAAAGATCCTGTCAGGCGTGTTTGACGACACCACCACGGGGACGCCGATCCACCTGATGATCGAGAACACCGATCAGCGGTCCAAGGATTATTCCGAGATCGCCCAAAGCTATCGTCCGGGCCATGCCGATTACACTTATGATGCGAAATACGGCATTCGCGATTATCGCGGCGGTGGACGATCCTCAGCGCGTGAAACAGCGGCGCGCGTGGCTGCCGGAGCGGTGGCGCGCATGATCATCCCCGAAGTGCAGATCATCGCCTATGTCTGCGAATTGGGTGGCGATGCGATTGAACGCGATGCGATCAATTACGACGAGATCACCAAGAACCCCTTTTTCTGCCCGGACAGCTGGGCGGCGGTGCGCTGGGCCGAAAAGGTGGAAAAAGCGCGCAAGGACGGATCTTCTCTGGGCGCGGTGGTCGAATGCGTGGCGCATGGCGTGCCCGCAGGCTGGGGCGCGCCGGTCTATGGCAAGCTCGACAGCGATCTGGCGGCAGCCATGATGAGCATCAACGCGACCAAGGGCGTGGAGATTGGCGACGGCTTCGAGGCAGCGCGCTTGACGGGTGAGGAAAACGC
>JBCBMN010000105.1:0-10782 GCA_039822745.1 Pseudomonadota bacterium | reverse complement strand
ACCCGCAATTCAGAGAAGCGCTTCTCTGAATTACGGGTCGAATGCTGCCTGCATCACTTCCATGATTGCATCGATCAGGGAGGCGGTGGAAGAGGCGGGTTGCGTGCTCATGCCTCGACCTGCGCGACTTGCGGGGTTGCATCAGGTGGGCGACCATAGATCGGTGACAGGTCGTTGGTGAAGTGGCTCTCGTGCAGGAGATAAGCTTTGCTGGCATCGGGAAGAAGGTCGAGTGCGATCTTTTCTCCCTTGCACAACTCTGCCAGCTCTTTTGCGCGATTGCCTATGATCACGTCATGCACGCTCGTTTGGCACGCCTGTTCGGGTGCGAGCGAGCGGACGCTGCCTTCAGCCTGACCGTCTCTTGCGAAGTTCTGGACGAACCATTCGCCGTGTCCGCCATTCATGCACACGGTCACATCCCGTGAATCAGGCTGCCAGGCGCGCGCTGCCACCAGGCGCAGAGTTGGATAGCCAAGAACCTCGGCCTTCCAGGCAACCCCCAGCGCGCGTGCTGTCGCAAGGCCGATGCGCACTCCTGTAAAGCTCCCCGGACCCAGTGAAAACAGAATGCGGTCAGCGCGGCCCTTGTCCGGCAGTCCGGCAATCATCGGCACCAAGTGTTCGGCATGCCCGCGTCCCAGCACTCGATGATCCTGCGCAAGCGTCTTCGAACCCTCGAACAGGGCGACCGAGCAGGCTTCGCTCGCGGTTTCTATGGCGAGAATGCGCATTGCCATTGGAATTGCCTGCCTGAGGCAAAGCTCCGGGGCAAGTCACACGATGGCGTTGAAGGTTTCGAAATCGGGGCGCGGTGACCGCTCGAAGATACTGTCCGGATCGCCATAGCCGATCGAGCACAGGAAATTGGCGCGGTGACGAGGCGTGTCTGCGAAGAAAGCCGCGTTTACCGCGTCGTGATCGAAACCCGACATCGGCCCGCAATCCAGCCCCAAAGCGCGCGCTGCCAGCATAATATAAGCGCTCTGCAGCGAGGAATTGCGAAAGGCACCATCAATCCGGCCCGGCTCATCGCCTTCGAACCAGCTTTTCGCATCAGTATGCGGGAACAACCAGGGAAGCTCTTCGTGAAAATCGATGTCATAGCCCAGAACAGCCGTGACCGGCGCTGCAAGGATTTTGGCCTTGTTGCCTTCCATCACGCATTCGGCGAGCCGCGCTTTCTCTTCGGCTGACTTAACCCAGACAATGCGCACTGGCTGCATGTTGGCGGATGTCGGCGCCATCTTGGCGAGATCCCAGATTGCATGAAGCTGCGCATCCGAAATGGGCTTGTCCAGCCAGCCATTATAGGTCCGGGCTTGCGTGAACAATTGCGCCAGAGCGGCGTCCGAAAGGACAATGTCGTGAAATTGCTGGGTCATTGTCTATCCGCTTATGCTGCGCGCACTTCGACGACTTCGGGAACGTAGTGCTTCAGCAAGCCTTCGATCCCCTGTTTGAGCGTCGCTGTGCTGGAAGGGCAGCCTGCGCAGGCCCCTTGCAAAGTCAGGTAAACCACGCCGTCCTGAAAGCCGCGATAGGCAATGTCGCCGCCATCGCCTGCCACCGCTGGCCGGACGCGCGTTTCGAGCAATTCATTGATGTTGGCAATGATCTCAGCATCTTCTTCACGGTCTTCCACAATCGGCGCGGTGTCGTCCGCGGGGACGAAGATGCCGTCAGCCGTTCCGCCTGCGAAAAGGGGGGCTTCGGACACAAAATGATCGAGGAGGATCGCGGTAACTTCCGGCTTCAGGGCGCTCCAGTCTGCTCCCGGCGCAGCGGTGACCGTGATGAAATCCGACCCGAAAAAGACATTCACCACCTCGCCTGTGTCGAAGATGGCCTGAGCCAGCGGGCTCGCTTCGGCTGCTTCGGGCGACGCAAATTCCCGCGTCCCGGTTGGCATCACAGCGCGTCCGGGAAGGAACTTGAGGCTGGAGGGGTTTGGCGTGGTTTCGGTTTCAATGAACATGCCTGAAAATATAGGGATTGGCCGCGGCAAGAGCAAGCAATCACAATATCTGGCGCATTCACTATCCCTTCAGGGATATGCGCTTTATAGCTGCAGTATGAAGTTACCTGCCTGGGCTACGCTTGCCCTCTCCCTGCTCGTCGCGCCGCTTGCGCTTAGTGCTCCCGTAATAGCGCAGGAAAAGCCTGCTGAAGAGCAAAGTTCTGTACCCGAACCCAAGGCGCTGCAGAGCGTCGATGAGACGCCCTGGCTGTATCTGGGCAGCAATGTTCCGGTCGATCGCGAATGGCTTTTTGGCGAGATGGACAATGGCCTGCGCTATGCCGTGCGCCGCAATGGTGTGCCGCCGGGGCAGGTTTCAATCCGCGTTCGCATCGATGCAGGGTCGCTCCACGAAAGGGACTTTGAACGGGGCTATGCGCACTTGCTGGAACACTTGCTGTTCCGCGAAAGCAAATATCTGGGGCAAGCGGAAGCTATCGCCGCATGGCAACGCCTCGGTGCGACCTTTGGCAGTGACACCAATGCTGAAACCAGCCCCACGCACACTGCTTACAAGCTTGACGTTCCCAATATTGACGACGCCAAGCTGACCGAGAGCTTCAAATATCTCTCTGGCATGATCAGGGAGCCCGTCCTCAATGATGCCAATGTCGCTGCGGAATTGCCGATTGTGCTGGCAGAAAAGCGCGAGCGTGGCGGCGCCCAGCAAAGAGTGGCCGACCTGTGGCGCAGCACGCAGTTTGCGGGACAAAGGATGGCAACGCGCACTCCTATCGGGACGGTAGAAACGCTTGAAGCTGCAACGGGCGAGCGAGTGAGCGAGTTTCACCGTCGCTGGTATCGCCCCGAAAACGCAGTGGTTGTGGTTGTCGGCGATGCGGACCCGATGATGCTCGCTGGCTTGGTTGAGCAATGGTTCGGAGACTGGGAAGGGCAGGGCGAGGCCGCCATTGCCCCCGAATTTGGCGATCCCGTTGCCCCGGATAATGCCGTGATTGCTGAGGGAACCGGCCTTGCCATTGGAGAAGCCGCAGCAACCTTCGAAGCGGATTATTCGCGCGTTATCTCCTATTCGATCATGCGGCCATGGCGTCCGGTCAATGACACGATCACATACAATGAAGGCCTTATTCTGGATCGGCTGGCGCAAACGATCATCAACCGGCGGCTTGAAACCCGCGCCCGAGCTGGCGGCAGTTTCCTCAGCGCATCGGTCGGACAGGCTGACATCTATCGCTCAACCGATGCGACGATTGTTTCGGTTAGTCCTTTGACCGACGACTGGGAGGCTGCGCTCGCTGATGTGCGCGCGGTGATCAAGGACGCCCTCAGCAAACCGCCAACTCAGGCCGAGATTGATCGTGAAGCGGCGGGGTTTACCGTGGGTTACGACAATCTTGTTGAGCAGGAGCGTGTGCAGGCTGCTTCGAGTTTGGCGGACATGGTTGTGAATGCTGTCGACATTCGGGAGACAGTGGCATCGCCCAGAGTGGCGCGGGACGTTTTCCTTGGCATGGGGGACCGGCTGAACCCGGAAGAAGTCTTCGCCAGAACAAAGGCGCTGTTCGAAGGCGACGTTGTGCGTTCGCTCTATGTCACTCCAGAGCCGAGTGAGGCCGATGCCGAGGCCCTTAAACTTGCCCTTGCCCGCGAAGTCGAGGTCGATTCAAGCGCGCGGCTTGCCGAGAATGATATTGATTTTGATGACTTGCCAGCCATCGGCACGCCCGGAGAAGTGGTGAGCCAGAAACCCCTAGGTATTCTTGAGGTGGAGCAGGTCAACCTGTCCAATGGCGTTCGGGCACTCTTGTGGTCCAACGATGCAGAGCCGGGCCGCGTCACAGTCAGGGTGCGCTTTGGCTCCGGGTACAGGGCTTTTGATGCTGACAATGCCGTCTATGCCACATTGGGGCAGGGCGCTTTGGTCAGTTCCGGGTTCGGAGACCTGGGCCGCAACGAGATTGACTCGCTCGCCACTGGGCGCAAGCTCGGTTTCGATTTCGGGATCAGCGATGCTGTCTTCATTTTCAGCGCTCAAACCCGCTCGGTTGACGTTGAGGACCAACTCTACATTTTCGCTGCCAAGCTTGCCATGCCGCGCTGGGATGCCGATCCGGTGGTGCGAACCAAGGCCGCGCTTGAATTGAACTACAAGAGCTATTCAACCAGCCCCGGCGCCATATTCAGCCGGGACTTCGAGTATCTCGTGACTGACAATGATCCCCGCTTTGCAGTGCCTGATCCCGAAGCCTTGGCCAAAGTGACACCGGACGGGTTTCGCGAAGTCTGGGCGCCTCTGTTGAAACAGGGGCCTATCGAAGTGCTGGTGTTTGGCGAATTTGATAAAGACGCCGTCATCGCCAAACTGACCGAAACCTTTGGTGCGCTTCCTACTCGCGAGCCCATTCCTGCAGCGGTTGCTGCGCGTGTTCCGGGCTTTCCTGCGGCTGAACCGCTGCCCACCGTTCTGAGGCACCGCGGCGATCCCAATCAGGCAGCGGCTGTGATTGCCTGGAAAAGCGGCGGTGGAATTCGCTCGCTGCGCGAATCGCGGCAGATCAAGATTCTGACCGAGATATTCAACAACCGCCTGCGTGATGCCCTGCGTGAGGATGCGGGGGCGGCCTATTCCCCTCAGGTCACGTCGCGATGGCCCAAGGATATTGGAAGCGGCGGAACGATCACCGCGATCGCTCAGATAGAGCCCGAATTCCTGCCATTGTTCTTTTCCGAAGCTGACCGGATCGCCAGGGATCTGGCAGCAAATCCGCCCACCGAAGACGAGATCAAACTGGCGACCGAGCCTCTCGGCGAGGTGATTCGCCGAAACTCGACGGGTAACCTGTTCTGGCTCTACCAGCTTGAAGGAGCGAGCTACGATCCCCGCCGTATCGCTTTGATCCCTTCGCTGTTGTCCGATTCCTCGCGAACCACGCCTAAGATCATGCGGTTTCTTGCTGAACGTTACTTCGCTGAAGGAGCACCTTTCCGGGTGGCGATCATTCCAGAAGGTCAGGAATTGGCCGAAGTCGCACCTGTCGCGCCGCCCAAGCCCAAGAGCGCGCCGGCAACAATCGGTTCTGTGCAAGGCCCCGAAGTGACAGGCCGATAGCCCTGATTTGCGCCAGCGACGACATTTTGCGATCACTCTGCTCGTGAAATATAATTGTCGCAAATCGCATTGCGGCTTTACAAATCGAACACATGGCGTGTAGCGGCGCACTCCACTTTTGAGAGCGCGCGCCCTATACTGCGGCTCACCCACTTTGAACTGATAAAGATCGACAAGAATTATGGCTCGCAACTGGACCCCGGATAGCTGGAAGGGCTTCGAAGCAAAGCACTTGCCGCATTACGAAGACGCAGCGGAACTTGCGGATGCAGAGGCGACTCTGGCTGCTTATCCGCCGCTGGTTTTTGCCGGAGAGGCGCGCGCACTAAAGGCAGACCTTGCCGACGTTGCCGAGGGGCGGGCGTTTCTTTTGCAGGGTGGCGATTGCGCGGAAAGCTTTGCTGAGTTCCACCCGAACAACATCCGCGATACGTTCCGCGTTCTGTTGCAAATGGCGGTCGTCATGACCTTTGCCAGCAAGCGTCCGGTTGTGAAAGTTGGCCGGATGGCGGGCCAGTTTGCAAAGCCTCGTTCCTCGCCAACCGAGACCAAGGGTGATCTGACCCTTCCAAGCTATTTCGGCGACAATATCAACGGGATCGAATTTGATCCGGCTGAGCGTCGCAATGATCCGGGCCGCATGGTGCGCGCCTATTCGCAAGCGGCCTCTACTCTCAACCTCCTGCGGGCATTCGCGGGCGGTGGATATGCGAACCTGCGTCAGGTCCACCAGTGGACGCTCGAATTCATGGGCCGCACGCCGTGGACGGACAAGTTTGCTCAGACAGCGGACCGCATCGGTGAAGCGCTGGACTTTATGGAAGCATGCGGGATCGACCCGGCAACCGTCCCCCAACTGCAGGGGACCAGCTTTTACACCAGTCATGAAGGCCTGTTGTTGCCTTACGAAGAGGCGCTGACGCGGCAGGATTCGCTGACGGGTGACTGGTACGCGACCTCTGCGCATATGCTGTGGATCGGGGATCGCACGCGCTTCCCGGGCAGCGCGCATATCGAATATGCACGCGGCATCGGTAATCCGCTGGGCATGAAGTGCGGGCCAAGCCTTGAACCCGATGCCCTCCTGCGCTTGCTCGATGATCTTAACCCGGCGCGCGAGGCGGGACGTATCACGCTCATCAGCCGTTTTGGCCATGACAAGGTGGAAGACGGCCTGCCCAAGCTGGTGCGCGCAGTAAAACGCGAAGGGCATCCAGTCGTTTGGAGCTGTGACCCGATGCATGGCAATGTCATCAAGTCAGACAGCGGCTACAAGACCCGGCCGTTCGATCGGATCCTTGGCGAAGTGAAGGGCTTCTTTGCCGTTCACCGCGCCGAAGGCACGCATCCAGGCGGTATTCATGTCGAGATGACCGGGCAGGATGTGACCGAGTGCGTCGGTGGTGCTGTTGCCATCACGGATGAACGGCTTGGCGATCGCTACCACACGCATTGCGATCCGCGGCTGAATGCAGAGCAATCGCTGGAACTGGCATTCTTGCTCGCAGAAATGCTTAATGAAGAAGTGGCCGAGAAGCAGGCCGACGCTGCCTAAGATAGGCTTTGCGCGCGAGTTCTAGGTAAACTCCCATAGGGCTGAATGCGCCTAAGGGACAGGCCTCGTGCGCTATTGAAAGGCCATGCTTAGCCTTTCGGATGATCACGTATTTGAAAGCATTTTGGGGCCTTGGCCCCTGACCCATGGCGCTGCTTTGCGTGCCTTGCCTGCCGATGATGTGATCCTTGGTCAGGCCGTTGGCAGCGACACTCTTCTGCTGGTCGTTCTTATCCTTGCCGTTGTCGCCTTCTTGTCCCTCGCAGGGGTGTTCGCCGCTCGCTATGAATCGCGCCAGATTGCGCGCGTTGCCCGGCAAAGAGCGCACAGCATGAATGAGCTCTTGCGCACGGTACGCATGGCGGAAAGCATCGCGGACTTAGGAATCTGGCAATATGATCCGATCAGCGTGGAGCAACATTGGTCCGATGGCATGCGCTTGCTCTTCGGAGTTGATCATGACGAAGAATTTGTCGCGGGCGATGCCGAAACGCTGCTTTACGCCAACGACATTGACCTGATCGGCCACGTCATGAAGCGCACCGATGAGCGCGCTCCCTATACGATGAGATATGATCTGCATGGCTTTGACGGGGTGCCACGATCGATCAGCGTGCAGGCTTGCAACCTGTTCGGACAGGGCGGCGAAGTGGTGCGGATCGTCGCAGTTGTCCGCGATGTGACTGACCAGATGAGCCGGGAGCGAGAGCTGGAGCACTCCCGCCTAGAAGCCGTTCACGAGGCTCAAAAGGCCCGCGCTTTGGCAGAGACAGATGCTCTGACGGGTCTGGCCAATCGCCGCCGGGTCATGGCTGAACTGGACCGCGTCATCATCGAAGCACGCAGATATTCTGATCCGCTCGTGATGGTTGTGTTCGACATTGATCGCTTCAAGCAGGTGAATGACACCCATGGCCATGTTGAGGGCGACAAGGTGCTGCAGCGGGTTTCTCAGATTGCGATCAATCAGGCGCGCACCTTCGATCTGGTCGGGCGGGTTGGGGGTGAGGAGTTCGTCTGGATACTTCCGCGAACCCACAAAGAGCAGGCAGAGCAAATGGCCGAACGCTTGCGCAAGGCGGTTTCGCATGGAAGCGCAGTTGGCCCCGTGCCCGGTGTGACGATCAGCCTCGGCCTCGCCCAGCTTGCTCCGAGCGATACGTCGCTGACCTTGTTTTCGCGCGCGGATGAAGCGCTCTACTCTGCCAAAGAGGCCGGGCGAAATCTCGTCAAACTTGCGGCCTAGCTCTCTATCCACGCGCCGGTATGGTGGCTTTGGGTTCATGCGCTGCGATCAAGTCTACCAAGAAGGACGACCTCTCAGATTGGTTGGCGCGAAGTTCGGGCTGGACCGGAAAAACTTACATTGGATAGTCGGTAAGAGGGGGCCGCAGCCAATGCTGCGACCCTCTCAAATTCCAAGATCAGAACGATGCTCTGAGCTTCACATAGTACAGGCCACCCGAAAAGCCGCTCGGCGCGGTTGTCGGATAAAGTGACCCGACAATCCCGGCGAACGGGTTAACGTCAGGGTAGTTATCGAAGACGTTTTGCGCGCCAGCGACAATTTCAAACTTGTCGTTGATCGTGACAGAGCCTTCGACGTCCACTGTGAATTCCTCTCCAGCAAAGATCGGCAGATCGCAGTAGCCATTTTCTTCGCCCGCCGCATCATTGGTGGAATCGAGGTGACACTCGAAGAATTCACCGAAGTAATTCACCCGGATCAGACCGCGCAGCGGGCCATCAAAGTGGTTTACAGTGAAATTGCCGCGCGTCGCAGGAAGGTTGTCTTCAAGCTGAGTAGCCCGACCAAGCGACAAAGGCGCCGCACTGTCAAGGCCGCGATCCGTCACTTCGGTGTCGGTCCAGTTGAACGCAAGCGACAGATCCGTTTCCGACCCTTGATAAAGCGACACATCGGTGCTGGCCACGAAATCGATGCCCTGTGTGCGGGTGTCGAACGAGTTGGTGAAGAAGCCAAAGCTTGCAAGGTCTTCAGAACCCGCAAAGTCATTCGCATCGATCAACCCGGCATTGGACAGAGTGAAGATTGCCTGGCTGGTTGTGGTCACATCGTCGCCAAAAGGCTGTCCGTTGGCAGTCGCAAAGTCGGACAGAGCTTGAAAGAAGTCCTGTTGATCCGAAATCGCAATGCGGTCGTCAACTTTGATGTTGAAGTAGTCGACCGTGAAGTCGATGTTACCAATGTTGAACGCCACACCCGCTGTGAAGTTTTGCGATGTCTCCGATGTCAAAGTTGGGCGAACCCCAGTCGATGCTTCAAGTGAATCAGCGACAAACTGGCCTGCCCCGCTTGAAAGCGGAATTGTTCCCTGATCTTGCAGAACGCCGCCTGTAAAGGCTGTTGTCACGTTGCTGACATTGGCCTGACCTGCAGTTGGCGCTTTGAAGCCTGTCGACCACGTCCCACGAACAGCAAAGCTGTCCGATAGACGATACAGGGTGCCGATCTTGTAGTTCAGTGTGTCGCCGAAGGAATTGTAGAAATCCTCATAACGAAGGGCACCTTGAACGGTCCAGTTATCGGTGACATCGAATTCTGTATCGACATAGAAGGCATAGTTTTGCTGCGAGCTCGTACCTGCACTTGCCGGGGTAAACCCGCCAAAGCCATTGGATGATGAGCCAAAGCCTTGCCCAGTTGGGAACGCCTCTGATGGTGCCGCGAGCGGACCCAATTCGTAGGAGGCTGGATCACCCGCAGTGATGGTAAACTGTTCCTCACGGAATTCTGCACCAAAGGCGAGGTTGATATCCGAGGCAAACATGCTGTTCGAAATGCCATAGACAAAGTCGACATTGGCATTCAGGTCGCGCTGATTGTAACCGCCCGGCGTAAAGCTGGTTGGCGTGTTTGGCCCTAAGGATGCGTTCACGGTGTTATTGATGAAGAAGCTCACATCATTTTCGCCGTAAGTGAAGCTCACATCATAGCCAAGCTTACCAACGTCACCGCGGACACCAGCAACCACCGATTGATCCTGGAGGTCACCACCAAAGCGCGGTGTAAACCCGCCTGGGAAGAGCTCATTGAAGACAAAGCAGTCTGGATCATCGAGAACCTGCTGAAATGTCGTAGGATCTGGGACATTGTCGATAACATTTACCGTCGGACATGCGCCTGAACCGTCAGCAGTCAGGTCGCCGACCAACAAAGTTTCGCCACCATCATTCGAAAACACGCCGCCGCGAGTGTTCGGGTTACGGTAGAAAAATCCTCCGTCCACATTGCGCTGAGCGTAGTTTCCGAAAGCGTAGATCTCTGCACTGTCTGATAGATCAATGCCAAAGTTGGCGAAGAACGAGAAGTCATCATTGACGTTCGGTTGCCCCCAGATTTGGACAACTTCATCAGTGACGGTGTTCACGTCAATGCTACTAACATCTGTGTTGCCTGCGGCAATCAACCCAAGGGCATCGTCGCGCTGCACAGAGCGGCTGGTCGCATCAATTTCGCCATATTCTGCGCTCAGGTTCAGGAAACCGCCATCGGCGATGTTGATGGGCAGCCCGAGATTGGCCGAGATCGAATATTGATCGCCATCGCCAGCATAGGTTGAGCCATAGTCGGCCTCGATTTGAAAGCCGCTATCATTGTCGCGCAGTGCGAAGTTGATCACACCGGCGATCGCGTCCGATCCATATTGCGAAGACGCTCCATCGCGCAGAACTTCAAGCTGCTTGATCGCGATGGCGGGGATCACCGAGATGTCCGGGCCTTGCGAACCATCAGAGATGCCACCGCCAAGGAACGAGATGACTGCGGCACGATGGCGCCTTTTGCCATTGACGAGGACAAGCGTGTTGTCAGGCGGAAGGCCGCGCAAATTGGCAGGTCGAATGAGGGTCGCCGCATCGGAAATCGGCTGAGTATTGACGTTGTAAGAGGGGATAGAAGTGCGCAGGATATTCTGAATATCGGTGTCGCCCTGGTTCAACAGCTCATCAGAGCTGATTACGTCGACCGGAGCTGTTGTATCCGCAGCTGATCGACCATCCCGTCTCGAACCAACCCCGATAACGACAATCTCGGATTCATCGGATTGTGCGTTTTCGTCGTCGCCCTGATCCTGCGCAAGAGCTGCATTCATAGGTGCCATGGTCGATAGG
>JBCBMN010000104.1:0-10818 GCA_039822745.1 Pseudomonadota bacterium | reverse complement strand
CAAGCGAGCCGTGACCCTCCTCGACCACGTCAAAATAGGTTTGGATATATTCAGGGTGCACGTTCATCAGATTGAAGATCGCGCCGTCTTCAATGCCCTTATACACCTCACGCATGCGCGGCACGGACTGACGTTCGAGCACATGTTTGGTCGGTGCGTCATTGGTGCGCAGATATTCGCCGATCACATCGTCACGATGCACGCCGAGCACATGAAGGAGCAGGCTGGCAGCAATCCCCGTGCGATCCTTCCCCGCAAAGCAATGGACCAGGCTTGCACCCTCGCGCTCTTCGAGGGCTTCAAAATAGCGCGAGAACATGGTGATCATCGCCTGATTGACCGGCATGCGCGTGTACACAGCGATCATCCGGTCATAAGCGACCTCAGCCGTCATCGTGATCGCGCCGCCACCCCCTTCATGCGGAGGCGAACTGCTTGTCTCACCATCATAGGCGAGAATTTCCGCGTCAAAGGCATCATGACGGCGGCAGGGAAATTTGGAGCGCTCGGTCAGGCCACGAAGATCGATGATCGTGCGGATATCCAGATCATGAAACGCATCAAGGTCTTCATCCGTCGCCTGTATGTGCTGGCCCGAGCGCCACAGCAGCCCTGTCTTGACCCGGTCGCCTCCGGGCACAGCCCAGCCCCCGTAATCGCGCAGGTTGTGAATGCCCTCAGTGGGGAGAAAGCGGCTTGCCTGTGGGTCTCGAATCATAGTCCAAAGCTGTGCAGGGGACGGACGCGAACAGCAATCCTAAAGTAGGTAATGGCAACAAGGGTTCGGCCAACGCAGTCTTGGTAAGCCTCGCAGTAACCACGCACCATCCTGATCTCCCATGATGAGTGGAAACAAGTGCCATGGCCCGCATTCTGATTGCCGATGACGATGAACTGATTGCCGAGCTTGCATCGGAAGTGCTGATCGATGTGGGGCATGCCTGCGGCTGGGTGACCAGCGGCGAACAGGCGTGGGAAGTGGCGCATAAACGCCGCCCTGATATCCTTCTGCTCGATCAGGGCCTGC
Organism: Pseudomonadota bacterium; assembly: GCA_039822745.1. Classification (GTDB taxonomy): domain Bacteria; phylum Pseudomonadota; class Alphaproteobacteria; order Sphingomonadales; family Sphingomonadaceae; genus Erythrobacter. Next base: position 9,791 of record JBCBMN010000104.1, on the reverse strand, counting down.
CCGGCATGTCTGGCGTCACATTGCTGCGCAAATTTCGCGGGAGCCCGCAATTCTATGATCTGCCGGTTGTGATGTTCACCGCCATGCGCGGGGCGGAAGATGAGGCTCAGGCAATTTATGCCGGCGCGCAAGACTATATTCGAAAGCCTTTTGACCCGGCGCAATTGGTCAGCCGGGTCGCGCGCATTCTGGCCAAACGCGGCAACCGCCCTCAGCACACCGACCTGAAGACCAACATTCTGCGCGAAGCGGGGCTCCTTCGCGAACGCAGCGAAGGCGCGCGGCGCGTGTTCTAAGGCAGCCACCGCGCGTCCGCCGCTCCGGGCGCTTCTACGAAAAGGATGACTGGTAGCGGAGGAGGGACTTGAACCCCCGACACGCGGATTATGATTCCGCTGCTCTAACCACCTGAGCTACTCCGCCCCATGACGTGCCGCAAAGGGCTGACCTAAGGGCCGCACGCAAGGCAAATCGCCTCAAGCGAGCGGCGCGTTTAGGGTGCGATTGCGCGCGGGTCAACCACTTGTGCGCTCGCCTCTGGATTTCCCGCTCACAGCACCGCTTGGCCCCGGAAAGCGCTGCGCTTGACGAGCTCCCATGGGCCGTCCTGGTAAAGGTGCAATTCCAACGCGGGAAAGACAAACGCCCCTTTTTCCGCATAGAGCGCAACCTGCCCGGCAAGATCAGCCTGAAGCGCGCGCGCTTCCTTCTTGGTCACCTTGTTCTGGATCGTGATGTGCGGGCGCGGCTCGTAAAGGTCCTGATCGGTCAGGCTGCCGTGAAAGTGCTCCGCGATAAGCGCGCGCAGCTCGAGCAATTCCTCGCTCATCAAAGCGATGGCAGTGCCGCTGCCAAGATCCATGAGGCCCGAAACCCATGCTTGAGGCGCAGCAAATTCGGCCGTTATACGCGGGATAAAGTCCTTGAGTTCATCAAGCAGCGACGGGGCGAAGGAATGGAACAGAGTGACATGCGCCTGAATGTGGTTTCGCTCTGCCGGATAATGCGCGCGGCGCAGCCCTTCAGACCAGGACTGGATGTCCGGCGGTAGAGCTGCGGTCAGGATAAAGGGACGCGCCATCGCGCCTACATCTCACCCCGCTCTCGGCGTTCTTGTTGTGCTTGCGCCGAGGACCGTGTCGAATGAGGGCAAACCGGTACTTTCCCTTGGGCGCGGTGCTCCATTACATCTCACCCCGCTCGCGGCGTTCTTGTTGTGCGTCCGCCGAGGACCGTGGGGCATGAGGGCAAACTGGTACTTTCCCTTGGGCGCGGTGCTTCGTCACATCTCACCCCGCTCGCGGCGGATTTGATACCACGCTTCAACATTGGCGGCGTGCTCCTCGCCTGTGTCCGCGAACTTATGCCCGCCGGTCCCATCCGCCACCATGAACAGCGCGCTTGTGCGAGCCGGGTTGAGGACCGCAGCAATACTCGCGCGCCCCGGATTCGTGATCGGACCCTCTGGCAAACCGACGCGAGTATAGGTGTTGTAGCCATTGATCGAGGCGATCTCTGACTGGCGGATGCGACGGCCCAGCGGCTTTCCCTTGGTGATCGGGTAGATGATGGTCGGATCGGCTTGAAGCAGCATTCCGGTGCGCACGCGATTCGAATACAACCCGGCAACCATGCGACGCTCTTCGGGTTTGCCGGTTTCCTTCTCGACGATCGAGGCCAGGATCAGCGCGTCGCGGATCGTCTCTACCGCTGTGTCAGGGCCACGCTTCGCCCATTCTTCCGCGAGCGCCAGGTCCATCGCCGCCTGCATCTGCTCCACAAGGCTGGCGCGCGACTGGCCGCGCTCATAGGCATAGGTGTTGGGCAGGATCGATCCTTCGGGTGGAATTTCGATCTCGCCGGCCAGCAACTCCTTGGCCAGCAGACGCTCATAGACAAGGATCGAGGGCATACCTTCGGGGATCGTCACGAAATGGCGGATCACATCGCCCGATTGAAAAGTGGTGAGGATTTCCCCCTGCCCCATACCCGGCGTGAGGTTGAACTCGCCAGCCTGGATCGGATCGGAACTGCCAAACAGCCGCGCACGCATCAGAAAGCCGTCGGCGGAGGTAATCAGGCCCTCTTCTTCGAGCTTGCGCGCGACAGCCGTCAGCGATGAGCCTGCGGGGATGAGGAAGGGTGTATCCTCCTCAATCGTCGCTTCGCCAAGATAGTTAGACGCAAACAGAGCGCCTGCGCCGATCACAGCGATCAGGCATACCAGCAGCAGCCCGATCCGGCGCATATCAGTCGACCTTCTGCATCACGAGCGAGGCATTGGTGCCGCCAAAGCCAAAGCTGTTATTGAGCACCGCCTTCACTTCGCGTTTCTTGGCCTTCAGCGGGACCAGATCGATCCCCTCTGTACCATCATCAGGATCTTCCAGATTGAGCGTCGGTGGGACAATGCCATCGCGCATGGCGAGGATGCAGAACACCGCCTCAACCGCGCCTGCACCGCCCAGAAGGTGGCCGATGGCGCTCTTGGTTGAGCTCATCGAAGCGCCGCCCAGATCATCGCCCAGCACGCGCTTGACCGCAGCAAGCTCAATCGTGTCGGCCATCGTGCTGGTGCCGTGGGCGTTGACATAGTCAATGTCGCCCGCGTTCAGCCCGGCCTTCTTCAAGGCCATGCGCATGGCCAATTCTGCGCCTTTGCCTTCGGGATGCGGCGCGGTGACGTGGTGCGCATCGCCTGACAGGCCATAGCCGGTCACCTCAGCATAGATCGTTGCGCCGCGCGCCTTGGCCCGCTCATATTCCTCGAGCACAACAACACCCGCGCCCTCACCCATGACGAAGCCTCCGCGGCCCTTGTCATAGGGGCGGCTGGCTTCGGTGGGGCGGTCGTTAAACCCGGTGTTGAGCGCGCGAGCCTGAGCAAATCCGGCAATGCCAAGCGGGTTGATCGTGCTCTCCGCACCGCCTGCCAGCATAACATCGGCGTCGTCCATCTGGATCATCCGCGCCGCATCACCGATCGAGTGGGCACCGGTCGAACAGGCCGTCACCACAGCATGATTGGGGCCCATGAAACCATGCTTGATCGTAACCTGCCCGGTGATGAGATTGATCAGGCGACCGTGAACAAAGTGCGGCGAGACCCGGCCGGGGCCGCGCTCATGCAGGTTGACCGCTTCTTTCTCGATGCCCGGCAGGCCGCCAATGCCCGACCCGATAGAGCAGCCTGCGCGCTCTTTTTCGGCATCACTCATATCCATCAGGCCTGCATCTTCGAGCGCCTGCTCGGCAGCGTCCATGCCATAGACGATGAAGGGATCGACCTGCCGCTGAATCTTGCCATCAACGCGCTGGTCCGCGTCAAAACCCCAGGGGTGATCCTTGGGCTTTACTTCGCAGGCGATGGTGCATTTCTGATTGGATGTATCGAACCTGGTGATGGGGCCTGCGCCACTTTCACCAGCGATCAGGTTTGCCCAGGACGTTTCAACATCACCGCCCAGCGGGGTGACAAGGCCAAGTCCAGTTACGACAACACGGCGCATTCTTCTCTCCAACAGCGCGAATTATCCGGGCCTCAACGGGCCCCAAGACAACAACAGGCCCGAAGGCCCTTGGTTCGGGCTCGGGCCTGTGTTCAAGCGCTCATCAGCCGAGCGCGATGCGGACTCTATCAGCCCTTGGTTTCTTCGATGAACTTGGTCGCATCGCCAACAGTGGTGATCTTCTCAGCCGCATCGTCGGGGATTTCCACGCCGAATTCTTCTTCGAAAGCCATCACCAGTTCGACGATGTCGAGGCTGTCAGCGCCCAGATCATCGATAAAGCTTGCATCAGCGGTCACTTTGTCGCCTTCGACGCCAAGGTGTTCGACTACAATTTTCTGCACGCGGTCGGCAGTATCGCTCATGTGTATCCCTCTTACATACGGGTGTTGAATTGCCATCCGCCCTAATCAACGGCAATCAGGCTGGCAAGGGCATAGCTATGCATGGATGAGGGTAATGCAACAAATTAACCCGCAAACATCGACTAGAACGGCATTCAGGCTGGCGGTGATCGCATGTTTTGCAACCCTCCTGAGCGGATTGACCCTGCCTGCAAAGCCCGCGCCCGAAGCCGCCGAAACGCCGCGCACCTATTCGATTTCCGATCCCGCCGGGACGGTGATCGGTACACAAAGCGAGCAGCAAATCGCTACGCCGGAAAGCATCACGCATACGCGCATCCGCACAATGAGCTTTACGATCGACGGGCATGAGCCGATCCGTCAGGATATCGCAGTATCCTTTGCGCTTACGGCCGAAAATGGCGCGCCGCTAAGCTACTCCGTCGCCTATGAGGGCAGCAAAGGCCCCGGAAGCTATGCGGTACGTATCGTCGGTGAACTGGCGACAATCATTCAGGAACGCGGTGAAACGCGCCGCGAATATTCGCAAGCGATCAAGCCCGGCATCCCGCTCCATGATCCTGAATTGATCGGCACACCTGCGCCCGGCAGATACTACACATTCGACATTGCCAGGGGCCGCCTGGTGGAGCGGACCAGCCGAAGCATCGCCTTGCCGCAGGGAAACCTGCCCTATCGTGAGGCTGTGGTGACTTATGATCGCGGTTCTCCGATCAGCATCTGGCTGGCTCAACGCGCATGGGATGGCCGACTGATCGCGATGATTCGCCCGCAAGTCGGCTCACGTTTCTCGTTTATTCCTGTCGCTGATGGAGCAGAGCCACCCAAGCCAAAGCGCTCTGGCCAGATACCCCACCCGATGCTCGAATCGCCCAATGTGATCAGCCAGTCCGCGCGCAAGGGGCACATCCGTTACCGGATCGAGATGCTTGCCGAGCTCGCAGGGGACATCCCTACAACGCCAGAGCAGCTCGTCAAACAGCAGGGCAGCGGCGTGCAGATCGACGTCTGCGCGCAGTGCGGCGCGGGCTTTGCCAATGATCCCGCCTCACTCGAAAGATGGCGCCAGCCCTCGCCGTGGATACAAAGCGATCATCCACCCATCGCCAAGGCCGCTGCGCGCGGGGGGAAACGCGATATCAGCGATGCAGACAAGATGCGCTTTCTCGCACGGATTGCGAGGCAGCGGCTTAAAGATATTGATCTCAATGGACATTACTCCGCACGCTCAGCGTGGGAGAGACGCGCTGGGGATTGCACGGAGGATGCCGTTCTGTTGGCAGCTTTGGCGCGGGCAGCGGGCATACCGGCGCGGGTCGCAAGCGGGTTGGCCTATACGCGCGAGCGTTATCACGGCACGCGCAACGCCTTCATCCCGCATGCCTGGGTGATCGTCTATCTCGATGGCCAATGGCGCAGCTATGACATGACCACGCCGGAAGGCTTTGGCGCGGGCCATATCGCGCTGAGCATCAATGATGGCGAAGCGCACCGCATTGCAGGCGCCAATCTGATCGCTGGAATGATCGAGTGGGAAAGCCTCAGCCTTATTCGCAAACGCCCCATGGGTGAAAGCGAGCCTGCACGCTGACGCTTACTTGGCTGGCGAGTCCTTATCCGTCGGCTGAGCTTCGGTTTCGAACTCGTCGTCATATTCGACCGGAAGCGCTGGTTTGTCCGAGCCCGCCATCTCCTCGCCCGCCATGTCCTCATCCGCAAGAACAGCCTTGGTCAGCGATGCCTTCGTTTCGGTGTCCTTATCCTCCAGCCACTCGGCCTCGCCCGGTTTCCGCATGCCGCCAACGATGATGTAGAACACCTCGTCATGCTCTTCGTCTTCCGCCGCGTCATAGGTTTCGACCACGATGTCGGTCTTATTCGGCTCTGTGCTTTCGGTATCCTGCGCTTCGGCGACGGTTGAGACCGCCACCGTGCTCATCGCCATGGCGGCAAGCACCGAACGCGCGCCGACCCGGTAGCTGACGCAAACTTCGGTCTCGCAGGCGCTCAGAAACTGTTTGCGCTCGGCTGTTTCCATATCGGTCAGATCAACCACTTCGCGCTTGCAAAGGCGGCATTGGCTGCCCTGCATGATGTCTGCGAATTTGCCTTTGTACGGGCACGGGCTTTGAACCTTGGGAAACAGCGACATGGGCATCCTCTCCTCCGAGCCATTTTGGCCCTCCGCCGGAAGGTACACCATCGCTCAACCATTGGCCAGAACTTCTGATTGCCGTAGCGTCAGACGAACAATTGCGCGGCGTCCAACAGCTGCACATCATCGCGCAAAAGCACGCTACGCCTGATCAGATATTTGTGGAACGCGCCGAACAGGATGAGCACTGTCAGGCCCTGCCCGCTTACCACGTCGAGCGCTTCGCCGATCAATCCGGTGTGCGCCGCATTGATCTGCGTCCAGCCGCCGGGGCCAAGATCACCATCAAAATAGGTCTGATAAGGGGTCTGCGCTGCCTCAACGAGAGCATCATATTCCTCGCTATGGAGGAAGCGCGGATCATCGCCCCGCCCCTTTAATGCTGCCGAGAAATCAGCGCGCGCTTGGCGGTGCTCTGCCCATTGCGGGGCACGCGCCGGATCAGCCTCAATCGCAGCGAGCGCTCGGCGGCGATTGTCAGCGATTTCCTGGGTCCAGCCTGCCGTTGCCACCATGCGAAAGCCCATTTCTGCTGAAAGTGGGAAGACGACATCGGTCAGCTCTGGAAACGCCCGCGTGCGGCTTTCGGTCACTTCGCCCGTCTCGGCAAAGCTACGCCGCGCCTCGGCAATCCGGTCAGGCGGGATTTCGGTGAGGACCAGATCGGGCTGAGCCTTACGGATAGCACCGCGCAAGATGTCGAGCGAGTATCTCTCGCTCGTGCGGTGACGCCGATGGATCGCGCCGAGGACATAGACCTTGGTTAGCGCATCGTCGCCTTCGCCCGAGTCTTGCGCGCATCCGGCAAGGCTACTGGCGCCCACGCTCGCAGCGCCAAGCGAGGTAAGGCCTGCGACAATGGCAGTGCGGCGGGTGGTGTTCATAGCGGTATCAAGCTCCTGCCCTCTGGTTCGCAAAGAGGAGCGCTTGGTTACCGCCATGGCCCGTTAACTGCCCTCTTGCGCCTGAGGCTTCTTGGGCGGCTCTACCACGCGCAGGTGCAGTTCGCGCAGTTGCGCAGGTTCGGGCCGCGAAGGCGCTCCCATCAGCAGGTCTTCAGCCTTCTGGTTCATCGGGAACAGCGTCACTTCGCGCAGGTTCTTCGCGCCCACCAGCAGCATTACGATCCGGTCAACACCAGCGGCCATCCCGCCATGCGGAGGCGCGCCATATTGGAACGCGCGGTACATGCCGCCAAACTCGCGCTCGACATCATCCTGGCTGAGGCCGACGATTTCGAAGGCTTTGACCATCGTCTCAGGCTTGTGGTTACGGATTGATCCCGATGCAATTTCATATCCGTTGCAGACCAGATCGTACTGATAGGCGTTGATTTCGAGCGGGTCGGTGTTCTCCAGCGCCTCCAACTCGCCCTGCGGCATGGAGAAGGGGTTGTGCGAAAAGTCGACCTTCTTTGCATCCTCGTCATATTCGTAGAACGGGAAGTCGATGATCCAGCATAGCTCGAACCGGTCTTCATCGATCAGGCCCAGCTGCTCGCCCACTTCGATGCGCGCCGCGCCTGCCAGCTTGGCCGCGTCCGAGGCTTTGCCCGCGGCAAAGAACAGGCCGTCATTCTCGCCCAGACCAAGCTCGGCGTAGAGTTCGGCCATCCTGTCTGCGCCGTGGTTTTTCGCAATCGGCCCGCCAAATTCTCCGCCCTTGCGCGTGACGTAGCCAAGGCCAGCATAGCCTTCCTTGCGCGCCCAATTGTTCATGTCGTCAAAGAACTTGCGGCTCTTCTCATGCGTACTCGGCGCAGGCACCACGCGCACGACGCCGCCGCCACCGACGATCTTTTCAAACAGGCCAAAGCCCGATTGCTCGAAATGGCTGGTCACATCGCTGATGATCAGCGGGTTGCGCAGGTCCGGCTTGTCGCTGCCATATTTGAGCATTGCTTCGGCATAGGGGATGCGCGGGAAGCTGCCCGATGGCGTCACCGGCTTGCCTTCGGCGAAGGCTTCGAACACGCTCGCCATCACCGGCTCCATCGTCTCCCACACCTCTTCCTGCGTGACAAAGCTCATTTCAAGGTCAAGCTGGTAGAACTCGCCCGGCAGACGGTCAGCACGCGGGTCTTCATCGCGGAAGCACGGTGCGATCTGGAAATAGCGGTCAAACCCGGCAACCATCAGCAATTGCTTGTATTGCTGCGGGGCCTGCGGGAGCGCGTAGAACTGGCCTGCGTGCAAGCGGCTGGGCACCAGAAAGTCACGCGCGCCTTCGGGGCTGGATGCGGTAAGGATCGGGGTCGAAAACTCGTTGAAGCCAGCAGCAGTCATGCGCGCACGGATGTCCGCCACAATCTTGGTCCGCGTCATCAGATTGGTGTGCAAAGTCTCGCGGCGCAGATCGAGGAAACGGTATTTGAGGCGCGTGTCCTCAGGATAGGGCTGTTCGTCCGCAACCGGCAGCGGCAGTTCCTCAGCGGCGCTCTGAACCGTGATGCTGCGTGCAAATACTTCGATCTCGCCGGTTTCCAGCTTGGGGTTCACGGTGTCGGCCGAACGCGCCTTTACCTCGCCTTCGATGGTCACAACGCTTTCCGCGCGCAGGCGATCAAGCACTGGCAGCGCAGGCGAGTCGGCATCGGCCACAATCTGCGTAATCCCGTAATGATCGCGCAAATCGATAAACAGCACGCCGCCAAAATCGCGCTTGCGGTGAAGCCAACCGGACAAACGGACGGTTTCGCCGACATTCGCAGCGGAAAGCTGGGCACAAGTGTGACTACGATAGAGGTGCATCTAAACTCTTGTCCTGTTCGAGGGTAAGACGCTAAGGGCGCGCCAGCCAAAGGGGTGGATCACACGCCCCCGCATATGGGCGCGCTAACAGGGCAAGGTCGCCTCTTTGTCAAGGGCGCTTTGCCAAGGGAGAGGCGGCTCACACCACTCAAAGAGCCCCCAAATGGGGCCGTTGAGCGGACTAGCCAGAGTACTGGCGAACAGTCAGATAGCTGGCAAACAGGGGGCTGGCTAACACCACTGGGATTTCACCCGAGAGCGGCACTCCGCTCCATAACGCATATGAGTAGCATGAAGATACACGATCTTATCACCACATCAGACGCGCTGGCCGATTTGTGCGCGCGCCTCGCAACTTCCGAATTCGTCACCGTCGATACGGAATTCATGCGCGAGAACACCTATTGGCCCGAACTGTGCCTCGTCCAGATCGCCAACACCGAAGAAGCCGCTGCGATTGATCCGCTCGCCGAAGGGCTGGACATGACCCCGCTGCTCGATCTGCTGACCGAGAATGATGACGTGCTCAAGGTCTTCCATGCCGGCGGGCAGGATGTCGAGATTATCGTCAATCTGACGGGCAAGACGCCTTTCCCGATCTTTGACACGCAAATCGCGATGATGGCGATCAGCCAGTCCGAACAGATCGGCTATGCCAACCTGGTCGAGACCTGGCAGAACATAACCATCGATAAAGGCGCGCGCTTCACCGATTGGAGCCGCCGTCCGCTGACCGAACGCCAGATCGAATACGCCATCGGTGATGTGACCCATCTGTCCAGGATCTTCCCCAAGATCCTCAAAAAGCTGATCAAGACGGGGCGCGGTGCGTGGCTGGATGCGGAGATGGAGAAGCTGGCGGATACCTCTAACTACCTGATTGATCCCGACACCTCGTGGAAGCGCATCCGCTCACCCGGCCGCAATCCACAAGTGCTGGGGCGCCTCAAGACGCTCGCCGCGTGGCGCGAGGGTGAGGCGCAGCACAAGAACATCCCGCGCGGTCGGATCA
>JBCBMN010000103.1:0-10863 GCA_039822745.1 Pseudomonadota bacterium | reverse complement strand
TTTTTTAATTCCTCCAATCGTTCGGGCATTTGAAAGAATTCAAAAAGAATCAAAACCAGCAAACTGCGTAACCTTGTTTGAGGTGATTTCCAATGAAAGCGAAGGTTCAAAGTCTCGGACTTATACTGGATTACCGGTGTGGATTGCTCCGAGCAAAGACGGACAGGTTGATGCTATTCAACTGACGGCGTACGAGTTACGTGGAGCAGATGGGACAGTCAGCTCTAGGGAAGATGACTGGGTAGTTATTCTCTTAAGAAGTAACATCAAGTCGATCAAGATCGCGATCTTAAATATAGGCGAATTCGAACAGAGTCCTAAAACTAGTCCTCCAAAAGGTGAGGAGGAGAAGAAAATCGGTCCTCCCACAGCAGCGCAGTTCGACTAGATCGGCGACAATCTGCGCGCCGCCGTGCAGCCAACCTAATCGCCCGCTGCAATCCCCCGCCGGGTCGTCAGATAGGTCGCAAAGCTCGCGAGCCAGTGGCTGCCTTCGTAGTGCTCGGCTGAGACCGCGGCGATGCCGACTTCCTTGTGCTTGTCTGCCGCCGCTTGTAGCGCTGCGATCCGGGTGTCGCTTTCAGGCAAGGCCGACGCGATGCCTTCGAGTGCCCAGGCGCGTGAGAGGTTGACGCCATCGAGGTGCACCAGCTTGCCGTCCGAGGCATCGAGCACCACGCCCAGCTCAAGCCAATCGCCGCTGCCATCGCACCTGATCGTGGCTAGAACTCGATCTTCACCCGCGCTTCAACCCCGTCTGCATCAAACCCGCCAACGCTCTTCTTGATCGTGTTCGCCTGCGCCTCGGCATTGTCGGAGAATTTCAGGTGCGCGCGCGGAATCTCGCTGCCGAAAAGAAGTTCGTCAGTGCTCGGGTCATAATCTGCACCCAGCCTTGGATCAGGCTCAGTCTTGCGGCACACAAGGATGGTGGGGTTGAACGGGTCAGGCTCTTCTTGCGCGCATTGCTGCGGAGCGGGAGCCAAAGGCATCAGATCAATCACCAGCGAACCGTCGCTGCGCTGTGTCATCGGAAGATCAATGTCAGTCGCAGCAGGCAAATCCAACGAAGTCCCACGCTGTTCAACCGGCGCATCCGGGATAACAATGGCCGGTGGCTCATCCATAATTGCGCACTCCTGCTCAATGAATTGGATTTACACAATACAATTTATTCAAAAGTAAAACCAGCCGCCTTTGCTTCAGCCATCACTTCAGCGCCGGTCTTCTTTGGGCTGTCAGCGATGAACTTGTACCAATTGGGCTGTTCATCGACGAATATCTGCTGGAGCACGCCGATATCATCCGGCAAATCGAAAAGCCCTGCGACAAAGCTCGTGTGGTCACCGGGAATGAAGCGATACCACAGATTGCTCCCGCAAGTGCTGCAAAAGGCGCGCTCGGCCCAGTTGCTGGACCGGTAAATGCTCACATGCTCTTCGCCCGAAATGTCGAAACTGGCGCCGGAAAGCCCCGCGAACGGACCGCCACCCCATGTCTGGCACATTGTGCAGTGGCACATATCGACCATGGGTCTGGCGCGATGGAGTGTAAGCGAGACCGTACCGCACAGGCACTTGCCATGAATAGGACGGGCAAGAGGCTCTCGATCCGTCGCTTCGGTGACTGCCTCGCTCATGATAATCCCCTGGCGCGCGCGGCTAGAGCGGTACGCCCGGTTCGTATTTGGCCGTGCGGATAGTGAGCGAAGTTTTGACACTGTCCACATTGGGCGCCGGGGTCAGCGATCCGGTGAGAAACTCCTGAAAGCTTTGCAGATCTTCGCTCACGATCTTCAGGATGAAATCAATCTCGCCATTGAGCATGTGACACTCGCGCACTTCGGGAAGGCCGCGCATATGCTCTTCAAATTCGCGCAAGGATGCCTCGGCCTGGCTTTTGAGGCTCACCATCGCGAAAACGGTGATCGCAAAGCCCAGTTTCGACGGGTCAAGATCGGCGTGATAGCCACGAATGACACCATCTTCCTCAAGCCCGCGCACCCGGCGCAGACAGGGCGGCGCGGTCAGCCCGACACGTTGAGCAAGCTCGACATTGGTCACCCGGCCTTCGGCCTGCAATTCGCTCAGCAGGCGTTTATCGATCTCATCCAGATTGGCCATAAGCCTTTTACTCTCCGACATATCAGTGCGGTATCACGATGAATTTGGTCCGCACTATAACAAAAGACAGTAAGAACAGGCGCGATGATACGCCAGACTGACTAATATTATTATGTTTGCCAGCAATTGTCCCGCTTTGCAACGCGCCCTGTGTATCGTGCTGTGATCGCTTCGGCTTCCTGATAGAGTCCGGCAGATTCGGCCCGGGATATCGCCTTCCTCCATGCACCATTCATGGAATGCAAAGCACCGCTCTGGCATTGTCTTGCGCGCAGTTTCAGGAAGGAGGCGACGCATATGTTTTTCGATGATCGCCTCTCCACAGTACTGCGGCAGGAAGGCAGCAGCGAGCCAGCGAAACGCACACAATTCCGTCAATTGCTGGACATTCTGGGCAATCGCAAGTTCGGCGCGGTCGAAAAACGGGACCGCAGCCTGATTGCCGCTGCGTGGCTGAGAATGGATGCGCTGGGACGGTCTATCCCGGCAAAGGATCGGGCTGCGATCATTGAAGAGCCAAGCTGGCGATTCCGCAGCGCAGACCTCGCCGCGCATCTGTCGGACTTTGAACCAGAGGTGGCGTCCGCTGCGCTCAATCGCGCGGAATTGAGCAGGGAAGACTGGCTTGCCCTGATCCCCCGCCTGCCTGTGCGGGCGCGCGGCTTTCTGCGCTTGCGGCGTGACTTGCCGCCTGAAGTGGAACAATTGCTCGATAAGTTGGGCGTCTATGATCGTGGATTGCCGTCCCCGGCACAAAGCGCTGGCGATACCGCTTTTCCCCTGCCGCAAGGGTCCGAGGAACATATCGAGCCAGAGGCCCCGCCTCCGCTGGAGCTTGGCGAGGATGAGGTCGTCGAAGAGGCACCTACCCCCGAAGCGCGCCGTTCCCCGACCGATCCGATTGAAACCGGTCGCAGCGAAATCTCCGCTCTGGTGGAGCGCATCGCGCAGTTCAAACGCAATCGCGAGGCGAGCGATTATGATGCACTGACCGATAGCGACCGCAGCCCGCGACTGCCGCTGGGCGAGATCGAGCAAGCCAATGTGCGCCGGGTCAACACGTTTGGCTTTGCCGCCAATGCGTCAGGCCGGATCGAGTGGGCGGAGGCTGAAGCGGCGCCGATGGTGATCGGAACCCGGCTGGTCCCGCGCCGCGTGCTGGGAGAGCGAGACCGCGAAACGCCTCTGGAGCGCGCCTTTGCTCTGCGTCAGCCCATCGCCGGATATACAGCAGAACTTCAGGGCGCTGTGGCGATTGCAGGCGACTGGATTGTCGATGCGCAGCCGCGCTTTACGCTGGAAGGGCATTTCACCGGCTATGTCGGGCGGTTTCGCAGGCCCGGCCCGCAAGAAGGCGAAGGGTCGGATGAAAGCGCGCGCGAAGCCGATCGCATCCGCCAATTGCTGCATGAACTGCGCACCCCGGTAACCGCGGTTCAGGGCTATGCCGAGGTGATCCAGCAGCAATTGTTCGGCCCTGCCCCGCATGAATATCGCGCTCTGGCTGCGGCGATTGCGGCGGATGCAGCGCATATTCTCGCAGGCTTTGAGGACATGGACCGTCTCGCACGGCTGGAGACGGGCACGATTGCAATGGAGCCGGGCGAAACGGATCTGGCGATGGTTCTGCGCCAGACATCGGGCCAGCTCACTCAAGTGCTTGCCCCGCGCATGGCGGGCATCGATCTCGATATAGCCGACACGCTAGTCATCCGTGTGCCGCTGGATCAGGAGGAAACGGAGCTGCTCATCTGGCGCTTTCTGGCGACCTTGGGCGGGGGATGCGGTGCGAATGAGTTTCTCGATGCCGAACTGCTAACCCGCGAGGATGCGGTTGTGCTCACCTGCGATCTGCCACGCAAATTGCTGGAGGAAGAGGATATCTTCACGGCCGAGGGCAAGCCGGTCGGCACCGCAATCAATGCAGGGATTTTCGGCGCGGGGTTTGCCTTGCGGCTGGCACGCGCAGAAGCACGCGGCGCTAAGGGCAGCCTGTCGCATACAGACGGGCGCATCACGCTCAAACTTCCCATGCTGGTGGAAACGGCAGACGACCCGCTCTTGACCCGGGTTTAGGACCCCAATAGCCAAGACACAGCATCGGCGCAGGGGATCGCCGTGTCATCTGAAGGGGTAGTTCACACAATGACGGCTCAAGCGCCCGATACGGCACCAGAGCCTGCCCAGCCCAGTGGCAAGAGTGTCGCCCCACCCAATGAAACCTCGATGGTGCGCTTTCCCGAAAGCTTCGGTCAGCGCGTTCTGCTTACGGTCGATACCGAAGAGGAATTTGACTGGAGCGCCCCGTTCCAGCGAACCGGCTATGGTCTCGAGCATGTCGACCAGCTCGCCCGGTTTCAGGCGTTCTGCGAAGAGATTGGCGCGCACCCGGTCTATCTGGTCGACTGGCCGATCACGCAAGCGCCGCAAGCGGTCGAGATCATTGGCGACGCCATAAAACGGGGCGTTGCTGAAATGGGCCTGCAATTGCACCCTTGGGTCAATCCGCCCTTTGACGAGGAATTGAGCGCGCGCAACTCGTTTCCCGGCAACCTCCCTCCCCCGCTTGAAGCGGCAAAGTTCACCGCCTTGCGCGATAGGCTTGAGCAGGTTTTTGGCACCGCGCCTCTGATGTATCGCGCAGGTCGCTATGGTCTGGGGCCTGAAACAGCCGCTATGCTGAGCAAGGCAGGAGTGGCGTTGGATACCTCGGTCCGGTCGCTGTTCGATTACAGTGCGCAAGGAGGTCCGGACTTTTCAGACTTCCCGCTGGCACCCTATTGGCTGGACGAGGCACAAACGCTGCTCGAACTGCCGATTACGACCGCGTATTGGGGAATCCTGCGCAAACAGGGCCAATATGTGCACCGTCTGCAGCGCCACGTGCCAACCCTCTTTTCCGCCTTCAGCCGTCTGCGCTTGCTCGAACGAATCCCGCTTACGCCAGAAGGTGTCACCGCCGAAGAGGCGCTGCGGGGCATTGACATCGCCCTAGATGACGGCCTGCCCCTGCTGGTCCTGTCGTTCCATTCCCCCTCGCTTGCGCCCGGCTTTACGCCCTATGCGAAAGATGAGGCAGGCGTTGAGGCGATCTATGACTGGTTCGCCCAAATCTACGCCTATCTTGGCCAGCGCGGCGTGCGCAGTGTCGGTCTGCCCGAAATCCTCGAAGCCGCCCGCAGCGATGCGCCAGAGCGATAGGGGTGTGGGATTGTGCATTTGAGTGCTTGTAAGCACGCACACCTCGCTGTAGGGGAGCCGCTGCTTCGTCGGCACCGCTCTTTGCGCGGCGCCTCGTTTGGACCGAAGGGCCTGTAGCTCAGCGGTTAGAGCTGGCCGCTCATAACGGCTAGGTCGCGGGTTCGAATCCTGCCGGGCCCACCAAACGGCAACAGGCCTGATGGCTGATGGCAGGCGAAGCGTTGAGAAGGGTCGGGGAGTGGCGCAGCCTGGTAGCGCACCTGTTTTGGGTACAGGGGGTCGCTGGTTCGAATCCAGTCTCCCCGACCATTCTCTCAAGCAACACCACCGCCAAATCCCCTAGGTCGCCCGCCAGCACCCCTTAAACTGTGCGCATCATAGCGACACGCTATGGAGGAAGCTGCGCGCATATCCCGATTGCGAGACCTGGCGCTTGATCGGATCAAGCAGCCCGAAGTGTTCACACAACTCACACAATTGGCGAGCGAAATGTTCGATTGCCCCGTTGCGCTGATTTCGGTGGTTGAAGAGCAGCACTTATGGTTTCTGGGCAAAACCGGGTCCGATCTGCCCGTCCTCCTGCGCAAGGATTCCTTCTGTTCGCTGTGCGTCGAAAAGGGTGAGCCTTTACTGGTAAGCGATGCGCGGCAGGATTTGCGCTTCAAGGACCATTCCTTTGTCTGGCGCCAGCACGGGCCGCGCTCTTACCTCGGCGTGCCCGTCACCACCGACGACGGCACCATAATCGGCGTCATGTGCTGCATCGCGCAAACCCCGCGTGCCTTTCAACTGCAAGATATCCCAAAGCTGGCGACGCTCGCCGCCCTGGCAGAACAATGCATCAACGCGCACGCCAAAGCGCTGGAGCTGGCACGGGCCAATACCAATCTGGCCCGGCTCAACAATCTGTTCAAACAGGCTGAGACTGCAGCTCAGATCGGATCATGGCGAGTCGATCTTGCCAGTGATGAACTGCACTGGTCAGATCAGGTCTTTCATATCCACGGCGTGCCCATTGGCACCCCTTTAGACGTCCCGAACGCCATCCAGTTTTATGAACCCGAGGACCGCCTACTGGTCCAAAAGACGCTGGATCGCGTGATGGAGGATGGAGAGCCATTTTCTTTCGAAGCCACGATCCGGCGTCAGGACGGCCAGCTTCGCCGCATCCGTTCCATGGGCGAAAGGATTGATGTCGATGGCGTTCCGGAAAGCCTTGCCGGGGTTTTCATCGATTGCACTGAAGAGCATTTGCGCACCATCGCCCTCCAACGCGCGGCCACTCGCGACCCGCTGACCGGCCTTTATAACCGCAGCGAATTTGACCGCCGCCTTGTCGAAGCGCTTAACAACCGCAAACAGCGCGGCCCGGATTGTTCCATTGCCGTTTTGCTGCTTGATCTTGACGGGTTCAAGGATGTCAATGATCGCCTTGGGCATCTGGTTGGTGACCGCTTGCTGGTGCAAATCGCGCAGACCCTTGATCGGACCATCGACAACAACTCGTTCCTTGCACGCTGGGGCGGCGATGAGTTTGCGGTTCTGTTCCCCACCGGATGTCCGCTTGCCGAAGCGCGCACATGTGCCGAAGAGCTAATCGCAGCCATTGCCGAGCAAGTTGAGCTGGATGATGAGATTGTCCAGATCGGTGCGACATGCGGCTTTGCCGAAATGGTTGAGAGCGCTGCTCCCGAAGAGCTGATGCGGCGCGCTGATCTCGCGCTTTATCATGGCAAGGCCAATGGCCGCAGTGAGGTGCATTGCTGGAGCGAGGAGATCGAAACTGTCCAAGCCGCGCGGCAGGCGGCGATTGCGCAACTGACCGAGGCTTTGAACAATGGCAGGGCCTTCGCCGCGTACCAGCCCATTGTCTCGCTCGAAACCGGAGAAATCTCATCAGTCGAAGCGCTGATGCGGCTTCGTGATCGCAATGGTCAGGTGATCAGCGCCGGTGATTTCTACCCCGCCTTGATGGATCCGCTTCTGGCCCGGCGGGTCTCGCGCTTCATGCTCAAGCAGGTGACGGCCGATGCAAAGGCGTTGCTGGATCTCTACGGCCCCAAAATGCGGATCGGTATCAATGTGTCAGAGGCCGATCTGAGCCGCGACGATTTCATGGCCGTGATGGAAGAACTGGTGGCGAAGAGCGCTTTGCAGCCCTCCAACATCGTCCTTGAAGTGACGGAGACAATGCTGCTGCTCGATGAAAGTGGCCGTATTCGTGATTTGCTCAATCGGCTGGATATGCGGGGCTTTACGATTGCGCTTGACGATTTCGGCACCGGCTTCTCTTCGCTCACACATTTGAGGGACTTTCCGATCCGCAAGGTCAAGATCGACAAGGATTTCATCGCGTCCATGTCAAAAGATCATCAGTCGCGGCTGATCGTGCAGGCAATGGTGCAGATGGGGCAAAGTCTCGGCATTCGCATGGTTGCCGAAGGGGTCGAGAACGAAGAGCAGCATATCTTCCTGCGCTCAATCGGATGCAGCAATGCGCAAGGGTTCCACTATTCGCATCCCGGTTCGGTCAAGCAATTGCAGGAACGCCAGATGTCGATGGTGCCGCGCTCGCTGCCCAAGTGGAGCGCCGCCTGAGCTTTGCCTGCGCGACAACTTGCGACTTTGCGAGACGTGACAAATGCAGGGCCTCGCGAGACACTCATCGTGTCTTAAGGTGTGTGGGCTCATAAGTCCGATGCACCTTTCGGGACATGGACAAGAGCAGAATTGGAGCTGCGCTATGAGGCAAGGGTCATGAGCAAAGCGAGCATTGCAATGAACCGCTTTGGCTATGGAGCGAGGCTGGGTGAGACACCGCCCGCTGATCCGCAAGCCTTTCTTCTCAATCAGTTGCGACAGTTCGATCCGCGTCCGGGACCGCTGAGCTCGCGCCCTGATACCAGCGGGGATGCCGGCGAATTGCTGCAGATTATCCGCAAGGGTCGCAGGCAGCGCCGAGAAACCATGAGCATGGAGAATGCGGGCGAATCGCAATCGAGCCGCGGGACACGGGCAGACCTGCTGGCCGCTTTGCCGCCTGACTATCAGGCCAAAGTGCGAGAGGCCTATGGGCGCTATCGCAAGGATGCGCATATCCGCATGCAGGTCGCGATCACCTCACCCACGCCTTTTGCCGAGCGGCTGACGCATTTCTGGTCGAACCACTTTTCGGTCTCAGCAGGCAAGCCGGGTACGCCGTTTGAAGTGGGCAATCACGAATTCAACGCGATCCGCCCTCATTTGACCGGCAAGTTCTCCGACATGCTCAAGGCTGCAGTGCTGCATCCGGCGATGCTGCTTTACCTCGATCAGTTCCAGTCTATCGGGCCAAATTCCGAATTCGGCAAACGGCGAAAGCAGCGCGGGCTGAATGAAAACCTCGCGCGTGAGATACTCGAACTGCACACTCTGGGCGTCGATGGCGGATACTCGCAGGCCGACGTGACCGAGTTGGCCCGTGCTTTGACCGGGTGGACGATCCCGGGCCTGACGCGCATCGCACGCTTTGCTGAAGATCAGGACGGCGGTGCCGCTTTCGTCGCGGTTGCGCATGAAAAGGGCACACGGAAAATCATGGGTCGCAGCTATCAGGACAATGGTCCAAAACAAGCGCTTGCGATCCTTGATGACCTCGCCGCCCATCCTTCTACCGCGCGCTTTGTTGCGACCAAGTTTGCGCGCCACTTTACCAAGGATGATCCCGACCCTGCGCTGATCAATCGGCTTGAACAGAATTTCCGCTCAACGGGCGGTGATCTGGGCAGCCTTGCCCGCACGCTCGTGAACGCACCGGAGAGCTGGCAAGGCGATGCCACCAAGTTCCGCCAGCCGGTCGAATGGTTTACTTCCGTCCTGCGCTTTACCGGAGTCGATGGGATGAACGAAAAGCGCATGAACGGTGTCCTGCGCCAACTGGGCCAGGTGCCATGGAGCGCGCCTTCACCTGCAGGGTTTGACGATATTGCCGATAGCTGGGCTGGCCCAGACGCGCTGCTTCGCCGAGTTGAGCTGTCCGAACGGATCGCTCGCAATGTCCCGTCCGATGCAGTGCTCGCCCGCGCACAGGCCGCTTTTCCCGGTGCCCTTAGCGCCAATACACGCACATGGATCAGCCGCGCCGAAAGTGGCTCACAGGCGCTGGGCCTGATGCTGGTTGCCCCTGAAATGATGCGGAGATGACCCGATGACCTCCTTCGATCTCAACCGCCGTAATATGCTCGCCGCTGGCCTGACACTGGGTGCGGCCAGCCTCGCGACCCCGCGCATGGCCTTTGCCAAGGCTCCGGGAGACAAGAACATGCTGTTCGTCCTGCTGCGCGGCGCGATGGACGGGATGGCAATGCTCGCTCCCACTGGCGACCCCGATTACGCAGGTCTGCGTCAACAGGCGCTCGCCGATTATGAAGGCGCTCGCAAAGCAGCAGGCATGTTCGCGATACACCCCGCCTTCGAGGAAGTGGGCGCCTCCTATGCGGCAGGCGATGCGCTGTTCGTTCATGCCACCGCGACATCCTACCGCGATCGCTCGCACTTTGACGGGCAGGACTTGCTCGAAAGCGGAGCGGCAAAACCCAATACAAAGCGCGATGGCTGGCTCAACCGGCTCGTCGCTTTGATGGCGCAAGGTGAGGCACCGCGCGCATTGGCCATCGCGCCGACCATGCCGCTGGCGCTGCGCGGCTCTGCGCCGGCGTCCAACTATGCGCCGTCGGCTCTGCCAGAGGCGAGCGGCGATTTCATGGACCGCGTCGCGCGCCTTTATAACGCCGATGCACAGCTTGGCGCGCTCTATGCCAAGGGGCTTCAGACCCGCGAAATGGCGGCTGACGAGGGCCTCAAGAACCTGCGCGATGCCAAGAAAGCAGGGGAACTGGCTGCCTCGCTGATGCGCGGAGGCGATGGTGCGCGGATCGCGATGATCGAGATGGGCGGCTGGGACACGCATGCCAATCAGCGCGGTGCCTTTGCCCGCCCGGCGCGTAACCTTGATGCGCTGCTGGGCGCATATGCCAAGGCGATGGGCAGCGCGTGGGACGATACGCTGGTTCTGGTGGCAACCGAGTTTGGCCGCACCGCCAGCTATAACGGCACCAATGGCACCGATCACGGCACGGCAAGCGCGGCGTTGCTGATGGGCGGCGCTGTGCGCGGGGGCCGAGTGCTGGCCGACTGGCCCGGCCTTGCGCAGAGCGATCTCTACCAACAGCGCGATCTGATGCCGACAACAGCGCTCGAAAGCGTCCTTGCCGGTGCAGCTTCGGAGCATTTTGGGCTCGACCCGGAAAGGGCAATGGCCAAGCTGTTCCCCGGACGCAGCGCTCCGGCTTTGAACGGGCTGATCCGCGCCTGAAATTAAGGCCTATTCGGCGGGTTGCGGCACAGTCCCGCTTTGATTTTCGCTGATCCGCAGACGGGGCTTGCGGTTCATCAGGAAGAAAACCAGCGCAGCCCCGGTCAGCGGCAGGATTTCTGTTCCTGTTTGCGCCGTTTGTCGATCCTGATCTGCTGGTGCCTGCAATGAGCGCATGGCGCCTGA
>JBCBMN010000102.1:0-10865 GCA_039822745.1 Pseudomonadota bacterium | reverse complement strand
CGGGCCGAAGATCTCTTCCTGGTAGCTTGCCATGCTTGGCGTCACCTGATCGATCAGGGTTGGTCCGACAAAGAAGCCGTCCTCATGACCTTGCAGGCTGAAACCGCGTCCGTCGATGACAATCTCTGCGCCTTCCTCCTCTGCCGTGGTGATCCACTGCTCGATCCGCGCCTTGTGCTCGGGCGTGACTACGGGGCCGTAATGCGCGTCAGGATCGGTCGAGACGCCAATGCGCAGGGCGTTGATCGCCGGGATCAGCTTTTCGCGCAGTTTGTTGGCGGTGTCCTCGCCCACCGGAACCACGACGGGCAGCGCCATGCAGCGCTCCCCCGCTGAGCCGAAGGCCGCGCCAGCGAGATCATTGACCACCTGATCAAGGTCCGCATCGGGCATGACAATGCCGTGGTTCTTCGCGCCACCCATGGCTTGCACGCGCTTGCCGTTCTCCGCCCCGCGTCGATAGACGTAATGTGCGATGTCTGAGGAGCCTACGAAGCTGACCGCTGAAATCGCCGGGTGATCGAGTATCGCATCGACCATCACCTTATCACCATGGATCACCTGCAACAGGCCTTCGGGTGCACCCGCTTCGATGAAGAGTTCTGCGAGGCGCATTGGCACACTCGGATCGCGCTCTGAGGGTTTGAGGATGAAGGCGTTGCCCGCTGCAATCGCCATTCCAAACATCCACATCGGGATCATGGCAGGAAAGTTGAATGGGGTGATGCCAGCGCCGATGCCAAGCGGCTGACGCACCGAATAGACATCGATGCCGGGGCCAGCGCCTTGGGTGTATTCGCCCTTCAGCACCTGCGGAATACCGCAAGCATATTCGATCACTTCAAGCCCGCGCTGCACATCGCCTTTGGCATCGTCGACCGTCTTGCCATGCTCGCTTGAGAGCAGTTCGGCGAGCGCCTGCATGTTCGCCTCGACCAGTTCCTTGAAACGGAACATCACGCGGGCGCGCTTTTGCGGATTGGTTGCCGCCCACGCTGGCTGCACTTCGCGAGCCGTCGCCACCGCCTGTTCGAGCAGCGCCGCGTCACCCAAGGCAACTTCGGCCTGAACTTCGCCTGTGGACGGGTTCCAGACCTTGTGCTTGCGCGCCGGAGCTGGACTGGCGGTCGGCATGAAATGGTCAATCTGACGCATAGGGTTCTCTCTCCGAAACTGGGGCGGCGCGTTTTGTTGATCAGCGGTTTGATCTTGTCGCGCTTTATTGGGCAAACACCTGCCGCTTGCGCTCAATCAAAGCAAGTCCTGTGATCAGCGAATAGGCGTCCAATCCTCGCGCTTTCCTCATTGTCCAATTCGCTGTACAGGCTGGGGTGTCATGGATCTGTTCTTAGCCTTCGTTGTGCTGCATGTGATCGCCGGGACGATCGGCCTCGTCGCATTCTGGATTCCGATCGTGACCAAGAAGGGCGCAAAGACCCATCGCGGCGGCGGCAAGTGGGCGCTGAGCGGATTTATTGGTGCGGGCGCGCTGGCGATTGCGATGGCGATCTATTCGCTGATCGACACCTCGCGCCATCCCGAGATTGAGGACCGGCTGCTGTATGAAGGGCTGTTCGGCTGGATGATGCTGTATCTCGGCATCCTGACGATTGGGTTTGCCGATTATGGCCTGGCGGTGGTGCGCCACCGGACACAGCGCTCATCCCTGCGCTCTGCACGCTACCAATTGGTGATGGCCGCTGTTGTGGCCTCAGGTGCCTATTGCGGGTTCTTCGGATACCGAGTGGGCGACCCGTTGATGGTGCTGGTCGCTGTGGTGGGTATTGTTTCCATGATCATGCAGCA
Organism: Pseudomonadota bacterium; assembly: GCA_039822745.1. Taxonomy (GTDB): domain Bacteria; phylum Pseudomonadota; class Alphaproteobacteria; order Sphingomonadales; family Sphingomonadaceae; genus Erythrobacter. The sequence goes on along the minus strand of JBCBMN010000102.1, from coordinate 9,059 downwards.
GGTGTTTGTGTGGCGCGAATATCTGCCGGGCCTCAGCGCGCCTCCTGCCAAAGCCTATGTCGGTGAACATTTTCGCGCGCTGATCGGCATGGGTATCTCGGCCTACACCGCCTTCCTCTCGGTCGGGCTTATCCGATTGGTGCCAGAGGAAGTGTTCAACCCAATGATCTGGGCGGGGCCAAGCGTGATTGGCGTCAGCCTGATCATCTGGTTCACGCATAAGGCCAAACAGGAAGCCAAGCAGAAAACCCAGCAGCAGGGTGCGGTTCAGAAGGCAGCGAGCCCGCGCGCCGCATAATCGTTCGGTGCGGAGCATGAGGCGCCGTCGACGCTAAGACAAACGCATGCTAGGGCGCGGCACTCAATGCCAAGCCGGAGCCTTTTGCGCAGTGTCTGAGACCAGTTTTTGGGAACTTCACGATGCCGCCTGCGCGCGCGGTGACCACACTTATGTTGATCCGGAAACCGGCTTTGTGGTCTTCACCCGGCTGGGCCTTCTGGACCGGGATCGGTGTTGCGGGGCAGGCTGTCGGCATTGCCCGTTCGGCCATGAAAGCGTCAATCTCGCAGCCCGTTCGCGCCGCATCCAGCAAGCCGCCTGGCTCAGCAAAGCACGCCCTGAGGCAGGTGAGGCTTGCTCGGTGCTGTTCTGGAGCGGGGGCAAGGACAGCTTCCTCGCTTATCGCGCCATGGTGCGCGAAGGCGCCGCCAATATCGTCCTGCTGACCACATTTGATGCACGCAGCCGAGTCATCGCGCATCAGGAATTCGTGATTGATGAAGTGGTCGAGCAGGCCGCCCATCTGGGGCTGCCCTTGATCGGAGTGCCGCTGCATCCCGGTGGCGAATATCTCGACCATATCGGCCCGGCGCTGGACCTGGTGCCGCAATGCAGCGCCTTGTGCTTTGGCGATCTGCACCTTGAGCATATCCGCGATTGGCGCGAGGAGGCTTTCAGCGCGGAAGAACGGAGCCGCGACCTCGCCTTGTCCTTTCCGCTGTGGCGGGCTGATTATGGCGCGCTGATGGACGACCTCGAAGCATCCGGCGCGACCTGCACGATCAGCGCCATCGCTGCGGAATTGCCGGGTGTTTCGGTGGGACACCGCTTTGATCGCGCGCTGGTCGACAGGCTTCCAGATCAGGTCGATCCATTCGGTGAGAATGGCGAGTTTCACACGCTCATTTCCTTTGCATAATGCGGCACTGAAAGGCTTGACGGCTGGCCTTTAATTGCGTATTTCATGAATTATGCAATTAAAGGCAATGGAACAGACGGCCTCGCGCGTCAGCGGCTTGCTCAAGCTGCTCTCGCATCGCGACCGGTTGATGGCCTTGTGCCATTTGGCGCAAGGCGAAATGTCTGCCGGGGCGCTTGCCGAAGCGGTCGGGATGAAGCCGCCTGCAATGTCGCAACAGCTCGCGATCCTGCGCCGAGAAGGGATCATCTCTTCGCGCCGTGATGGTCAGACGATTTTCTACCGGATCGAAGATCGTGACGCGGTTGCCTTGATGGGCTTTCTCTATGAACGCTTTTGCGGTGACGAGGCGCAGGCCCGATCGGATACACCGCAATTGACCGAGGATGTCGCGGCGTAATCACTCCAAACTCGAATTGGGATAAGGAAGGGAACGAATATGAAGCTGACCACGAATCTTGCGCCGATTGGCGTCGCCTTGTCGATGGGGCTCACCGGATGTTCGGGGGGCGCGAGCGACCTTGCTTCTGAGGCAAGCGAAGACGTTGCTGCTGCGCCGATGAGCAGTGTGCGCGATGTCACCGCCGCTGAAGCAGGCGCTCTGATTGAACAGGACAGCGCCTTGATCGTGCTGGACGTGCGCACTCCTGAGGAATTCGCCGCCGGGCACGTCGATGGCGCGCTCAACCTCAACGTGATGAGCGAAGACTTCACCGAGCAGCTCGCCAAGCTGGATCCGGCCAAAACCTATGTCCTGCATTGCAAATCGGGCGGACGCAGCGCCAAGGCTCTCGAAGTGCTGAAGGGCCAAAACTTCGAAAGCATCGTGCATATGACCGACGGCTTTGACGGCTGGACTGCTGCGGGTCTTGAGGTGTCTCAATAGGCATCGAAGTAACCGGCTGATGGCGACGCAGGTCGCGATATATAAAAGGCTCTCGATCCTTGTTGCGGTCGCGGTTCTGCTTGCGCTGCTCGCGGTGGTGGGGATTGTCGCGGGCGGGAAGCTATTTGGAGCGACGCTGATCGGGGCCTTCGCAGGTTTCGCGCTGTACCACGCAGCTTTCGGCTTCACCGCGCATTGGCGGCAATTCCTGCAAGAAGGCCGCGGGCACGGACTGCGCATGCAGTTTGTCCTGATCGGTCTCACTGCGCTCCTTTCCTTTCCCCTGATCGCTTACGGTGAGGGCTTGGGTCTGAGCGTGCGTGGAGCGGTGGCCCCGGCTGGTCTGGGTGTCTTGGCGGGGGCCTTTGCCTTCGGGTTCGGCATGATGTTCGCCGGTGGCTGTGGCTCGGGCACATTGTTCACCGTGGGCGGCGGAAGCGTGCGAATGCTGGTGACGCTGAGCGCCTTTATCGCCGGATCGCTGATCGCAACCCTGCATGCGGCCTGGTGGCAATCGCTCCCGGCACTCCCGCGCCTGAGCATGGTCGAAGAGTTCGGAGCGGTGGGAGCATTGGCGGTGCTGGCCGCTGTGCTGGCGTTGATCTGGCGTTACTCCACCGGGCGCGAGAAACGCCTTCATGGAGCATTGGAATCCCCCCGGCAGACAGGATCGCTGATCCTTGGCCCATGGTCCTATGCGTTGGGAGCCCTCGCGATTGGCGCTGTCAGTCTTGCAACCTTGCTGCTTTTGGGCAGGCCATGGGGGATCACCTCGGGCTTCACCCTATGGGGCGCAAAGATCGCCAGCCTTGCAGGCATGGACGTCGCAAGCTGGCCTTATTGGCAAAGCCGCACCGCGTGGCTGAACCAGAGCGTGCTGCGCGATCCCACATCGGTCATGAATTTCGGGATCATTGCCGGAGCTTTGCTCGCGGCCAATCTGGCGGGGCGGTTCGCTCCGCAATTCCGTCTGAGCTGGGCTGATCTTGGGACCGCTTTGCTGGGCGGATTGTGCATGGGATATGGCGCGCGGATCGCGTATGGCTGCAATATCGGCGCTTATCTCGGAGGCATGATCTCGGGCAGCCTGCACGGAATTGTGTGGATGATCGCTGCGCTTTTCGGCAGCATGCTTGCGCTGAAACTGAGGACAGGACGGGGATATCGGCGATGAGGAAGAGACTTGAACTGCTGGTTCCGCCCCCGTTGGTGGCTTTGACGAGCGCGCTCATCATGTGGGGCGTAGCGTCCGTTTGGCCGAATTTTGTGCTGACTTTCCCCTATCAGGTCTATGTGGCCGCTGCCCTCTTCCTGACCGGGCTGGCGCTCGATGTCATATCGATCGGCGCGTTTTCCAAAGCGAAGACGACGGTGACGCCGCTGGCCCCTGAAAAGGCGTCGAGCCTGGTGGTCGAGGGGCTTTACCGTTTCACGCGCAATCCCATGTATCTCGGCCTGCTGCTGATCCTGTCCGGGATTGCGACATGGTTTGGCTCGCCGCTCAATGCCGTCGTGCTGTTTGGGTTTATCGCCTATATCACCGCCTTCCAGATCAAGCCGGAGGAAGCCACGCTCGAAAAGCTGTTCGACGCCGACTACCGGGCTTACACGCAGAGCGTCCGGCGCTGGTTATAGCGCCCACCGCAGCATCGCCAGCAGATCGGTAAGCGCGAGGTTCTGGAGCCAATGGACAGTTTTCTCTTCTGCCTGGTGCTGGTCTGCGCGATTGCTTTGGGCGGGCGCGAGCAAATGCTGGTGGCACAGCTTTCGGATGGTTTGGCGGACCATAGCGGCGCGCTTATCCGCCGCCCGATACCGCTGCTGGCGCTGGGACTGGTCTGCTGCGTCATAAGCGCTGGTGTCATGGCCTATGCGGGCATGACGATGGCCGACATCTTGCCCGAGCGCGCGGCGCATATGCTTGTCGCCTTTGCTCTGGCCATTGCTGCGTTTGAACTGGCGTGGCCAGTGAAGCTGAAGCCGGTTGCGGAGCCCACCCGTTCTACCGCGGCTATCGGCGCTGTGCTGTTATGGCGGCAATTGGGCGATGCGGCGCGCTTTGTGATCTTCGCGTTTGCGGCCGAGGCGACCTATCCGCTGACAGCCTTTATCGGCGGAGCGCTGGGTGGAGCCGCAGCGTTGACGATTGGCTGGATTTCGGGACGCGAGGCCCTGTCGCGGCTGCCCTTGCGCTGGGCGAGGCTGGCGATGGCTGCGGCTTTGATTGTTGCGGCGATCTTCATCGGTTTGAATGCTCGTTACGGTGCGCCGTGATCGCTTTGATCGATTACTGCAAAATAGAATATCCCGAAACTTCCGCCCTTATTATGTGTTATTAGAGTGAACATATCTGGCGCGCTTGTTCGCTCCCTCTCTTGAGGGTTCTTGGCGCGCAAATATATGAAAAGGAGGACAATTATGATTGACCCCGCAACCAACACTCCGACCAACGCCACGGTTCAGATGATCGGTGAATTGAATGGGCTTTTGGCGGATCACTTCGCGCTTTATGTGAAGACAAAGAACTTCCACTGGCACGTAAAGGGCCCGCGCTTCCGCGACCTGCATTTGCTGTTTGATGAGCAGGCGATTGAGATTCAGGGCCAGATCGACGTCATTGGTGAGCGTGTCCGCAAACTGGGTGGCGATACGCTGACCAGCATTGGCTCAATCGCAGGTGCAACCAGCGTCGCCGATCAGGACAGCACGGCTCTTTCCGCAGAGGACATGGTCGCCCAACTGCGCGATGACAACGCAGCAATGGTGGCCAAGCTCAAATCGATGAAGGATGTCGCCGATCAGGCAGGCGATAACGCCACTGACGGGCTGCTCGATGACTGGACGGATATGGCGGAACAGCGCGTCTGGTTCCTAACCTCAACCCTGGGCTGATCACCTAGGCAAATCCTAAGGCAATCCTAACGAAAAGGGCCGTTTCCGCTAGTCGGGAGCGGCCCATTTGCTATGAAGCGCGCATGCGTATCTCACGGCCTCGTATCACCAATGTGATGACTCACAATCACGCGACCGACGAACAGGTCGCAGCCTTCATTCACACCCGGTTGGCCCGGGCGCTGGCCCGATCCAAGGGCGGCATTGCAGTGGCCTTTCCGGGGGGCTCGACGCCGGGTCCGATCCTTGAATTGCTGGTTGAAAAGCCGCTTGAATGGAGCCGGGTCGCGGTCTTTCCCACCGATGACCGCGATGTTGATGAAGATCATGACGCGTCCAATACGGGCAAGCTGCGCGCTATTCTGGAGCCGCATGGAGCCTTGGTCACTCCGCTGGCCGAAGGGTTCGACATGCCCAAATTCGCGCTCGTCTGGCTGGGCATGGGAGAGGACGGGCATATCGCCTCCCTGTTCCCGAGCAGCGATCCCGACCCGCGCGATTTTCAGGCAGTGCGCAAACTGACGCCCAAGCCGCTGCCTCCAGAGGCTCCGTTTGACCGCGTGACCTTGACGATGCCGGCTCTGCTCAACAGCGAAGAGATTGCCTTTGTCGTGCGCGGCCTGAAGAAACGCGAAGTGTTTGAAGGGGCGCTTCACGCGGCGCATGATCTGCCGATCTACCGCTTGCTGGCCGCGCGCGAAAGCGGCGTGGGGATTCCGGTAACCTGCTTCTTTTGAGCGCTCCCCTTATCGTTACCGCAAAGTGCTGTTAACGCTCACTCTATGACGCATTGGCTTCCCGCTTTCCTGCACCGTGCCTTGCTGCCTATTGCGCACAGGCTGCGCCATCGTTGGCGCAAATGGCGGCGCACGCCCTTGCGGGGATGCGCGGTGGTGATCACCAATTTCTCTGACGAAGTCCTGTTGCTGCGCCACTCTTACGGTCCGGATGTCTGGGCCCTTCCGGGTGGAGGAGTTGGCGCCAAGGAAGACCCGGAAGATGCCGCCCGCCGCGAAATTCACGAGGAACTGGGTCTGGAGATGGGCAAACTCGAAATCCTTGGCCAGAGCGAGGAAGTGGTGTCAGGCTCGCCGCACACCGCTTACCTCTTCACCGGCGTTGCGACTTCGGGTCCACAGCCAGATGGCCGCGAAGTGGTGGAGGCACGCTTCTTCCCCTCGCATTCCCTGCCAGAGCCGCTTGGCAATGTGACCCGCGCGCGCATCGCGGCGTGGAAACAGCGCGGTCTTTAGGCGGGTCAAAGCAGGGCGAAAGCAGGGCTATAGCAGAGAGAGTTGCGCGCTGTCCTTGGGCGGTTCTTCAGCATCGCCGTGATCAAGGTTTGACAGTGTCAGCCCCATCAATCGGATCGGCATGGGCAAAGGCAGCGCCTCTTCCAGCAGCGCGCGGCCTAGCTCGGCGAATTGTGCCTTATCGGTGATCCAATGCGGCTGAGGCACGGACTTGGCCCGCGTCATCGTTTGAAAATCGGTGTACTTCATTTTCAGCGTCACAGTGCGCCCGCGCACAGGCTCCCCGGGTGAGCCTGCATTCTCGATCCGCTCCCATACGATATCGATGATGCTCTCCATCGTTTCACGCAGGTCTGCGCCGGAGGATTTGTCGTCTGAGAAGGTCCGCTCTCCGCCTACCGATTTGCGGTTACGGTGCGCGCGCACAGGGCGCAGGTCGATGCCCCTCGCGGCGCGATAGAGATAATCGCCCATGCTGCGAAAATGCGTGCGCAGAAAGTCGATATCCTTGGCGGCGAGATCGGCCCCCGTCTCGATCCCAAGCCGCTTCATCTTCTCTTCGGCCTTGGGCCCCACCCCATGAAAGCGGCGGATCGGCAGACCAGCGACAAAGTCCGCGCCTTCCCCCGGCCGGATCACGCACAGACCATTGGGCTTGTTCTGATCGCTCGCCAACTTGGCGAGGAACTTGTTGTAAGAGACCCCCGCACTGGCGGTCAGCTGCGTCTTGGCCTTGATCTCCTGCCGGATCAGTTCCGCAATGCGCGTGGCAGAGCCGATGCCGAGCCGGTCCTCGGTGACGTCCAGATAGGCTTCATCGAGGCTCAGCGGTTCGACATGCGGGGTATGGTGCTCAAAGATGGCGCGGATCTGACGGCTGGCTTCCTTATAGGCGTCAAAGCGATGCTTGACGAAGATCAGGTCCGGGCACAGCCTTTTGGCGGTGACGGATGGCATCGCGCTTTTGACGCCGAATGTGCGCGCCTCATAGCTGGCCGCAGCCACAACGCCGCGCCCGCTTGACCCGCCGACTGCCACGGGGCGCCCGCGCAGGTCTGGATTGTCGCGCTGCTCGACGCTGGCGAAGAAGGCGTCCATATCGACATGGATAATCTTGCGCAGGCCGGTTGCCGCCTCTGCTGCAGTGTCATCCTCGTGGGCGTCATCGGCCATAGCACTGTGCAAAGTAGAGGTTTTGCACCGGTGAAGAAACCATTCTTGCGCCATAGCCTTGGAACTTTCACGCGGATCAACGATATTGTGCATATGCGAACAGGAGCATGGTCTTCCGGCGAGCCGCCTCAGGCTGCGCCCAATGGTGCTTCTGCGCCGTCTGGTCCCTCGGCCCGTAGAAAGGCTTTGGGCGAGACTGAGCTTATCTGGATGATGGCCATGCTGATGGCGCTTCAGGCGTTTGGCATTGATGCGATCCTGCCAGCTCTGGATGATATGGCCCTATCGCTCAACGTGGTGGGCAACGATAGGCAATTCGTGATCGGCATCTATCTACTGACTGCCGGGATTGGCGCGATTGTGCCGGGCGCACTGGCGGATCGCTATGGACGCAGGCCTGTCATCCTGACCTCGATCGCCGCCTATATCGCGCTGTCTTTGATGAGCGCGCTTGTCACGTCTTTCGAAGCCTTGCTGGCGGTGCGCGCGGCGCAGGGCTTTTTCGGCGCAGGTATTGTCGCCGTGCCCCCCGCCATCATTCGCGACCGTGTGGGCGGGGACAAGATGGCGCGCATGATGAGCCTGATCTTCGTCATCTTCCTGATGGTGCCTGCCGTCGCCCCCAGCATTGCTGAGGTCATCCTGCTTTTTGGCGATTGGCGCACGATCTTTGTCGCGATGGCAGTGCAGGGGATTTTGGTGGGCGCATGGGTCTATTTCCGCCTGCCTGAGAGCCTTACCGACGAGAACCGTCAGTCCATCGATCTGCCGGTGATCGCACGCAACATGCGCAGTGCGCTGAGCAAGCGTTCGGTGATCGGCTATATCATTGGCAGCATGCTGGTGTTTGGTTCGCTGTTCGGGTTCATCAATTCCTCGCAGCAATTGATCAGCGAAGGTTTTGGACGGCCCGATGTGTTCCCGCTGGTTTTCGGGATTTGCGCAGGGTCCATGGCGCTTGCAAGCTGGTCAAACTCGCGCATTGTCGAGCGGTTCGGCGCACGCCGAGTGAGCCACGCCGCCTTGTTCGCCTATATTTTCGTGGCTGCGCTGCAAGTGGTGTTCGCGTTCTCAGGCGAGGAGAGCCTGTGGCAGTTCGTGCCGCTGATGGCGGTGAACATGGCGCTGCTCGGCTTTGTCGGAAGCAATTTCGGCGCGATCTCGATGAACCCGTTCTTTCATATCGCAGGCGCGGCAAGTTCAGCGCACGCCTTTGTCCGCATGACGAGCGCTTCGATCCTGGGCGCGCTGATCGGCTATGCGTTTGACGGCACCGCTCGGCCTTTGGCGCTGGCTTTGCTGGCGAGCGGGATTGCCTGTCTGGCGCTGGTGCTGTTCAGCGAGCGCGGCAAGCTGTTCGGCCCGCCTGATCCGCCGATGGGCGCGGGTGGCTAGGCTTCCGAAGCGAGGCGCCGCCAGGCAAGCTCGGCAAACTCACACAGCAAGGGCCGCGTGTCGCGCGGGTCGATAATATCCTCGACATTGAAGCGCTCGGCTGAGCGGAACGGACTGGTGACCTTGCTCAGCCGTTCCTTGATCTTGGCGAGTTCCGCTGCCGGGTCTGCGCTAGCTTCAAGTTCGGATTTGTAAGCGACCTCAAGCCCGCCTGCGATGGGAAGCGAGCCCCAGTCGCCCGATGGCCAGCAAAAGCGATAT
>JBCBMN010000101.1:0-10942 GCA_039822745.1 Pseudomonadota bacterium | reverse complement strand
AGGGCTGTTAGCAGCCGAGCGCTGGATCGCGGGCGAGATCGATGACGAGAAACTAAACGAGCTGAACTGGCACGCTGAAGCTGAGGCATTCGTGATTGACTATGCCGAAACGCCCGATGAGATAGCTAAGCTCAAAACCATGATCGCCGGAATCCGGGAGCTTGATGGCCTGCCATTTGAAGAGGCGAGCGAGCGGGTCAAGGAGGCCGCATACTTTGCGGAAGTCTCGATGATATTCTCTGGCATGCGCCCAAGGGTAAGGGCGCATAAGAGAATCCTGTTAGCAAGCGATTTTCTCTGCGCGGATCTCTTGCGGGCGTACATTCAGCCCGACTTTGACGCTTAGCGCCTCACCCATGCTCAGCAATAAAGGCCTCGACCACAGGGGCGACCTTGGTGCGCCATTTGCTGCCGTTGAAGATGCCGTAATGTCCAGCGCCTTCGGCCATGTAGTATTGCTTCTTTTCCTCGGGCAGGCTGGCGGCGAGGCTGAGCGCGGATCTTGTTTGGCCGAGGCCTGAAATATCGTCGCGTTCGCCTTCGATGGCGAGCAGCGCGGTGTGCTCAATCCCGTTCAGATCGACCACTTCGCCCTTATGCTTGAACGTGCCGTTGGGAATGGAGTGTTTCTGGAACACTTCCTCGACTGTCTGCAGATAGAATTCCGCCGTCATGTCGCACACGGCGCGATATTCGTCGTAGAAATTCTTGGTCGCCTGCGCGCTTTCAGAATCGCCAGCGGTGAGGTGTTTGAACATCTCGTAATGGCTCATCATGTGGTTTTGCAGGTTCATGCTCATGAACGCGGACAATTGCATAAAGCCCGGATAGACCCGCCGTCCTGCGCCGCGATAATTCATCGGGACAGTGGCAATCACGCTTTGACGGAACCACTCAATTGGGCGCTCCATGGCGTGATTGTTGACGCTGGTCGGGCTTTCGCGCGTGTCAATCGGGCCGCCCATCATGGTGAGCGTTGCGGGGCTGGCGGGTGATTTGTGCTGGTTGAGCAAAGCGGTTGCCGCAAAGGCAGGAACCGAAGGCTGACACACCGCCATCATATGCGGGCGCTTGCCCCCTTTATTGGCGGCTTCGAGGTGCACTTGCTCGAGAAAGGCGATCAGATAGTCGATGTAATCGTCAAGATCGAAGTGCCCTTCATGCACCGGCACCATCTTCGCATCGGCCCAATCGGTGATGTAAACGATGTTGCTTTGCAGCATCCGTTCCACTGTACCGCGCAGCAGAGTGGCGTAATGCCCGCTCATCGGAGCAACGATCAGCAGACGGGGCGAGGTTTCAGGCAGGCCAGTATGGCGAAAACGCTTAAGGTCGCCGAACGGCATGGTCGCCACCGTGGCTTCTTCGACAGAGTGAACTTTTCCGCCCACCTCCACCTCGGTGATGTTGAAGGCTGGCTTGGAGTAATAGGCCGTCGCATGGGCCAGCACGTCGAGCGCGTTGGCGGCCATCGGACCAAATCCCATCGACCCGAGCGGGTTCTTGGGATTGCTCAGAAATTCGGAACTGATCGAAGCAACGGCGCTGACGCTGTTCATCCAGCTGCGTTGCAGTTCATAGGCCTGGTAAAGCACGGGTTGCGTTCCTCTTCGTCCATCCGGTCCGCCGCAGCAGGCCTTCATTGTGCCACGCATCGCCGCCATTGGGGCCGCGACTTTGGTGGTATGCTGTGCCTGATCCCGCTGGCTCAGCATCGAATAGCGTCGGCTTCTTACGAAGCTCTTTTCGGAGGGCTAGATGGCCGTTAACCGCTCATTGTGCAATGCACAATTTTCCGCCGCAGCGCATAGTCATGGGAAGTATACTCTTTTTACGGGTGAAATTATGAGCGAACGCGCCTAGATCGACAGCCTTATGACAGGCGAAATCGCGCAAATCCCTTCCGAAGAACCCGGCACACCGTCCAATATGGCTGCAATGGGGGATGACGCCGTGGAGGATTCGGCTCCGGTTATTGAGACCGAAGGCGATGCTGATATCGGCGATGAGGAAGCGCCGGCCTCGCGCTCGCTTGCTCCGCTCAAGATGATCTATCGCGAGGCCGCGAAGTATCCGCGCGAGGTGCTTTTCGCCTTCATCGCGCTTTCCGTCACCGCAGCGGGCACGCTGGCAACGGCACCTGCCGCCAAGCTGATCGTCGATCGCGGCTTTGGCGGCGCTGCTGACGGGGCGGGCGATATCGCCAGCGGGTTCAATTATCTGCTTTTGCTGGTGCTGGTGTTGGCACTGGGCACGGCGGCGCGCTTCTATTTCGTCAGCTGGATCGGAGAACGCGTGGTCGCTGACATCCGTACCAAGGTTCATCGCAATCTGATGCGTTTGTCGCCCGGCTTTTACGAGACCAATTCCTCGCGCGAGATCGCCAGCCGGATGACCGCTGACACCGCCATCATCGAAACCGTTGTCGCAACCACCGTATCGATTGCCCTGCGCAATTTCTTCCTCTCTGTGGGGGGCACGATCTACATGTTCTGGCTGCTGCCCGAACTGACTGTCTGGCTGGTGGTGGGCATTCCCGGCGTGCTTTTGCCGATCGCGATTTTCGGGCGGCGGATCAAAGTGGTTTCGCGCGACAGTCAGGATCGCATTGCCGATGTCGGCTCGATGGTGTCCGAAGTGCTGGGCGCGATGAAAATCGTCCAGAGCTTTAATCAGCAAGGCCGCGAAGCACAGCGCTTTGCCGATGCCGTGCAGCGCACTTTCGACACGGCGCGGCGGCGGATTATCCTGCGTGCGGCGATGACGTCGCTTTTGATCCTGACCATCTTTGGCTCGATCGTCCTGCTACTGTGGCGCGGGGCGAGCATGGTTTCCGCAGGCGAGATTACCGGCGGGACGATCCTTGCCTTCATCTTTGCGGCAGGGCTTGTCGCCGGGGCCTTTCAGGCGCTGTCAGAGGTCTATGGTGAGCTGCTGCGCGGTGCGGGGGCCGCCAGTCGTCTTGCCGAATTGTTGAGCGCAGAGCCCGATATCAAAGCGCCGGCCAAGCCGGAGCAACTGCCTTTGCCAGCACGCGGCAGCCTGTCCTTCCGTAATGTGACCTTTCGCTATCCCGCGCGCCCTGAAGTTAACGCGCTCACCGATTTCAGCCTAGAGATCGAGCCGGGTGAGACAGTCGCCATTGTCGGCCCGTCCGGGGCGGGCAAATCGACCATCTTCCAGCTGGTTGAGCGGTTCTACGATCCGCAGGCCGGGACGATCCGCCTGGATGGCGTGCCGCTGTCAAAGGCTGACCCAGCTGAAGTGCGCGAGCGTCTGGCGCTGGTGCCACAGGACGGGGTGCTGTTCAGCGCCAATGCCCGCGACAATCTGCGCTATGGCAAATGGGATGCGAGCGAGGCGGAAATCTGGGAGGCCACGCGCGCGGCCAATGCCGAGCAATTTCTACGCGATCTCCCACAGGGCCTCGACAGTTACCTGGGCGAAGGCGGAACGCAGCTTTCGGGCGGCCAGCAACAACGTGTCGCCATCGCCCGTGCGCTCTTGCGTGATGCGCCGATACTGCTTCTCGACGAAGCGACCAGCGCGCTTGATGCGGAAAGCGAGCAATTGGTGCAACAAGCGCTCGAAGCGCTGATGAAGGACCGCACCACGCTTGTGATCGCGCACCGGCTGGCGACCGTGCGCGCTGCTGATCGGATTATTGTGCTGGATGAAGGTCGCATTGCCGAGCAGGGCAATCACAGCGAACTGGTCGCCAAAGGCGGGCTCTATGCGCGCCTTGCCTCTTTGCAATTTGCCGCCAGCGAGGCTGCGTGACAAAGTATCATGGCCAGCAAATTTCTGCGAACCGACGAGGAGGCGGGACCAAATGACCCCGCTCATCCGTTAGTCGCGTTAGAACACCCACTCATCTGACGATCCATATCAAAGCAGGGACAAATAATGATCCAATCCACACACCGCCTCACGGCTGCTCTTATGGCCGGCGCTGCTGGCCTTGCGTTGACCACCACGCTGGCTGCCGAGCCACACGACCACGCGCATGATGACAGCACTCTGAGCGAAGAGGCCCGTGCGGAAAATATTGAGCTGTTGATCGAAGAGGACGCCGCTGAAGGTGGTGAGGAAATTGGCACGCCAACGATGAGCTTCGGCGAGTGGGGTGTGGACCCTGACTTGCTCTCGGCCTCCACCGCCCCAGGCGATGACTTCTTCGGTTATGTCAATCAAAAGTGGCTCGACGCAAACCCGCTCCCATCCGAATTCAGCCGGTTCGGCGCGTTCACGCTTCTGGGTGAGAAATCGACCACCGATGTTAAAGCGCTGATGGATGAGTTGGTGACCAAGGCCCCGGCTGATCTGACCGCAGACGAAGCGCGGCTGGTTGCGGTCCACAACGCCTTTCTCGACACCGACGCGATTGACGCAGCGGGCATGGCTCCGGCGCAGCCCTATATCGACGCGCTCGCCAGTGTGACCTCGATGGAAGAGCTTGCGATGCTTTGGGCAGAGCCGGGCTATTCCAGCCCGTTTGGCGGCGGGGTGAGCGTCGATGCGAAACAGCCTGATCGTTATGTCACCTATGTCGGCAGTGGCGGTCTGGGCCTGCCCGATCGCGCTTATTATCTCGACGAGAGCGAGAAGGGCGTCGCCATTCAGGAGAGCTATCGTGAATATCTCACCTTCCTGTTCGGCGAGGCGGGTTATGAAGACCCAGCCGGCGCGACGGCCGCTGTCTATGCGCTGGAAGACCGGATTGCCCGCGAGGTCAGCTGGGATCGCTCCGTGCGCCGCAATCGTGACCTTACGTACAACGCGCTGAGCATGGCTGAGATGGAAGCGATGGCCGGCGATTTTCCAGTCGCTGCGATGCTGGCCAAGACCGGCCTTGATGCCTCCCCGATCTTTGTCGCCAGCGCGATCCCGCCGACCGATGAGGAGATCGAGGAGCTTGGCCTGACGCCAGAGACGCTGGCAAAGATCGGCAAGGGTCTGCCCGGCATGATGGACCTTTTGACTGAAGTGCCGCTTGCGACGTGGCAGGCCTGGTCGATCAAGTCCTTCCTCTCCGGCAATTCCTCGGTCCTGCCGACCCGTTTCGACAAGGCCAGCTTTGAGTTCTACGGCAAGACGTTGCGCGGGACGCCTGAACAGCGCCCCCGCTGGAAACGTGCCATCCGCGCCACCGAAGGCGCCTTGGGTGAGCTGCTCGGCAAATCCTATGTCGAGCGTTACTTCCCGCCTGAAAGCAAGGCGGCCATGGACGAACTGGTCGACAATCTGCGCCTCGCAGTCGCGGACAGCATTGCCGAGATTGACTGGATGGGTGAGGAAACGAAGGAGCAAGCGCTTGAGAAGCTTGCCAGCTTCGATCCCAAGATCGGCTATCGCCCCAACCTTGAAACCTATGAAGGGCTCGAAGTTAGCGATAACCCGCTGGCAAACTCAATCGCGGCTGACGATTGGGGCTTCAAGGATAATGTCGCCAAGCTGGGCAAGCCGATTGACCGCACCGAATGGTTCATGCTGCCCCAGACGGTGAACGCCTATTACAACCCCACCAAGAACGAGATCGTTTTTCCTGCCGCGATCCTGCAGCAGCCTTTCTTTGCGCTGAGCAATGATCCGGCGGTCAATTATGGCGGAATCGGCGCGGTGATCGGGCACGAGATCGGACATGGTTTTGACGATCAGGGGTCGAAGTACGACGCCACCGGAAAGCTGCGCAATTGGTGGACTGATGAAGACCGCGCCGCGTTTGATCTTTTGGGTGATGCTCTGGTCGCGCAGTACAACGGCTATTGCCCGCTTGATGACGGCGAGACCTGCGTCAATGGCCGCCTGACTTTGGGTGAGAATATCGGCGACGTTGGTGGCCTCAGCCTTGCCTATCGCGCTTACAAGATCGCGACCAAGGGGCAGGATGTGCCGGTGATCGACGGCCTGACCGGCGATCAGCGCTTTTTCCTCGCATGGGCGCAAGTCTGGCGTTCGGCCCAGCGCGAAGAGAGCTATCGCAACCGCCTGCGCACTGACAGCCACAGCCCGGAAGAATATCGCGTCAACGGCGTCGTGCGCAATCTGGACGAATGGTACGAAGCCTTCGGTGTGACTGAAGAGCACGAAATGTATCTGCCACCAGAAAAGCGCGTGCGGATTTGGTGATAGCTTTGGTTTGAGCGCAGGCTAACGCCTGCGCGCCGTGCCTACCCTCCCCCCCGCCCTTCCACCCGGAACCTACCGGTACACTATCCGGGTGGAAGGGCGGGGGAGAGGGTAGGCACGGCATCAAGGCCAGCCCGAAAGGGCTGGCTGCACGCAATCAAGACTCCTCACACAACAAACAATTGACACACCCTGCGCCCCTGCCATTGAGCGCAGGCCATGACTTTCCTTCAGCTGCTCATTATCGCGGTGGTCCAGGGTATCACCGAGTTCCTGCCGATATCCTCGTCAGGGCACCTGATCCTGATCTCCTTCTTCACCGGCTACGAAGATCAGGGACCACTGATCGATGTGGCTGTGCATGTCGGCTCACTGCTCGCGATCATCGTCTATTTCTTCAAGGATGTGCTGGTCCTTGCGCGCGGCGGTTTTGCAAGCATCGGGATCGGCGCCAAGGCCGAGAACGCACCGGCTGAGCGGCGATTGTTCTGGTGGATCGTTCTAGGCACCATCCCCGCGGTCGCCTTTGGCCTGGCGATCAAGCTGGGCCTGTTCAACTCCTTTGCTGAAGGGGTGTTCGGGATCGAGATTGTCGATGGCGATCTGATGAGCTCGATCCGCTTTACCGATCTCATCGCGTTCAACCTCATAACTTACGGCGTGCTGTTGGGCCTTGCCGATTGGCTGGGGCGCGAGGAGAAAGTGTTCGAGGATATGAGCTGGCGCGACGGCCTGATCGTCGGCATTGCACAGGCTCTGGCGATTGTTCCGGGCACCAGCCGTTCGGGCGTGACGATGACGGCGGCACGCGCGCTCGGTTACAAGCGGGTCGAGGCCGCGCGGTTCAGTTTCCTGCTTTCAATTCCCGCCGTTGCAGGCGCGGGCGTGTTGATCGTGCCCGAGATTTTCGAAGCCGGGATGGCACTGGCACTCGACGCTCTGATTGCGGGTGTTTTGACCTTCATCGCGGCGTTTTTGACAATGGCGTTTCTGATGAACTTCCTGAAGCGCGCGTCCATGCTCGTCTTCGTGCTCTATCGCGTTGCGATGGGAGTGGCGCTGCTCACTTTCTTCTGAATCGCCAGCCCTGCATGCTCCTGAGCGGAACAAGCCGTCTTCCAGCGAGTTCTGACGTAAACAGCAACTGGAAAACCGTACCGGGTCCTCAATGGCGCTTATCGTGCTGATCATTCTTGGAGCAAGTCTTGGCTGGCTGGGCTCGATCCTTGGGCGCACCGAAGCGCCGGGTTCGATCCTGCGTCAAATCGCGATTGGTGTCGCCGCCGCTTTGGTCGCCGGGCTTGTGATGAACACGGGCAGCCTGCTGGGCGGATTGTCTGTGATCGCCCTCGGTTCGGCATCTGTAACCGCCATCGCGCTCTTGCTGATCTACCATTTTGCCGTCGAGCGCCGCTCAGACGCCGAAGCCTGACGCCAGCGGTCAGATAGGGTCCGCTCCGCTGCCGCCGCCTCCGCGCAGATGGTATTCCTGCGTGCCGCGATGCCGGACATAATCGACATCAATCACCGCGCTGTTGGCATAGGTGAAGCCCGCTGGCAGATTGCGATAGAGCCGGTCAAAGTCGCGCTCCACCGTCTGCCGGTAAAGATCATCAAAGCTCTCAATCACGAAATAGGTCGGTTGCAGATCGCTGATCACGTAATCGGTGCGCATCACCCGATCGACATTGAGCATGATGCGATTGGGGCTTTGCGCTTCGACCGCGAAGACCGCCTCGGTCGGGCCTGACAGGATGCCAGCGCCATAGGCCTTGATCCCGTCGGTTTCCTCGATCAGGCCGAACTCGACTGTATACCAATAGAGCGATCCCAAAGCTTTCAAGCGGTTGTAGCGCATCGCCTTCCACCCGGCGCGGCCATATTCCTGCATGTAATCGGCGAACACCGGATCGGTGAGCATCGGGACATGGCCAAAGACATCGTGGAAGACGTCCGGCTCCTGAATATAGTCAAAGGTCTCCCGCGTGCGGATGAAATTGCCCGCAGGAAAGCGCCGATTGGCCAGATGCCAGAAGAAGACGTGATCGGGGATCAGCATCGGCACCGGCACCACGCTCCATCCCGTCAGCGTGTTCAGCTCTTCGGACATGGCGCCGAAGTCCGGCACACCGCCTTTGCCCAGATCCAGCTTTTCTAGCCCGGCGAGAAAGGCGCTCGCCGCGCGGCCCGGCAGAACATCCATCTGGCGCGCGAACAGATCATCCCAGATCGCGTGATCCTCAGTTGAATAGACCGTCTGTGCAGGCTCCAGCCAATCCTCGCCCACATGCTCAGGCTTGGCGAGCGGCGCAGTGAAGACCTCCGAGGAAAGCTCGGGCAGGGCGGTAAAGTCGGTCTCTGGATCTGCAAGAGTGGCCATGGGCGCTATTTTGCGGCTAGCTTTGCGTTCGCACAAGACAAAAGGAACCCGCATGGCGAAAGAAGATCGGCTCAAGGGCAAGGAATATCGCAAACTGCTCGAACCGACGACCGAGGAATTGGTCGGAATGGCGCGTTGGGCGCGGACGACAGGCGCACGGATCGTGGTCCTGTTTGAAGGGCGCGACACGGCAGGCAAAGGCGGAGCGATCCGGGCCGTGCGTGACAAGCTCAACCCGCGCCAATGCCGCACTGTAGCGCTCGGCAAGCCGACCGAGGATGAGCAGACGCAATGGTATTTCCAGCGCTATATTCAGCATTTGCCGCATGCGGGCGAGATCGTGCTGTTTGATCGCAGCTGGTACAATCGCGCGGGCGTTGAAAAGGTGATGGGCTTTGCCGATGCAGACCAGGTGGCGCTGTTTCTGGAGCAGGTGCCTGTATTTGAGAAGCTGCTCACCGATGATGGCATAGTGCTCTTCAAGTACTGGCTGACCACCGATCAGGAGCAACAGGAAGAGCGCCTCAAGGAACGGCTCGATGATCCCTTGAAGCGCTGGAAGCTCTCTCCCATCGATCTCGCTGCGCGCGAGAAGTATGACGCCTACACCGAAGCGCGCGAGGCGATGCTGCATGCGACCAATACCGACCACGCGCCGTGGACACTGGTCAATTTCAACGATCAGAAACGCGGGCGATTGACGCTGATCCGGGACTTGCTCGACCGTCTGCCCGATACCCATGTCGAACCGCCGGAAATTGACTTTCCAGACCTCGGCCGGGAGCCCGCTGAAGAGACCTATGCTGCGCTCAAGCCGATTGAGGACTATCCGATTTGACTCGACAAATCGCTTCTTTTGATATAATGATGATATCATATTTAAACAGGAGGAGCGTTTATGAATACCAAGACGGAAGACATCGTCGCCAGCACAGAAAATCGCGGGTCGGCCTATAACGGTTATGCCATGTTGATGGGGCTGCTTGTCATAGTGGCACTGCCCATTGTGTATTTTATCGCCGGGCTCGGACCGGCATTGGGGCCGGCCATTGGCATCCCCGTTTTGCTGGTGAGTGTGCTCGCCTTCACGCTGATTGCGGTCGGATTTTTCATGATCCAGCCCAACCAGGCCGTCGTGATCACTCTGTTCGGCGAATATAGGGGCACTGTGCGCAGCGAGGGCCTGCAATGGATCTGGCCGTGGATGGGCAAGAAGAAGGTCAGCGTGCGCGCGCACAATATCCATTCGGACAAAGTCAAGATCAACGATCTGCGCGGTAATCCGATTGAGGTTGCGTGTAATGTTGTCTGGCGTGTCGCGGATACAGCGCAAGCAGTGTTCGATGTCGAGGATTACGAGGAATTCGTGAACATCCAGATCGAAGCGGGCCTGCGCACTGTCGGCGCGCGCCACCCCTATGACGACATGTCGGACGAAGATGAAACGACGCTTCGCGGCAGTGCCGATGTCATCGCCAGCGAACTGCGCGAAGAGCTTAATGACCGGCTCAAGGTCTCTGGCATCATCGTTGACGAAGCGGGCCTGACGCACCTTGCCTATGCGCCTGAAATCGCTGGTGCCATGCTGCGCCGCCAACAGGCCGATGCGGTGATTGCCGCGCGCAAGAAGGTGGTGATCGGTGCGGTCAGCATGGTCGAAGATGCGCTCGGCAAACTGTCTGAAGACGGGATCATTGAGCTCGACGATGAACGCAAGGCGGCCATGGTCTCCAACCTGATGATCGTGCTGTGCGGTGATCGCGAAGCTCAGCCCGTCGTCAACACCGGCACACTTTACCAGTAATATGTGACGCGAGGAGGCAGCGATGGCTGCACCCCCAAACCCGAATGCGAAAAAGGCCTTCGCCCTGCGGCTCGATCCGGCGGTTCACGCTGCGATTGAGCGGCTGGCGGGGGCCGAATTGCGCTCTGCCAATGCCCAGATCGAAGTGCTCTTGCGAGAGGCTTTAAAAGCGCGCGGCATCGAAGCAGCGCAAAGCGCCAAACCGCGAAGAGGGCGTCCACCGAAGGAGGACTGACATGAAACGTATTTTAGCCAGCATTGCTGGTGCTTCTCTAGCCGCTTCGGCAGCCGCTCAGGAGCCGCGCACTTTGACAGCCGAGGGACCCGAGGGAGAGTTGGCGGGCACTTTGATACCTCCTTCCTCGGGGCAAGGCGTCGTGCTGATTGTGCCGGGTTCGGGGCCTACCGATCGCGATGGAAACAATCCCTTGGGGGTCACCGCAGCGAGCTATCGGCTGCTGGCCGAAGCGCTCGCCGAACGCGGTATCGGCTCAGTGCGCATCGACAAACGCGGCATGTTTGGCAGCAAAGCCGCGATTCCCGATCCGAATGACGTCACGATTGCCGATTATGCGCGCGACATTCACGCTTGGATCAAGTCAGTCCGAGCAGAAACTGGTGCGCAGTGT
>JBCBMN010000100.1:0-10969 GCA_039822745.1 Pseudomonadota bacterium | reverse complement strand
ATAAGTGAATTCTGACATGTCAAATCATTGCTTATGATGCTGTATTGACGCTCAAAACCCTGGATTCGGAATCTTATTCAATAGGCACAAAGCTGAATTCGCCCTCCAGCCAATACATCCGCGTGACGCCTTCGAACCCGGAATCGCTGGCGAAGAAGGGGTATAGCCGCCCTTCGCTGTCAGCTGTGACTATGGGGCCTTCCCCTTCGGTGGAGAGCACTTTGATCGAGTACGGGTTGCTGGATGTGCAATTGCCCCCCGTGGGCATCGATTGCGCATAGGTGCCGATGACAATCGCCTCATTGCCGCTTTGCGACTGGTTACCGTGATCGATGTTGACCGCATAGCTGGGGAAGCCGCTGAAGTTCTCTACGGAGCGTTCAACAGGCTCGTTATTTGCACCCGCTTTTATATAGACCGAATCGCCGGGTGAGCCGCCAATGCCAAAGCAGCCGGTCGGAACATTGGTCGCGAAGGAGAGTGTGGCCTCAACGCGGTAGGATCGGCTCGGCTCAAGACCCGAAACCGCGCTGCTCAGATACATTAGTACATCGTCGGATCGGTTGTGCGACTGCATTAAAAAGCCCTGCTCGTTCACATTGGCAGGAACGTTGGCAAGGCCGCTTTCAAATTCGAAATCATCCTCGTCCTGATTGGTGCCATATTCGGCAAAACCGCTTTCCCAACCAGCCGCATTGTCGGCGAAATCAAATGCCAGCGTGAGGGTGGGCGGCGGGCTTGGCGAAGGTGTGCCGATAGGCGGTGGGTTTGGCGCAACCTCATCGCTGCCGCAAGCACTTACACCCATCACTGCCAGCGCCAAGATGCTGGCCTGCCACCTATACCGCTTTACCATTGATCCATCCCTCGAGCGTTGCAACGTCTAGGGAATGAATAGCGACATCAGTCCTGTTTGGGCAGAGCGAACAGGCACACCGCCAGCAGTACAGTCATCAGCACGCCCGAGCCTCCGGCAATCGGCAGTTCGCCTGAGAAATCACGGCCCATCGCCATCGAAAGCGCGTTGCTGACAAAGGCGATGGCGCCGATCAGAACGGTGGTGCCTCCAAGCAATTTGGACCCGGCTTTAAGCTTCACCATGCCGAACTCGACAGCCGCCAGCGCGAGCAGGACCTTGGCGGCATTGTACACCATGAAGGAGAACGCGACGACGCCTCCCGCAGCGGGCTTGAGAGCCTCGATCTCGCCAGCCGCCTGGCCAAAGGGGGCAAACATGGTGAGGCCCACGCCCACCTGCACCACATTGAGAACAGCCGCCGCCGTGATCGCTGACCAGCCAATGCTCGATGTCTTGGATGTCGCCAGCGCCGAACCTGCAAAGGCGGCGAGCAGCACGAACAAAAAGCCCTCACTGCCCCACAAAAGCTGACGCGGGACATCCGCCTGCGCGATGTAAAGGCCGGTGTAAACCGCCTGCGTCACCGCAGCGATCAGCAGCAGCAGCGCGACGATTTGCGTTGTGCGATTGAATGACAGTTCCATTGTGAGAGCCCCTGTTTTGTGCCTGAGTTTCGCCTGTAATCTCCGGCTGTACGCGCAAACTGGCTGACTGGTTACTCCTCGCCTTCAAAAATCGGCTCAAAAAATAGGGGCCTGAGCGCGTGAAGGGACTCATCACTCACGCATGGATCGGCTAATGCTCTTTGCAAGGGGACACTATTGGGGTGCATGCATGAGCAATTCCGGCCAGCCTGACAGCGAAAACCAAGGCAACAGCCAAGATGATGCCGCGCCATCTGCCAAAAAGCGCAGATCAAAACCCAAACAGGCGGTCGTCATTATTCACGGAATTGGCGAACAGGTGCCGATGTCGACCTTGCGCGGCTTTGTTGATGCGGTGTGGGTGACCGATCCCAACTTGATCAAGGAAACCCGCCCCGATGGCGATACAGGTGAAGCCCCGCGCAGGCGCAACCCTGTCTGGACCAAGCCCGATCGCCGCAATCGCAGCTTTGAATTGCGCCGGATAACAACCGAAGAAGATTGCAACGGGGTGCGCACCGACTTTTACGAGTTTTACTGGGCGCACCTGATGCACGGCAACACGTTCAGCCAGGTGTGGAAGTGGATTGTTGGGCTGTCGCGCCGCCCGATTGCCAAAGTGCCGGGTAATGTGCGCTCCTATTATTGGCTTGCGCGCTATGGTGTCGTTTTCTCAGTTCTCTTGCTGCTCGGTCTGCCCTCGTTCTTGTGGCAGATTTTCGGATTTTGGGACATGATTGCGACCATGGCCTTTTTGTTGGTTGTGCCGGTGGTCTTCTTCTTCACGGTCGTTCGCGGGGCGCTGATCAATGTTGCCGGTGACGTGTCGCGTTATGTGGAGCCTCAGACGATCAATGTCGCGCGGCGTCAGGAGATACGCGAAGCTGGCGTTGAACTCTTCGAAACGCTGATGGGCGTTACGCCCGAAGCGATTGCCGGGAACAAGGAAAGAGCAAGACGCAATCTCCCCGCCAGATGGGACACCAATTATGGCCGGATCGTCGTGGTTGGGCACTCGCTGGGCTCGATTGTCGGCTATGACATCCTCAAACACGCCTTTGCCCGGATCAACCGGATGGGCCTTGATCGCAGAGCCACATATCCCAACCGGGCGGCGCTGGAGCAGTATTGCGACGATGCCCTGAACAACCGAACCAGCGGTTCGCCGGACTTCAGCACGAGCGAGTATCGCCGCATGCAGCGCGATGCTTTTCTTGAGCTGCGCGACAATGGCAGCCCGTGGATCGTCAGCGACTTCGTGACGATGGGAGCAGCGCTGACTCATGCCGAGTTTCTGATGGCAGAGGATGTTGACGATCTGCACCGCCAGCAGGCAGAGCGGATCATGCCCACCTGTCCCCCGCAGCTTGAGTGGGACCGGCATACAGGCAAGGAATATTTCAGCTATCGCGCGGTGAATGTGAGGGCGTTGGAGACCGACAAGCATGTTCGGCAGCTCAAGGAAAAGTGGCCAGGCCACTTTCGCGTGCCACAACATGCGGCGCACTTTGCCTATACCCGCTGGACCAACCTTTATTCGCCCGATTATGGCCCGTTCAAGGGAGACCTTGTGTCCGGCCCCGTCGCCGAGCATTTCGGCATGCGCAAACGCGCGACGATGGCGGCAAAGGCAGCGGTCTTCTCTGGAATCAGTGACATCAAAGTGCTTGACCACGAGGACAAAACAGAAGTTCCCGCCAAGCGGTTTACCCACCTCGCCTACTGGGAGCTGGATGGCGCCAAGATCAAACTTTCCATGAAAGCGCAGATGATGGCTCCCGCGCGCTGGGTTAAGTCTCAAGTGCAAAGGCGGGTGCTGGATGACCCCGAGGACAAACAACGCATTCCCATTGAAGAAACCCCGCACCACATCGTCGAATTGCGCAAGGCGATTGACCTGCTATTTGACGATGAACTCAGCGAAGATGAGCAGAAGGCCAATCGCGCGACCGATATCGGGGGCGGAAAGTCAGGATAAGAACCGCACTGTTCTGGGGCATATATGACCCGTCTCTATCGCCTTGACGCGAGCGCCGCTCGAATAGCCTCCACATTCGGCGCACGGGTGGGTGAGGATCCGTGGCAGGAAGGCTATGTCGCGCCCAATTCCTTCGCGCCGGTTGTCACCGCAGGACGCGAATTCATCGCTGGGCCTCGACCAGCAAACCGCGCGCTTGAACCGCGCATTGTCCCGCGCCTTTGGGGTGTGCTTCCTCCGCCCAATAGCGATGATCCCTCCCGCCGCATTTCGAGCGTGCGCAATATCGAAAGCCCATTCTGGATCGGCAACTTACGCAACAGCGAATTTCGCTGCCTGATCCCGGCCACCGCCTTCATGCTTTGGGGTGCGGGCACCGATTATGAGGGACGCCGGATAAAGCACTGGTTCGCGCTTGAAGATGCACCGATCTTCGCGATTGCCGGGGTCTGGAAAGACGAGGACGTGCCCGCCTTCGCCATGCTCACTCAGCAGCCAAGCGGCATCGCCAAAGCCTTGGGCGCACCCGCAATGCCCGTGCTGCTGCCGCCTGACAGCGAAAGCCACCAGACCTGGCTGCATTCGGGATGGGACCGGGCGCGGGAACTGGTCAGAACCGCCACGCAAGCGGCACTGATCGAGATTGATCGAATTGAGCCCTGAAAGTGAGCCCTGAAAGTGAGACTTGAAGGCAACCCCTCTCCTCCGTCACTTCAGCGCCCCACTTCCCCCTTCCCAAACGCCTCGGTTTTCCCTTAGGAAATGGGCGTGCAAGAGGCTCATCGCCTCAGGGGGAATGGTCGAAAGATGTCACAGCAATTCTCGGCAGTGGAAGCCTTTGCCAAGCTTAGCCAACCCGCGCTCGATGCGCTGAGCGCTGCTGCGCAAAAGCAGAACGTCAAAGGCGGCGATGTGTTGGTGCGGTTTGGCGAGGAAGCCGATGCGCTCTACCTTGTGAGCGCAGGCCGGTTTCAGGTGCAGTTGCCCGATGGCCGCGTTGTCGCCGAAATCGAAGCGGGCGAGCCGATCGGGGAACTTGCCTTTTTCTCCGGCGGCACACGCACCGCCGATGTAAGAGCAACGCGCGACAGCGAAGTCTATGCCCTCTCACGTGAGGCCTATGACACCGTCACCAAAGTGCATCCCGAAGTGACCGAGACAATCCTTGCCACCGTCGCCACACGGCTGGCGCGGACCACGGCGAGTGCCAAGGCGCTTGAGGCAAAGCCGGGCCGGGTCGTTTGCCTCCTTCCCGCAGGCGATGCGCATCTGCCCGATGGCTTTGCGGAAAAGCTGGTCGCCAGCCTTGGCAAATATGACGACCCGCGTCTGGTGCGGCGCGCGGACATGCCCGATGGTCTGTCGCCGGAGGATGCCAGCTTCGGCGCATGGGTGGCGCAGCTGGAACAAAGCGCGGGCCGCGTGGTGCTGCGCGCAAGCAAGACCGACGATGCCTGGAACCGGGCGATTGCCCGCAATGCCGACGATGTGCTGCTGGTCGCCCCGCTCTATGATCGCCGCCCCGAACTCTCCGAACTGGAGACCTATGCGCTGCCGCTGTTTCAGCCCGCCAACCGCCAATTGATGCTCTGGCGCCCGCATGAGGCGAAGGGGATCGAAGGCACGCCCGCATGGCTCGATCATCGCGAGGTGAAGCTGCACCATCACGTCCCGCTCGACAGCGAGGCTGCGTTTGACCGGATCGCACGCTTCATGGCGGGCCGCGCCAATGGTGTTGTCCTGGCAGGTGGCGGCGCGCTGGGCTGCGCGCATATCGGAGTGATGCAGGCACTGCTCGAAGGGGGCGTGCCGATCGACTATTATGGCGGCACGTCAGCCGGTGCGGCGATGGCGGGAGCCTTGGCGCGCGGTCTCTCTGCCGAAGAGACGCTGGAGCAGATGCAAGAGATGTTCATCGCCAACAAAGCGATGAAGAAGATGACCATTCCGGTGCACTCTTTCCTCGACCCGCGGGTCTTTGATGAGCAGCTGCGCAAACGCTATGGCACGCAGGACATTGCCGATCTGCCATTCAACTTCTTCGGTGTTTCGACCAATCTCAGCACCAATGGCATCTTCGTCCACACGCGCGGGCCCTTATGGGAAGCGGTGCGGGCATCGGGTTCGCTGCCCACGATCCTGCCGCCGCTGATCACCGAAGCGGGCGATATTCTGGTTGATGGCGGGGTGCTCGACAATATTCCGGTGGCCATCATGCGCGAGCTAAAAGCCGGGCCCAACGTGGTGGTGGCGTTGAGAGCCGATGCCGGCGCGCAGTGGCGGATCGAGGCAAAATATGGCGATGTCCGCTCTCCCGGCAAAATCGCGCGCGACATTGTTTTGCGCCGCAAACCCGAGCGCGAATTTCCCAGCCTGATCGAGATCATGTCGCGCTCCATGGTGGTCGCGAGCGAGGGCACAGTGGAGCAAAGCCTTGCACAGGCCGATGCGCTGCTGATCCCGCCCATCCCCAAGGATATGCAAATCCTCGACTGGCATCTGGGCAAGGACGTGGCCGAGGCTGCCCGCACCTTCACCGAACAGGCGATTGCCAGCCGCGCCGATTTGCAGGCGATGAAAGCGGTCTAGACCTCGCGCAAAACCGTCAAAACGAGCCGTGCAGTGATGCAGTTTCTAGCGCGTCGCTTGCTGAGTCTGCGCCTCACCGGATAATCCGTCCGCGCACCATCACAAAGCCGACATTCTCAAGCACGGTCACATCTTCCAGAGGATTGCCATTCACCGCGATAAGGTCAGCAGAGAAACCCGGTGCAAGCTTACCGATCTCGTCTTCCATGCCCAGTATCGCTGCGGCGCCTGTGGTTGCCGCTGCGAGCGCTTGTTGCTCGGTCATGCCGCCCTCCACCATCAGCGCGAACTCACCGGCATTCTCACCATGCGGAAAGACGCCAGCATCGGTGCCAAAGGCGATTGGCACATCATATTCAATCGCGCGCTGAATGATCGTGTCGGCGACCTTGGAGACCGCGAGGATCTTGGCTTCGACGACAGGCGTGTAGAACTGCTTTCCGAGCTTTGTCTTGATCCCCTCAAACGCCATCAGCGTCGGGATCAGCGTGGTTCCGCTGTCGCGCATCGCCTTGGCCGCGGCTTCATCGATATAGGTGCCATGCTCGATTGTGTGGACGCCAGCCTTGGCCGCCGCTTCGATCCCGCGTGCACCATGGGCGTGTGCCGCGACTTTGAGGCCGAGCAGCTTGGCGGTGGAGACAATCGCTTCCATTTCTTCGGCGGTAAAATGCTCTTCGAGGCCGCGACCCTGCTGGCTCAACACGCCGCCGGTTGCAGTGATCTTGATAAGATCAGCGCCGTATTTCGACGCCAGCCGCACCT
The DNA here is from genome assembly GCA_039822745.1 of Pseudomonadota bacterium. Classification (GTDB taxonomy): domain Bacteria; phylum Pseudomonadota; class Alphaproteobacteria; order Sphingomonadales; family Sphingomonadaceae; genus Erythrobacter. The sequence goes on along the minus strand of JBCBMN010000100.1, from coordinate 4,134 downwards.
TCTCAGCGCATTCGACCGGGCCGGTGCAGGTGAAGCCAGAAGTGATCGCATTGTCGACACTCTGACGGAACCCACTGATATCGCCATGTCCGCCAACAATCGCGATGGTGCGACCAGCGGTGACCACGCGCGGACCTGGGACGAGCCCTTCGGCGGTGGCGCGGCGCAGCATTTGCGAAACTTGATCCGAGCGTGATCCGAGGTCACGAATAGTGGTAAAGCCCGCCAGCGCGGTGATCCGCGCATTTTTGGCAGCGATCAGCGTGAAGTATTCGGGCGGCGTGGTCGCTGCACGCCAGAATTCGCCCGACGGATCGCCAGAGATATGCGTGTGCAGATCGATCAGGCCGGGAAGGACAGTCTTGTCCGACAGATCAGTGTAGCGGGCCATCGCGTTTTCCGCGACCAGTCCTGCAACCGTCTCCTGCGCCTCGGCACCTTCAACCGGGAGGAGTTCGACAATCCGGCCATCCTCGATCACGATCAGCGTCGGCCCAAGCGGCTCTTTCGCGGGATCGGTGATGACCTTGCCCGCTTTGACGTAAATGGTCTCCGCAAGCGCAGGCCCCGCCGCAAATCCTGCGATTGCAGCGACGATGGCAGCGCATTTCGTGAGCAGTTTCATCAGCTTCCCCTTCAGTCTGGACATGCCAGACAACGCTCACCCCACAGCGTTGCAGCACTCTGAAACGGGTGCATGCCACTAAGCCCGCACCCTTACAAGACCGGGCAAGCGCATGAAAATGATAGATAATATCATCACATGCCTATCAAGCAGTGCGATTTCGACCACCGCATGGCAAACCCGCGCGCATGAGGCAGCAGGGGAAGAGGCCGGATACCGAGCCCCTCCCTCAATCAGCATAGCTCAGAACGTGTACGCCACCCCGGCACCGACCAGAAACTGGTTCGGATCGCCGCGCTCAGAGGTAAACGGCGTATCGGCTGAATCCCCCACGAGGCGCGTATAGTTGACGATCGTGTAGATGCTGAGCCCGCCATTCAGGGCATTGCCGTCAAGATCAAAGCTCATCAGCATCCCGCTCGACAAGCTGTTGAGACCACCGCTTGCGGTGAATTCAGCAAGGCCCGTCGCGGCGCTCTGCTCTGGCGTGACGCTGAAATAATAGTCAGCGAAATTATCGTCGACGATTTGCGCGCCAAGGCTCGCCTGGAACAACACGCCTGTTCCGAAGGGGCGTGCATAGGCAATGTTCGGTTCGATCAGGAAACCGTCATGCGCACCCAGAACATCAAAGCTGGCCGCGGTGTTGAACGTCAGCGAATCGTTGGGGTTGAACACGCTGGGCAAAGTAATGCCGCCAGCAATGCCGACTTCAAGCGCGACGTCCAGATCCTCGGCAAGCTCGACAATTTCGTCCTCAACCTGCCGGGCGCGTTCATTGCGGAAACGGATCGAGGGGCCGAAATTGAAAGTCACATCCTGACGCGGGCCCAGAGCAGGCGCAGGCGAAAGCAGGTCGAGGCGCACACCCGGTCCATTGGGACGAATGCCAACACCGCCCACTCGGCCCACAATCAAAGGCAGCGGGAAGAAGATGTAATCGTCGGACCCGGTATAACTTGGGATCATAGCCGCGCCGATGCCGACAGTGGCATAGGTATCGTCAAACACAATCTTGGGCATTTGAAATTTTGGCCAGGTGCGTTTCTCACCCTCTTCGGCCTCGGCCGATTGCTCGCCACCCGATGATGATTGCCCACCGCTCTGCTGGCTGACTTCGCTTTCCACCTCGCCCTCAGACGCGGCGTCCACCGCGGCGAGCGTGAAGGTCAGTGCTTGGAGATTGGCGACAGTCGGGTTCACCGTGTCGAGCGCAATCTCGGGATTTTCCGCGCTCAGCGCTGCGGGCATGGCAAACAAGCCCGCACAAAGGGCAATTCGGGACGAAATCAGAACAGGTTTGGACATATGTGTCTCCAGGGGGAAGAAACAGGTTGCAAAAAAGGCCGGGAACCTTCCGCACGACTTACGCTTTCAATGAATTCTTCTATGCTCGGTTCCCCAGAAAAACCAACCCGTCGCGCCATAAATGTCCAGATAGTCAGACGCGTAATGCTTCTGAGAAATTGGACAGTTTTTCGCGGTTACGCCCCACGCGCATTGCCGCAGGCGCGTGCGTCGACTAGGGCGAGGCATAGATGAGCGACTCTGGCTTCGATGTTGTGATTGTCGGCGGCGGCCTCGCCGGGGGGCTGACCGCGCTTGCGCTCCATCAGTCGCGGCCCACATTTCGCGTGGCCCTGATCGAAGCTGGCCAGTCGATCGGCGGCAACCATCGCTGGAGCTGGTTTGAGAGCGATCTGGATGCGCGCGGCAAAGCTCTGATGGAGCCCTTCCGCAAAACCGAGTGGCACAAAGGCTATGACGTCCGCTTTCCGAAGCTGAAGCGCAGGCTCGACACCGGTTATTCATCGCTGGCCTCGCACGATTTTCACGAAGCGCTGACCCGGCTCTTGCCTGCTGACGGCCTCTATCTTGGGCGCCAAGCGACACAGATCGAGGCGAGCGGCGTGACGCTGGATGACGGGACGCGGCTGGAGGCTCGTCTGGTGCTCGATTGCCGCAGCTTTCAGCCCAGCGAACATCTGCGCGGCGGGTGGCAGATATTCATGGGCCGCCACATGCGGCTCAATGAAGCGCACGGACTTGAACAGCCGATGATCATGGACGCCGATGTCGAACAGCTCGCGCCCTATGGCAATGGCGGGGCCTATCGCTTCGTCTATGTCCTGCCGCTGGCATCGCATGACGTGTTTATCGAAGACACCTATTACGCGGATGATCCCAAGCTTGATCGCGGGGCGCTTTCAGGCCGGATCGATCAATATGCGCGCGAGCATGGCTGGAACGATGGCGTGCCAGTGGGGCATGAAGCGGGGCTGTTGCCGGTGCTGACCGGCGGCGACTTCACCGCCTACCAAAACGAAGTGCGCATTCCCGGAGTGGTGATAGCCGGCGCGCGCGGCGGCTTTACCCATCCGCTCACCAGCTACACCGTGCCCATCGCGGTCGACAATGCGCTTGCCTTTGCCGATGATGCCGATCTGCCTGCGGGCCAGATGGTCGCCGTGTTCGAAGCCCGCGCGCGGCGTCATTGGGCCAACACAGGATATTACCGCCTTCTCGCGCGTTTCCTGTTTTTCGCCGCCGACCCGGATAAACGGTTCGTCATTTTCCAGCGCTTCTATGCCCTCGGAGAGGGTCTGATTGAACGCTTTTACGCTGCGCGCTCACCATTGCGGGATCGGGTGCGCGTCCTGTGGGGCAAACCACCCGTATCTATCCCGCGTGCTGTTGCGGCGATCTTCAAGCGAGGAAAGCCCCTGATCGGTAAAACGAATGGCGCGCAAGACCCAGATACGCCGGATACCAACGCCGCCATACATACGGAGACTGCCGCATGAACGCACCTATGAAGCTCAACATCGCCTCCACGCCCGGTGGCAAGGGCATCGATCCGCGCATGGCAGAACGCTATGCGGGCAAGACGGCCTGCGTGATCGGTGCTGGCTTTGGCGGCATGGCGCTGGCGATCCGGCTGCAATCGGCCGGCATCGCGACCACCGTGATCGAAGCGCGCGACAAGCCGGGTGGCCGCGCCTATTTCTGGGAAAAGGACGGCTTCACGTTCGACGCTGGCCCGACGGTTATCACCGATCCGCCTTGCCTCGAAGAGCTGTGGCAGTTGACCGGCCATGACATTTCCGAAGATGTCGAGCTGATGAAGGTCATGCCCTTCTATCGCCTCAACTGGCCCGACGGCACCAACTTCAATTATTCGAACGATGAGGAGGAATTGTTCTCCGAAATCGCCAAGCTAGAGCCCGACGATGTCGTGGGCTATCAGCGCTTTCTAGAATATTCCGCGGGCGTGTTTGAAGAAGGCTATGTCAAGCTGGGTCACAAGCCCTTCCTCGATTTCAAGACCATGCTGAAAGCCGCGCCTGCCCTGGTGAAAGAACAGGCATGGCGCAGCGTCTATTCGATGGTGTCGAGCTACATCAAGCACCCCAAACTGCGCGAGGCGTTCAGCTTCCACTCGCTGCTGGTGGGCGGCAATCCGATGAAGACCTCCAGCATCTACGCGCTGATCCACAAGCTTGAGAAAG
>JBCBMN010000099.1:0-11053 GCA_039822745.1 Pseudomonadota bacterium | reverse complement strand
CGCGGCATGGCCGAACCATCCCACTCTGCCATGTTACAGGTGCGACAATTGCGCGTGTCAGCCCGCCAGATCACCTTGCCGCGGCGATCCTGCACGTAATCAATTACGCTGGGCGTGTTGTAGCGGCCATGATTGGCAATCGCCGCATAGGCCGCGACCATTTTCATGACCGTGCTTTCCTCTGATCCCAGAGCCGTCGCAGCATAGGGATCGGGGTCTTCGCTGATTTCGAGGCTCTTGATCGTATCGACCACGTTTTCCATGCCCGCCTGCATCCCGATCTGGACAGTCATGATGTTCTGTGACTGCTCCAGCCCATAGCGCATCGGAAACTGCCCCGCGCGCCCGCCGCGAATGCATTTCTCGCCCTTGGTCCGGCCCTGATAGTAACAGAAGCGCGAGTTATCGATCTGGGTCGAAGGGGTCATCCCTGCATCCAGACCGGTGGCATAGACAAACGGCTTGATCGTAGAGCCCGGCTGGCGGAAGGCTTGAGTCGCGCGGTTGAAGTCACCGAGGCGATCATCAAAGCCGCCTTGCATCGCCAGAACCCGTCCGGTCTGCGCATTCTGGACGACAATACCGCCCTGCGCCTCTGGCAGAACCGCCACGCGATAGGAGTCACCATCAGGCTTCACCGTCAGAACATCGCCGGGCTTGAGGCTCTTAGGCGAATTAAGCAGCCTTGCCTCTTCATTGTCAGTGAAGCCGATTGTGGCGCTTGAACCGGAGCGCTGCGTTACAACGGCTACCCGCCAGTCCTTGTAATCGATGCTGAGATAGGAACTCCTCAACTGGCCGATCAGATTGCCCTGCTCTGCATCCACGGTCGCAATCGTTCCGCCCCAGCCACGTCGGCCATGATAGCGCAACAGACCTTCACGCAGCGCCTCACGCGCGGCATCCTGCAGTTCCATATCGAGCGAGGTTCGCACCCACAGTCCGCCCGCATAGACGCTGTTGTCGCCACTTTCCGCCGTTTCGCCGAACTGCTCGATCAGTTTGCGTCGGACCTCTTCAAGGAAATAGCCCGCATCTGCGCTACGGCGAGAACGCTGACGCGCCAGACCAAGCGGCTTGGCGGTCGCAGCCCGGCGTTCCGAGCCGCTGATGTAACCGTTGTCCTCCATTTGCTGCAGAACAAAAGCACGGCGATTGAGCGCAGCGCTTTCCTGACCCTTGCGGCCATAGCGCTCCGGCGCCTTGGGAAGGATCGCAAGAAACGCCATCTCGTGCAGCTCAAGCTCGCCCACATCCTTATCGAAGTAAGCCCGCGCGGCTGCCTGCACACCGAAAGAACGACGGCCCAGGGGAATTTCATTGAGGTAGAGCTCAAGGATTTCCTGCTTGCTCAGCACCCCTTCGATGCGGCTGGCGAGGATCATTTCCTTAAGCTTGCGCGTGACCGAATATTCGTCACCCAACAGCAGGATTTTTGCAAGCTGCTGAGTGATGGTTGATCCACCCACAGCGCGCTGGTCCGTGCCATATTTTGTCGCGTAATCGAACACGGCATTGGCCGTGCCGGTTATGTCCACCCCGCCATGGCTGTAGAATGTCTTGTCCTCAGCCGAGATATAGGCCTGCTTCAGCTTCTCAGGAAAGTCGGCATATTGCAGCTGCACCCGGCGTACGCGGGCATAGGAATGGACGATCTCGCCATCAATTCCGCGCACCACGGTTGGCAGCGGGGTCTCATATTCCAGCAGGCTTTCCGCGTCAGGCAGATCGCTCGCCAACCATACAAACACCGTCACCCACAACAGCACGAATGCGACCACAGCAACAGCCAGCAGCTTGTACCAGATGCTCGCGCGCCACCGTTCCAGCAGCCACGCCCCTGCCCCGCGCAAATCGCGGTTCACGCGGTAGCGCAGATATTCAAGGTTAGAGAGTTCAGCGGTGTCAGTCATAAGTCCGTGGGCGAGTTACAACAGCGGCTTTGAGTGTGCCAGTGCTTTTGCCTGCGCTAAACCCCGGTTCGCTACGAAGTGTGGTTGCAGGTCATCAGCCGGCATCGCCGCCCTCCGCACCCGATTGCGTATCATCAGCGCTGCTGCGGCGCGCGAAATACACCCTGATTGCGTTTGCCAGTACCTGTGCATATTCCGCGCGGCCTTCTTCAGTGGTCAATCGCGCGCGATCTTGTCGGTTGGTCACAAACCCGCTTTCAAACAGCACTCCGGGCACGTCGGGCGCACGCAGGACCGCCAGCGCAGCCTTGCGGCGAGCGGCAGGGTGAAACGCGATCTTGCCCTCGCCCTCGCGCTGGATCAAACGGGAGAACTCGTCCGCGTCTTCTTGCGTGCGGTCTTGCGACAGTTCGACCAGAATGGTGCTGACCAGTTCGCTCTCCCCTTCAATCTCCACCCCGTTGAGATTGTCAGCATTGTTTTCACGCGCAGCAAACCTCGCGGCAGCTTCGCTCGAAGCTTCATTGGACAAGGTGTAGATGCTCGCGCCCGAAACATTCCCCAGATTTCCGGCAGAATCGGCGTGGATCGAAAGAAACAGGTCTGCGCCCAATTGCCGGGCAATCTCGGGCCGGTCTGCCAACACGACGATGCGATCATCCTCGCGCGTCATTGCAACGCGAATGCCGCCTTTCTCCAAAAGCAGTTCACGCAGCCGCAGCGCGATGGCGAGCACAACGTCTTTCTCCCGGATATCGGGCCCGACCGAGCCCGGATCACGACCGCCATGGCCTGCATCAATAACCACCAAAGGCCGCGTCGGATCGTCCGGCCCAAGAATCTCCGGCAAGTCCAAGTCGCGTTCCTGTGCATTGATCGGAAAAGTCTGCACATAATCACGTCCCCAGATCGGGACCGGGATTTTCTGGCCCAGCGCATAGGCTCCGCCCAGCACCGAAATCGGCACGGCTATGATCAAAACAAGAAGGTCACGCACACTCATGACAAAGCTCGCTTAGGATGTTGCCGGGGATTAGCGCAATAGAGTTGCCTGTTGTAACCCACGGTGCTATTCCCTTGATATTGGACAAAGCTTCATTGCAGACCTTGAAGACAAGGGCTGAGAGAGCCAACTCCAATATCGCTGGCTCAATCGGCACCCGCCGGAAAATTGATGAGCCTCTAAACCAGGTTGATGCAGTGACGAGACGTATTGCCTCGCAGAATTGTTCGGAAAGCCGCTTTGCAGCGGCCCGATATGCGAGCCAGTGCGGGCCCAAGGATGCCACGTCTCCCACAGCAGACACGAATATCGCGCAAAAACCGGAAACACGGCGGCTAATGTCAGGCCGATCACAACCGGGTCGCAGCGCGAACACCACATCGGGCGCTGGCATGCCAAGCGCCTCTTACCACACAGTTACGCGCTCATTGCCCCGTCCGATGACGGCAAGGCAGAGCGTTTGGAGATACATACATGGCAACGCGCATGCTAATCGATGCGCGCCACTCGGAAGAGACCCGGGTGGCGGTACTCAAGGGAAACCGGATTGAGGAGTTCGACTTTGAATCTGCTGAACACAAGCAGATCAAAGGCAATATTTATCTAGCTAAGGTCACGCGGGTCGAACCCTCGCTGCAAGCGGCCTTTGTCGATTTTGGTGGCAATCGTCACGGTTTCCTCGCCTTCAGCGAAATCCATCCCGATTATTACCAGATCCCGCAACAGGATCGCGAACAGCTATTGGCTGAAGAGGCTGAGGCTGCTGCCGAAGAGGCACGCCTGCGCGATGAGGAAGAAGAAGACGGCGTTTCACCCGGCGATGAATATGACGCCGAAGATGAAAGCTCTGAGCAGCTTGCCGAAGAAATCGCCGAAGATGGCCTTGAAGAAATAGACACCTCGGACAAGGACAAGGTTGCTACAATCGAAGACGGCGCCTCGGACGATGATGACGACGAGGAAGACGAAGACAGCGAGTCCGACGACAATGAGTCCGACGACAGCGATGGCGACGATGGCGATAGCGATAGCGACCGCGAAGAAACCAGCGCCAGTGATGACGCGGACGGTGAAGGCGAAGGCGAAAAGCCGCGTCGCTCGCGCCGGGGTCGTGGTCGCCGCCGTCAGGGCAAAGGCGATGGCAAAGGCCGGGGTCGCAGCCGCGCCAAAGAAGTCGATGAAGTGCGCGCCAAGCGTATGGCACTGCGTCGCCGATACAAGATCCAGGACGTTATCCAGCGCCGTCAGGTTCTGCTCGTCCAGGTCGTAAAGGAAGAGCGCGGCAATAAGGGCGCCGCGCTGACCAGCTATCTGAGCCTTGCAGGCCGCTACACCGTGCTGATGCCAAATTCATCGCATGGCGGTGGGATCAGCCGCAAGATCAGCTCAACCAGTGACCGCAAGCGTCTGAAGCAAGTCGTCTCGGACCTCACACTGCCCAAGAGCATGGGTCTGATTGTACGTACCGCCGGGCTCAGTCGCACCAAGACCGAGATCAAGCGTGACTTCGATTACCTTGCCCGCCTGTGGGACACGATCCGCAAGACGACTTTGGGTTCAACCGCGCCCGCGCTCATTCATTCTGACAGCGATCTGATCAAGCGCGCGATCCGTGACATCTACAATCGCGAGATTGAAGAGGTCGTCGTCGAAGGCGAAGAGGGATATAAGTCCGCAAAGGCCTTTATGAAAATGCTGATGCCCAGCCATGCGCGCCGGGTAAAAGCCTATTCAGACCCTGTGCCCCTGTTCCAGCGCTATGGCGCGGAAGATCAGCTGCGCGCGATGTATGATCCGATGGTGCAGCTCAAATCGGGCGGGTATCTGATCATCAACCCAACCGAAGCGCTGGTATCGATCGACATCAACTCGGGCCGCTCGACCAAGGAACACGGCATCGAGCAGACCGCGCTTCACACCAACCTCGAAGCCGCCCGCGAAATCGCTCGCCAATTGCGCCTACGCGATATGGCAGGGTTGGTCGTGATCGACTTTATCGACATGGAGTACAACTCCAACACGCGCAAAGTCGAAAAGGCGATGAAGGAAGCGCTCAAGAGCGATCGCGCGCGCATTCAGGTAGGCCGCATTTCCGGCTTTGGCCTGATGGAAATGAGCCGCCAGCGTCTGCGCACCGGTGTTCTGGAAGCGACCACCCGCCCCTGCCCGCACTGCGATGGCACCGGGCTTGTGCGCACCGCATCGTCAGCCGGTCTCAGCGCGCTGCGCCTGATTGAAGACGAAGCGGCCAAGGGCAAAGGCACTATCATCAAACTTGCCGCGAGCACCGAAGCGGCAATCTATCTCCTCAATGAAAAGCGCAACGAACTGGTCGAGATCGAACAGCGCTATGGCGTCACCATCGAAGTTGTCCCTGAGGGTGAGGATGAAGGCGCGAAGATGAGCGTTGCCAGCCATGGCCCACGCCCAACAGAAGCGCCCAAGTTTGAGCCAATTGTTGACGATGACGACGACGATGATCTGCCCGAGGAAGAGGCTGAAGACAACGATTTCGACGATGAAGACGATGCACCGCGCAAGAAGAAGCGCCGTCGTCGTCGCGGTGGTCGTGGCCGCAACAAGAAGCGTCAGGAAGAAGGCGCAGAGGGTTATGACGAGGACGGCGAAGAGCGGTCCGATGACAATAGCTCGGACGAAGGCTCGGGCTCGGACGAAGGTTCGGACGACGAATCTTCTGTGGACAGCGCCGAAGGTGGTGAGGAATCCGACGAGGACAAGCCCAAGCGCCGTCGTCGCCGTGGCGGACGTGGCCGTCGTCGCAAGACTGACGAAGAGGGTTCTGACGAGGCAAGCGAAGGCGAAGACGAAGCGGCGGGTTCCGATCAAGCGGTAGAGGCGCAAAGCGCCGAAACCGAGGAAACGCCAGCGCCTGTGGAAGCTCCCGAAGCGGAAACCGCTGAAGAAGCCCCTGCTGAGGAAAAGCCAAAGCGCCGCCGCACCCGTCGCAAGAAGCCAGACGAGGACGCTGCCCCGGCAGCTGAAGCGCCCGAGGCGACCGAAGCGGCTGAGGCCCCTTCCGAAGAAACCGCCGAAGCGCCCGCTGAAAAGCCCAAGCGCAAGCGTGCACCGCGCAAGAAAAAGGTCGAGGAAGAAGCCGCCACCGCCGATGAGCCCAGCACAGCCCCGGCAGAGCCAGAACCGGCACAAGCTTCCGAACCGGAACTTGAAGCCCAATCTGCCAGAGAAGAGGCCAGCGAAGGGACGCCCACCGCGCAACAAGCCGAAGCAGACGACACAGGTCCGAAAAAGCGCGGCTGGTGGCAACGCACTTTCGGCGAGTAAAACGCACCGGAATGGCTGGCAGGATGCTTCGTGGACGGAGCGTCCTGCCGCCTTCCTCTATTCTGCTTCAATTGCGCCCATCAGGGCAGCCCATCCCTTCAGGTTTCTATGTCGTCTTCGCTCCAACCCCTAACGATCCCGGCTGACGCAAAGTCTCAGCTTACCGTCCTGTTTCTTGCCAAGAACGCCTTGTGGGATGGCGAAACTGATCCCGAGGACGGCAATCACGCTGTCTATCACCGCGAAATGCGCCAGATGCTGGAACGCATTGGCGTTAATGTCATGGCAGCACAGACGCACGACATGCTGTTCGATCCTCCCGAAGGCATCGACTTTGTCTTTCCTCTTTTGAACCGCGCCGGCTTCTTCAACTCTGAAATGCTGGTGCCGCTTTTGTGTGAGCGCGCGGGCCTGCCTTATCTGGGAGCGAGCCCGATCCTGCGCGGCCTGTCAGACGACAAGCACCTTGCCAAGCTGGCCGCAGTCAACGCCGGTATCCCCACAGCACCCTGGGCGGTCTATCGCAAGCACGCGCCGATCACGCCTGAGCGCCTGCCCGAGGCCGAGCGCTATGTGATCAAGCCGAACAATTCCTCTGCCAGCTGGGGCGTTCAGGATGCCTATGACTGGGAGGGTGTCGCTGCCGCAGTTGAGCGCATTCACACCGATCCGTCCAATGGTGGTCAGGATGCGATTGTTGAGCCGTTCATCATCGGCAATGATGTCGGCGTGCCGGTGATCACCATGCATGGTGAGCCGCAACCGCTCAAAATGCTGGTCTCGCGTCAGAAAGACCCGCTGCACCTGCGTAGCTATGCCGAGAAGCGCGATCTGGTCGATCCGGATGATCAGTCCTACACGCTTGAAGAATTCGACAATCCCGAGCTTGAGGCCCGCATCCTCGAACTCACGCACACCTGTTCACAGGAATACCGTCCGTTCGACTATGGCCGCTACGAATTCCGCGTGAACGAAGACACGGGCGCGATCAGCTTTGTCGAGCTTAATCTCAACTGCAATCTGTGGTCGCAAAAGAGCTTTGGACGCGCCGCAGCTATTGAAGGGTGGACGCAAGAGCAATTGATCGAGACGCTGCTGGCCGAAGCGATGACCCGCTACGGGATCCTCTAATTGTCGGCTTCATAGGCCGCGATCATGTCTTCGATGATCTGAGCCGAGACCCAGTGGATATCCTCATTGCTGGTAAACATGAATGCGCTGCCATCAAGCGAGACCATCGGACACAGTTCATGGCCTGACGTGTTTACCCGATCATCAAAGGCAATCGCCTCTGACCAACCGCCCTGGCCGTCCCCGACGCTGAGATAGAGATCGCCGCGCCCCAGCCCGCCGCGCCGGTTCGAGGCAAAGATCAGATAGCGCCGGTCGGGATCGACATAGGGATCGCCATCATACCATCCCGAATTGACGCTGTCGGGCAAGCGTGTGGCCTCCCCCCCTCCTTCAAGCGGCGCTTCATAGAGGTCATAACCGCCATTGCGTGATCCATCCCGGTTTGATGACAGAAACACCGCGCCATCGCGCGTGATCGAGGTGTAATAGTCATTCCCGCTCGAATTGATCGGAGCCTCCAGAAAGACCGGCTCGCCCCATTCGCCGTTTGCCTCTCGCGGGAGATAGGCCAGATCAGCGCTGCCGCGCGACTGGTTGATGAAATAGAGCCGCTGTTCGTCGGCTGAGAGGTAGGGGTCATGCGCGTTGAAATCGGGTTTGCCGACAATTGGCTTTGGCCCGGTCCAAGCTTCGCCATCCCAGCTGTACTCTTCGATTGATTGCCATTGCCCGTGCTCGATCCCGATCGTTAGTGTGCGGCGATCGCGCGAGAAGGTCTGGCAATATTCGTAGCGCCCCTCTTTCGAAACGATGCCCTTGCCCAGGACTTCCGGCGCGTTTGCGGGTGGTTCGGGAGCGTTGGCGGTGCCGGGTTCTGACTGCTCCTGCACTGCAAGAGCCAGGCTGATAAGGTAAAGCCACATCATACGATCACCTTTCACACACCAGCGTCCGCAATCGATGGACACTTATCGTGATACAACCTAGCCTTGCTATGGGTGTAAACAGGGATGCGATATGACGAGCTATCCGGTGCGACTGGACGATGATGCGCGGTTTATGCGGGTGATCGGCTGGATATTTCTGGCGATCACCTTTGGCGGGTTCGTCCATTCATACTTCATCCCTTTGGCCAAGGGCGAGTTTGTCGCTGTCAATGAATGGATGCACCCGCATGCGGTGGTCAGCTTTGTGTTTGCCCTGTTGTTCGTGGCTCAGCCCTGGCTGGTGCTTGAGCGCAATTGGCGTTGGCACAAATATATAGGCTGGGTTCTCGGAGCGATGGTGCTGGGAGCGGTGGTGACCGGTGTAGCGGTGCAATTCGCGATGTGGCCGACTGTGCCCGAGGATGAGACCAACCGCAGCTCCGCCGCTTTCCGCCTGTTCCAGCTCCTTCCCACTCTGGCCGGCTTTTTCGTGGCCGCTGTCCTGTTGCGTAAGCGCCAGGACTGGCACTGGCGACTGATGTTTCACGCCGCCTATGCGCCAATGGGCACAGCGTTTGGCCGGTTTGTACGCATGGTCCCCGATCTGCCATCAGGAGGCGGCCCTGTTCTGAGCGGTCTTTTGCTGTTGGGCCTTATCGCCATGGCGGTGAGCGACAAGGTGAGATACGGCCGCGTTCATCCGGCAAACTGGATCGGATTGGTCTTTTACATCGTCACCGTCCCGCTCACCCTTTGGATTGCGAACACCGATTGGTACGTACAGCTTTCGCTTGGGCCTAATGCGCCCTAGGCGAGCAAACGGGCCGCCAAGGGCGATTCACAAACTGAATATGGCGGTAAGAAGCGCAAAACGGCCGTTCAGTTTACGACCCAGTTGCGGTCACTTAGAATGTTGCTAGCCTGTAAGAATGAAAAGCTATTCGAAAATAGTTTCTGAAGGGATGCGGACTGTCTGCAGCGCTTTTACGAAAATCGTTAACCCGCACGATTTCAAACGCGGAACTGGACGAAAATGGGTCAGGCAAACAGACGAATTTGAAGAATCAATTCACTTCTTTCGGCATGGGGCTACCTATGGCGCACCATACTCTGCTAGCATCCACATAGGGGTATCACTTTTATCAGTCCGTAGAAGTGATGGAAGGAAAGTATATCTTAGCCATCACGAAACTGGGAAAATGCGCAGGGCTTCCGGTTATTGCTACCATCATCGCTTTAACGCAGAGACGGGTAGTACCTATGATCGATGCTTGGAAGAGCTTGATCTCTTCGTCGAGGAAGTCTCTGAACCATGGTTCACCGCACAGAGAACTGCTTCATGATGGCCCTGAGGCGTAGGTCCGCTACCACCTACCACTTTCCGCCATTCACAACCCGATGCATTTGCTCAAAAGCGGACCAATCTGGTCGGGCCGTGGCGCACCACCGTCAAACTTAGGCCGGAACTTCCTTCCCCGCAAAGTCGAACACCCTGCCCGATTGCTCTGGCTCTAGTCCCTCCAGCACGCTCAGCAGGTTCGCCGCCGCCTGTACAGGTTCGGTCAACTGGCCATCGGGCAGGCCTTTCTGGAATGGCTTTGATAGGTCGCTGTCGACCGTACCGGGATGCAGGCCGACTATGACGCTTTGCTGATGCGTGCGTCCCATCTCCAGTGCGAAATTCTTGATCAGCATGTTGAGCGCAGCCTTTGAGGCTCTGTAGGAATGCCAGCCTCCCAGCCCATTATCGGAGATGGATCCGACCCGCGCGCTAAGCGCTGCAAAGACGAACCGATCAGCGCGCGGCATCATCGGCAGGATATGCTTTGCGATTAGCGCAGGGCCAATGGTGTTGAGCGCCAGCACTTCGCCCATCGCTGCGCCTGAAAGCCGCTTGTAAGTCCGCTCTGGCCCGGTTCCATCGGGCAGTGTCAGCACACCACTGGCGACAATCACCCATTCGGGCAAGTCAGCGCGCATCAGCCCGGCAGCGTCGGCAATGCTGTCCTCATCCTTCAGATCGAAGGCAAAGGGCGTGACGTTTTCCCCCTCAGGCCCTTCACCAGCCCGCGATCCGGCATAGACCCGGTCACACCCCTTCGCGACAAGGGCTTCGCACAAGGCGTGCCCAATGCCCCCGGTGCTGCCAAAGACCGCAGCGCAGCGCGGGAATTTTCCTACATCATCCATGCCTGCTAGAGTGGCTGAACCTCAAACAAGTTCCGAACAAAGGAAAGTGAGTTTGAAAAGTGTCAACTTCACCTTTCGCCTTTAACTATTTGATTTATTGATATATGACGTCGAAAATCGCCAAGTTATCCACAGGTCGAGTGTCAACTTTGACCCTGGTAGGATTGAGCCGGGTTCAAGCCCTGTCTCAATCCACGCAACACTGGCTCTCTTGCCTCGTGCGATGCGCGCGTTAGAAGGCTTTCAAACGCAACTGGGATCATACGTCACAATGGCCACCTTCACGCTTCCGAAGAATTCGAAAATCAGCAAAGACGGCAAGACGCACAAGGCCGAAGCGGCCAAGCGCGCCAAGTCTTTCAAGATCTATCGCTATGATCCCGATAGCGGAAAAAACCCGCGCTATGACAAGTTCGAAATTGACCTTGAAGAATGTGGTCCGATGGTTCTGGATGCGCTGTTCAAGATCAAGAATGAGATTGACCCGACGCTGACCTTCCGCCGTTCGTGCCGCGAAGGAATTTGTGGGTCGTGCGCGATGAACATGAATGGCAAGAACGGCCTTGCCTGTACCACCTCGATCGAAGACCTCAAAGGCGAGGTTCGCATCACCCCGCTGCCGCATATGGACGTGATCAAGGATC
>JBCBMN010000098.1:0-11056 GCA_039822745.1 Pseudomonadota bacterium | reverse complement strand
AAAGCGCGCATATTGCCGGAAGTGATCAAGGGCGAAAAGATCGTCGCGGTCTCGATGTCCGAACCCGATGCCGGCACTGCGCTAACTGACCTCACCACCAAAGCGGTGCAGGAGGGGAACGGCTTCGTCGTCAACGGCTATAAGCGCTGGACCAGCGGGGGCGGGCATTCGGATTACTACGTCACCTATTGCCGCTTTTCCGATGCTCCGGGTGCCAAAGGGATCGGTGCGATCCTGCTGGAGCGTGAGATGGAAGGCATGGCGTTCGGCAAGCGCGAGGAGCTTATGGGCTTTCGTGGCATTCCGACGGCTGACTTTGCTATCGAGGATGTGAAGGTTCCAGGCGACAACGTCATCATCGGCGCAGGCGGTTTTGGCAAGTTGATGAGCGCTTTCGGGCTGGAACGCTGCGGCAACGCGACGCAGGCTCTGGCCGTTGCGGCAGCGGCGCTCGAACAGGCGCTGGAATACACGCAAGAGCGCGAGGCCTTCGGTAAGCCTATCGTCGATTTTCAGGCGGTGCAGATGAAGCTTGCCGAGATGGCGATGAAAGTGGAAGCCGCGCGTCTCCTGATCCATCGCGCCGCGGTAAACGCCAATGCGCAGCCGGACGGATTGCCCACGGTTTACGAATCGAGCCTTGCCAAATGCTATGCCAATGAGATCGTGCGCGAGGTCACGGCGCTCGGCATGCAGGTCATGGGCGGCTATGGCTATCACAAGGATTACGGCATGGAGCAGCGCCTGCGCGATGCTTATGCTTGGGGGATCGCGGGTGGCGCAATTGATGTCCAGAAAACCAACATCGCCGCCGCCATGGTGGGACGTCGTTTCAATCAGCGCAATTGATTGGCCAATCCAGAGATAAGGGCTTGCGCGGGGCTACTGTGTTGCTCATCTAAGGCACATGGAGATCACCGCCCCCGCAGCTATCGAGCCGTCCAACCCTGTCGTTGAGGCAGAGGATGAAGAACTGACAAAGCTTGATCCGAGCTACATCACAGCGCTTCGGATCAGCACCTCTCTGGGCGCCATTCCCTTTCTGATTGGCGCTATCGTGCTTGAAAGAGTGCTGGCGGAGAATTCGGTCGCGCCCTTTGGTCTGATCATCGGGTTCGTAGTGCTTGTCGCTCTGGTCCTGATTATCCGCTTGCCCAATCGGCGCTGGCAGGCGCGCGGCTACAATATGAGCGAGGACCGGCTGCGCGTGGTGCGCGGGGTGTTGTGGCATTCGGATACAGTCGTGCCATTCGGCCGGGTTCAGCATATTGATGTCGATCAGGGTCCGATTGAGCGCTGGCTCAAGATTGCAACGCTCACTTTGCATACAGCGGGCAGCCACAATGCGTCGGTCCATCTGCCCGGTCTCAACCACACGCTCGCAACCGAGATGCGCGAAGACATTCGGCAGCGGATCAAGCGGGACAGTCTGTGACCGGCGAACCGCAACACACAGCCCCGCTCAGCGTGATTGTGGGCACCTTGGCGAGCCTGCAGAACGCAATCGTACCGGCTGCCGCGGTCACGTTCGGTTCTGGCGGCTTGGCAGGGCCGGGGCTGTTCATCGGCCTGTTCGTCGCCGCGGCGATTGCTGTTGTCGGCACGATCTTTAGCTATATCCGCTGGCAGCGCCTGACCTATACGGTGGGAGAGCAGGACATCCGCGTCGAAAGCGGGGTGCTCAGCCGCTCCGCACGATCGGTGCCCTATGAGCGCATTCAGGATGTTAGCCTTGAACAAAAGCTCCTCCCGCGCTTGCTCGGCCTTGTCGCAGTGACCTTTGAAACAGGGGCAGGCGGCGCGGATGATCTGGCGCTCACTTATCTGCAAGAAGCGGAAGGAGAGCGTCTGCGCGAATTGGTGCGTGAGCGCCGCGAGGATGCGAATGTAGCCACCGCGTCTCTAAGCGATCAGGACGGCCAGAGCGTACCCGCCGAAGAAGACGGCCAGGCCCTGTTCGCCATGGGGCCGCAGCGGCTTTTCACCTATGGCCTGTTCGAATTCAGCCTTGCCGTTTTCGCGGTTTTGGCGGGTCTTTCGCAATATGTGGACAATTTCCTCGACATTGAGCTCTGGGATGTCGATTTCTGGCGCGATCTGGCTGAGGAACAGGGCGGATGGCTGCTGAAGTTGGGCGCTTATGGGCAGGTCTTCAGCGCTATTGCCGGACTGGTCATGGTGGTCTTCATTGGCTCTGCCACGGGCATGTTCCGGACCTTCAGCCGCGAATGGGGCTTCCTACTGGAGCGCACCGCGCGCGGATTTCGCCGGCGGCGCGGGCTTTTCACCCGCACCGATGTTGTGATGCCGAGCCACCGGGTGCAGGGAGTGACGATCGGGACACGCTTCGTGCGCTACCGGTTTGGCTGGCACAGCCTGAAATTTGTGAGCCTTGCGCAGGATGCCGGCTCATCAAGCCATGTTGTCGCACCCTTTGCGCGGTTCAATGAACTGGAACCTATTGTTCAAGCGGCCGGGTTCCACATGCCTAGCGAGCAATCCGAATGGCATCGCGCAACCAAAGCCTATCGCAATGTGTCGATTGCAGGTGAGCTGATGATTGTTGCAATCGCAGCGATCATCGTCGGCGTCGCCACATCGTTTTACGCGCCTGAATGGACCTATCTCGCTGTCGGTATTCCGATTGTGATCGGCATCCTCGATGTGATCGCCGGGTTCCTTTCCTGGAGGTTCAAACGCCATACGCTTGACGCAGTCCAGATCGTTGCGACTGCGGGTGTCCTCGCTCCGACGACCAAGATTGCGACGCGCGTGAAGCTGCATTCGGTCGAGATTGCGCAAGGGCCTGTTGCAAGAGCTTTCGGCTTTGCGACCTTGCACTTGGGCATGGCAGGCGGCGAGTTTGCGATACCCGGCATTCCGCTTGAACGCGCCAAGGCTGTCCGCCGGCAGGTGCTGGAAACCATCGCGGCGACCGATTTCTCCGAGCTGGAAAGCGGGCGGACGCTCGAATCCGCTTAAGCGCGCAGGTCAGCCCAATCGGGGTTTTCGTCGAACTTCTTGGCGACATACCAGCATTGCGGGACAATGCGGAAGTGCTGCTCGCGTGCATCGGCGATGAGGTGTTTGACCAGGATCGCGGCGATCCCGCGTCCACCAATCTCTGGCGGGACAATCGTGTGCGTCGCAATGCGAATGTCGGGGTCTTCACCCGGCTCCCAATCCAGATGCCCCGTATGCGCCTCGCTCGCGATCATGGCGATGTAGCGACCGCCTGTCGCTCGTGGTTCATGCGTAACGCTGACTTCGTCGCTATTCGCCATTTGCCTTACTCCCGCTTGCCATCGCCCGCCGCACAGCTAGAGGCGTTGAGACCATGACCAAGTTCCTCTCCGACAATGCCGCCCAAGTCCACCCCGCAGTCTGGAAAGCGATGCAGGCCGCTGACCAAGCAGACAATCCCTATGATGGTGATGCGCTGTCGGCGGAGCTGGATGCACGCTTCACCGATCTTTTCGGGCGTGAATGCGCGGCCTTTTGGGTGGCGACCGGCACTGCAGCCAATTGTCTGGCGCTCGCTACAATATGCGCGCCCCATGGCGGCGTGGTGTGTCACGAGGAAGCGCATATCGAGGTGGATGAAGGCGGCGCGCCCGGCTTTTATCTCCACGGGGCCAAGCTGATGCTGGCGAAGGGCGAGAGTGCAAAGCTAACGCCAGCCGACATCGCTGCGGTGATCGACCCGATCCGCGATGACGTGCATCAGGTCCAGCCACATGCGCTCGCGATCACGCAGGCGTCGGAATATGGCTGTACCTATTCGCCAAGCGAACTCGAAACGCTGGCCGATTTCGCCAAGGAGCGCAGGCTGGGTCTGCATATGGACGGCGCGCGCTTTGCCAATTCAGCGGCCTTTCTGGGTGGCACCGCGCAAACGGCTGCGCGGGCAGCCTGCGGCCCGGTCGACAGTCTGGCCTTTGGGTTCATCAAGAATGGTGGGATGAGCGCAGAAGCCATCATTCTGTTTGATCCAGAGGCCGCCAATCATGTGCGCTATCGCCGCAAGCGGGCTGGCCATCTGCAATGCAAGGGGCGCTATTTGGCGGCGCAAATCCTTGGCATGCTGGAGGGCGATGTGTGGCTCGCCAATGCAGCCCATGCCAACGCCGCCGCGCAAGAGATCGCAAAGGGCTGCGGCGAACGGTTGATGCATTCGGTTGAAGCCAACGAATTGTTCGTGCGCCTCACACAAGAGGAACGCGAGGCTCTGCGCGCAGCCGGGTTCGAGTTCTATGACTGGGGCGCAGACGCAGCCCGCTTTGTCAGCGCATGGAACACGCGCGATGACGATGCGATGGCGCTGAGCAAGGCTATCGCCTCGCTATGAGCGTTCCAGCCACCGGGATGCTTAGCCCGCGCGTCATCCTTCCGTTCCTGCTCACCGGCTCAATCTGGGGCTCGACATGGCTGGTGATCACCGGTCAGATTGGCGGGGTTCCGGCAGCGTGGTCGGTCTTTTACCGCTTTGCCTTGGCGACCCCGGCGCTGTTTCTGGTCGCTGCGCTGATGAAGCGGCGCTTGAAACTCACCGCGCCCGAGCATCGCTTGGCAGCCTTGGTGGGCGTGTTTCAGTTCAGCGGGAACTTCCTGTTTGTCTATCACTCAGAGCTATTTGTGACCTCGGGCATTGTCGCGATGATGTTTGGCTTGCTGATGGTGCCCAACGCGCTGTTTGGACGGCTGTTTCTGGGCGAGCGGGCAAGCGGCGGCTTCATGCTGGGCAGCGCGATTGCGATTGTCGGTGTATCCTTCCTGCTGGTGCATGAATGGCAGGCCAATCCCGATGCAGGTGTGCTTGGCGGCAATGTTTCGCTCGGGATTGTGCTGGCGATGCTCGGTATCGTGTCCGCTTCGGTCGCCAATGTGGTGCAGGCCAATGAGACCGGGCGCGGCGTGCCGATGGTGAGCCTGCTGGCATGGGCGATGGTTTATGGCACGCTGTTCGATCTGGTCTTTGCGCTTGTAACCGCTGGCCCGCCCCCGCTCCCGACCGCGCCGCAATATTGGGCGGGCATCGTCTATCTGGCGCTGATCGGATCGGTGGTGACCTTCCCGCTGCACTATAACCTTGTGCGCGAGATCGGAGCGGGGCGCACCGCCTACAATTCGATCCTGACGATCTCTGTGGCGATGCTGCTCTCGACTTTGTTCGAGGATTACAAGTGGACGTGGCTCACCGCGGGCGGGATGGGGCTGGCGGTGCTGGGCATGGTGTTGGCGCTAAGGTCAAAGAGGATTTGATTGAGCAGGCTCATCGGGGCCTGCATCCTTGCTAGAAGTCCTTCGCAATCTTCGGCTGCGGCCCCACTGCGGGCGGGCGGTTGCCCTTGGGGTGCTTCGCACCGTCTCAACGCAAAGACGCAAGCCCGTCGAAATAGGTCGGATACTTCGGCTCCCATCGCAGCACTCGCTTGGCCTTGCCATTCGCGACCCTGCGGTTCTCGGCATAGAAGCCGCGCGCCATTTCGGAGAGATTGGCTTCTTCCAGCGTCTCCAGCGGTGGTGGTTCAATCCCGAGCAATTGGCAGGCGTGCTGCGTCACGGCATTGCCGCTGGCGGGAAGATCATCGCCCAGATTGTAGGCTCCGCGCGGAGCATCCTGCACCAACGCTGCAACCACGCCGCTCACGATGTCATCGACATGCACCCTGCTGAAGACCTGTCCGGGAAGGTCAATCCGCCGGGCGCGTCCGTCCTTGACCCGGTCCAATGCGCTGCGCCCGGGCCCGTAAATTCCGGGCAAGCGAAAGGCTCTTGCTCCAAGCTCCAGCCACGCCTTGTCCGCTTCGGCGCGCGCGTTGCGGCGGCCTGCGCCGGTTTCCGCGACCGTAGGCGTCGTTTCATCAACCCACGCCCCGCCCGCATCGCCATAGACACCGGTGGAGGAGAGGTAGAACAGCGTCCTGCGTTTGAGGATGTTGCCATACTGCTCCAACACGGGATCGCTACCGGATTTGCGGTCTGGTGGAACCGAGGAGAGGATATGGCTCGCCGCGTCCAGCGCCCTGTGCACCGCCTCGCCATCACCAAAGTCGACATCCCCAGCGCTGCCCGTGGCCGACACGCTCCACCCCCGCGCCTCCACCGCTGATGCGATGCGTTTAGCCGTGTAGCCCAGCCCGAAAATGAACAATTGCGCCATAACCAATGCTCTGCCGCTGGACGCGCGCGCAAATCAACCTAAATCAACGCGCATGGATATTGCATCAGACTCGATCACCGCCCACGACACCCCCACTCCGGCTGAGCCACCAGTCATCCGCCGAGAGGACTACGCACCCTTTCCTTGGCTTGTGCCGGAGACGAGGCTGCATTTCGATCTGGGCATTGAGAAAACGGTCGTCACTGCGACCCTGACAGTCGAGCGTAATCCCAAGGCCGCGCCAAGTCCCGAATTGCGTCTTAACGGCGACGGATTGAGCGCGCTGGGCGTCGCTGTCGACGGCGAGGCCAGCGATGTGTGGGAGATGGATGGGCCGGATCTTGTAATCACGCTTACAGGAAGCGCCCACACCGTCACGGTGCGCACCGAGATTGCACCGGACAAGAACACCGCGCTGATGGGACTGTATGCCTCAAATGGAATGCTCTGCACGCAATGCGAGGCTGAGGGCTTTCGCCGGATAGCTTTCTTCCCGGATCGCCCCGACGTGCTTTCAACCTATAGCGTGCGGATGGAAGGGCCCAAGGGCACCTTCCCGATCCTGCTGTGCAACGGCAACACCACGGAACGCGGCGATCTTGCGGACGGTAAGCATTTTGCCGAATGGCACGATCCGTGGCCAAAGCCGTCCTACCTCTTCGCGCTGGTTGCAGGCGATCTGGTCGCCCATTCGCAGCCTTTCACCACTCGCTCTGGCCGCGAAGTGGAGTGCAATATCTGGGTGCGCAAGGAAGACGTTGAACGCACCGATCACGCGCTCCAATCGCTCCATCGCTCGATGACATGGGACGAAGACGTGTTCGGACTCGAATATGACCTTGACCTCTACAACATCGTCGCAGTGTCCGATTTCAATATGGGCGCGATGGAGAACAAGGGGCTCAACGTCTTTAATACAAAGTACGTGCTGGCTGACCCCGACACCGCGACCGATGCTGACTTTGACGCAGTCGAAGGCGTGATTGCGCACGAATACTTCCACAATTGGTCGGGCAACCGCGTGACCTGCCAGGACTGGTTCCAGCTGAGCCTGAAAGAAGGCTTCACCGTGCTGCGCGATCAGCTGTTCAGTCAGGACATGCGCGGCGAAGCGGTGAAGCGGATCGAGGATGTGCGCATCCTGCGCGCGGCCCAATTCCCAGAAGATGCAGGGCCACTGGCGCACCCGATCCGCCCCGACAGCTTCCGCGAGATCAGCAATTTCTACACCGCTACCGTCTATAACAAGGGCGCTGAAGTCATCCGCATGATGCGCAGCATGGCTGGCATTGAGCGCTTCCGTGCGGGCACTGACCTCTATTTTGAGCGCCATGACGGTGAGGCGGCAACGTGCGAGGACTTCATCACAGCGATTGAGGATGGCGCTGGGCTGGACCTTGAACAGTTCCGTCAGTGGTATTCGCAGGCGGGAACGCCGCGAGTCAACGTCACGCAGGAGGTCAGCGGTGACACACTCGTCCTGACGCTCAAGCAGACGGTCCCCGCCACACCCGGCCAGCCCGAGAAATCCCCGATGCCTATCCCGCTGCGTGTCGCTGTGCATTCGCGCGCAAGCGGAGCCTTGGGTGAAGAGCAGCTGATCATTCTCAAGGATGCCGAGGAGAGCTTCACTTTGCCGCTGGCGGGCGAGCAGCCGGTGGTCTCCATCAATCGCGGATTTACCGCTCCCGTTTCCATAGAACGCGATCTGAGCCTTGAAGACCTCGGCTTCCTCGCAGCGCGCGATGATGATCCCTTTGCGCGTTATGAGGCGATGCAGGAGCTTGGCGTCAACCATCTGGTGGCAGCAGCAAGCGGGAAGCTGAATGAGGAAGCTCTGGCAGCTGGCGAGGCAGCTTTGGTCGAGGCGATGCGCTCAATCCTCATGGACGATGCGCTCGATGATAATATGCGCGGCGAGCTGATGATGCTGCCGAGCGAGACCTATCTGTTTGAGGCGATGGCCGCGTCCACTCCGGCTGATCCCGGTGCGATCCATGCCGAGCGAGAATCGCTCAAGGCGGCGCTCGGCACCGCACTCAAGGCTGAGCTGGAGGCGATCTATACTCGCTGCGACGCTGTGCCCTTTGCTGATCCCGCTGGCGTGGGTGCACGCAAAGTGGCGACGCAGGTTCTGGTTCAGATTGCCGCGAGTGATCCCGATCTTGCCGCGACCATGGCCGCGCGCCAGTTTGACCGCGCTGACAATATGACCGACCGGCAAGGCGCGCTGATGGTGCTGTGCAGTCTGGAAAGCCCGTTGCGCGATGATCGTCTAAAGGCGTTTTATGAGCGTTACGAAGATAATGCTCTGGTGGTCGACAAGTGGTTCACGCTCCAGGCGCTTTCGCTCCATCCCGATGTGATAGAGCAGGTGCGCGAACTGGCGCAGCATTCCGACTTCACCATGAACAATCCCAACCGTGTGCGCTCGCTCTACATGGCCTTTGCGGGCAATCCGCAGGGCTTCCATGCCGAGGACGGTTCTGGCTATCGCATGATTGCCGACGTGATCATCGCGCTTGACCCGATCAATCCGCAAACGGCTGCGCGCTTTGTCTCGCCGCTGGGACGTTGGCGGCGGATCGAGCCAAAGCGGGCAGCGCTGATGAAAGCTGAGCTGGAGCGGATGGCCGAGGTCAAAGGCCTGTCGCGCGATACATTTGAGCAAGTGACGCGCAGCCTTGGTAGCTGATTTCGACATCGAGCGCTCACCGGCGCTTGAAGGCGTTCCGCATGGCTTCTTTGGCTCTGGTGGAGGGGTGCACCAGTTCGGCTATGGTGGTCCGGGGGCGGTCGAAGATGTCCGGGCTTTGAGAGCCGCCGCCGCCGCCGCAATTGCGCCCGGTTCCAGGCTCGTCGCGCCGCATCAGCTGCACACGCCCGATGTTGTCACTTTAGGAAAGGGCTGGGGTGAGCCTTGGGACGATGTCATGGAAGGGCGACCCGTGGCCGATGCTGTCGTCACTGCGACAAAGGGCTTCGCGCTGGGCATTGTCACTGCGGACTGCGCTCCGGTTCTGTTCGCAGACCGGGCAGCCGGTGTTATCGGCGCCGCCCATGCCGGCTGGCGCGGCGCGCGTGAAGGCGTTCTGGAGGTCACGATTGGCGCGATGGAGATGCTCGGCGCCGATCGAGAGAATATCTCAGCTTCTATCGGCCCCACCATCGCACAACCCAGTTATGAAGTGGACAAGGCGTTTCGCGAGCATTTCAGCGATCAGGACGATGAGCATTTTGCTCCGGCCCCGGTACGCGAAGGCATCGCGCGCTGGCACTTTGATCTGCCCGGATACATCGCTGCGCGGCTGGCGCGGGCTGGGCTTTTGGTGGCCCACGACCTTGCCCGGGATACTTTTCCACATTCGGAGCGTTACCACTCATATCGCAGAGCCACTTCGCTGGGTGAGCCGAATTACGGGCGTCAGATCGCAATCATCGCACTCTGACCGCGTAGCTTGCAGCAAAGCGAATAGGCGATGCTCAGAACACGGTTGGATTCGAGGTTTTTTCTGGTAAGTGACGCGCCGACGTTGGGATTAACGAGAGGTTTTCTGCCTTTTGTCATCGCGTGATAGGTGTTTGTCGCGGTGGTGTGAAAAAGACCAACTGAAGAGATTTCAAAGCACTGCCACGGCTTTCATCAGAAGCCGACGGCGCCGATGACGGGTTAAAGGCCCGACATTGCCGGGCAGCAAGAAGAGCAGGGTAAACGCACATGGCTTCCACCGGAGCTGATATGACCACCACTGAAACTGCATCCGAAGAGGGCGTTCGTCGCCGCGACTGGATTCACATCGCTGCAATCAGCTTTGCTGGCTTTGGCGCGGGCAGCGTCGTTATTCCGCTTGCAAGCCAGATGGGACCGTCGGCAGATGTCCTTGCGGCCAGCACCACCGAATTGGACATTTCCGGCATCGAAGCAGGACAGAGCGTGAAGGGTGTTTTCCGCGGCCAACCTTTGTTCGTGAAGCGTCTTACCGCAGCCGAAATCGCGGCGGCGAAGGCTGACGATGGCGCTAACATGCCTGACCCGCAGACGCTGGCTGAGCGTACCAACCCTGCAAACGAGGCCGTTTTGGTGACGCTGGGCGTGTGCACGCACCTTGGCTGTGTGCCGCTGGGAGCTGCCGAGGGTGAGAACAAGGGCGACTTTGGCGGCTATTTCTGTCCGTGCCACGGTTCACACTACGACGTTGCTGGCCGTATCCGGAAGGGCCCAGCGCCGAAAAACCTCGCCGTCCCCGATTTTGAATTCAAGAGCGAGGGTGTCATCCGGGTCGGCTAACGATCCGTATCTTCCTCACTTGTTTAGACGTTTAAGAGTCGAGAAAAAGCTATGAGTTTCGCCTGGGCAAATCAATACGAACCAAAGTCTGCATTCACTAAGTGGATCGATGCGAAGCTGCCGCTTCCGCGCATGGTCTACAACGCAGTCGGTGCTGGCTACCCGGTTCCGCGCAACCTCAACTACATGTGGAATTTCGGGGTGCTCTCCGGGTTCTTCCTGATGGTTCAGATCATCACCGGTGTTGTGCTGGCGATGCACTATGCGGCGGATGCGTCTGTGGCGTTCGGCTCGGTCGAGCACATCATGCGCAACGTTAATTATGGCTGGTTGCTGCGTTACGCGCACGCCAATGGTGCAAGCTTCTTCTTCATCGTCATCTACCTGCATATCTTCCGCGGCTTTTACTACTCTTCGTACAAGGCCCCGCGTGAGATGATTTGGCTGCTGGGTGTTGTGATCTTCCTGCTGATGATGGCGACGGCTTTCATGGGCTACGTGCTTCCCTGGGGTCAGATGAGCTTCTGGGGTGCCAAGGTGATCACCGGCCTGTTTGGTGCGATCCCGTTCATCGGGGAAAGCGTGCAAACATGGCTGTTGGGCGC
>JBCBMN010000097.1:0-11090 GCA_039822745.1 Pseudomonadota bacterium | reverse complement strand
CACACCTAGCCCAACCCCCACCCCTTCTCCGACGCCCACGCCTACTCCGACGCCCACTTCGGGTGTCAGCCAGACTGCAGGCTTCACCAATGGGGCCAACGGTCTTTATGCCGGGCACAGCTTCTTCGTTCCGGTTGCGCAGGCATTCCACGTAACGGCCCAGCGCGGGGTCTTTGCTGAGCATGAGTTCGACGCGGTATTTGCCGCTGGCGGAGCTGGGACCGCGCAATCACTATGGGAAAATGAAGCCCGTCGCGCCGAGATCGAGTCCCGACTTGCTCCCGGCAATGTTGACCTCTTCGGCATTACCGTCAGCCAGGAAAACGAGGATGATCCGCTGGAGTTCTACGAGCTGTGGATTGAGCTTGCGCGCCAGTACAATCCTGAAACCGCGATCTTCATCGGCTTTCCCTACACTTTGGGTGGCGCGCTGCGCGACACCGAGACTTATGCCGAAGAAATCGCATCCAATTCCGAAAACACGTTCGAACTCATCGAGGATTTGCGCGAGCGCTTCCCTGAAACGCCGATCTTCTATTTTGCTTATGGCTTGGTCCTGAGCGAGATGAAGGAAGACTTCGAAGCCGGTGAGCTTGAGGATATAGTCGGCTTGGTAGCTCCCTCCCCTGCACAACTGGAAGGCTATCTGTTTGCTGATGGCGGGCCAAGCCATGCAGGGCCAATGGCGGAACATGTCTGCTCGCTCGTCTGGGCGCATTACCTCTACGGCGCGGACATCGAGGAACTGGTGGACCCAATCTATGAGCGCGAGGACGTGCTGCGCGTCGCGCGCGATGTGATTGAATACAATGAAAGGTTCCTGCCGGAACAGGGCTGATTGGTGCGGCGCGTTTACGCAAACACCAGCACCACATTCGCCGCAAACACCGCCACCAACGCCGCGCCCACAATCCGACCGATACTCTTGGCGAACCAAAGCAGGGCAAGAAGCACCAATGCGCTCGCCGTCAGCAAGGTCATCTGCGTGCCTGCAAGCTCTGAAGGGAGTGCCTGCGGCGCGATGCTCATGGTTGCGCCGCCGATCAGCAGAATGTTGTAAATGTTCGAACCGACCACATTACCCAGCGCCAGCCCCGATTTGCCGCGCAGGGCCGCTGCAATGCTGGCCGCGAGTTCGGGCAGCGATGTGCCCACGGCAACCACAGTCAGCCCGATCACGGTCTCAGGCACTTTGAAGATGGTCGCCAGTCCAATCGCCCCTTCGACCAGCGCTTGCCCGCCTGCCACCAGAATGCCCAGGCCGATCACGAACAGCGTTCCCGCTATCCAGCCATTCACACTCTTACCGTCTCCCGCTTCCTCAACGGCTGCCTCTCCGGGGTAGGCGTAGCGCCAATAGATATAGGCAAGGATCGAAATCAGCAGGGCAAATCCAATCCAGCGCGCGCCAATGCCCGATGCGGCAAGGGCCCACAGCACCAATGTCGCGAGTAACGCCACCAGCGCATCGCGCCGCCCGCGCCCGGTCAGCGCGATCGGCATGACCAGCGCCGAGACCCCTAGGATCATCAGCGTGTTGGCAAGGTTGGAGCCAACGACATTGCCCCATGCGATCTGCGGTGAACCTTTAAGCGCGGCCTGCACGCTCGCGACCATCTCCGGCATGGATGTCGCAAAGCCGACGATCACCAGCCCTGTAAACAGCGTCGAGACGCCCAGCTTCTGCGCAATGCCCACAGCGCCGCGCACCAGCAATTCCCCGCCAAGTGCAAGGCCGACAAGCCCGGCAAGACAGAGAAGAATCGCTGTTGTCATGGTCATTATGAAAGCGCGCTTATCGAACAGTGGGCAGAGCGGCGAGTCGTTTGTTTTCTGGCTCGCTTATGCTCGCGGGCCGAGCCACCCGCGCCCTGCGACCGGGATTAGGAAGGAATCCGGGGGACTGCTTCCCCCGGTCGGCCTTCCACCCGGATCGTACTCCGGAGTTATCATCCGGGTGGAAGGGTGGAGGGCGCGGGTGGCTCGGAGAGATCTCTCAAATCAAAACCGCCTGCGCGACAGGGGCAAAGCTGCGGCGATGCAGCGGTGTGGGGCCGTGCAGGCGCAGCGCTTCCATGTGCTCCGCCGTGCCATAGCCCTTATTGCGCTCCCAGCCATAATGGGGGTGGGCCTTGGCGGCTTCGATCATCAGGCGGTCGCGGTGTTCCTTGGCAAGGATTGAGGCTGCGCTGATCGCCGGTTCGATCCCGTCCCCACCGACAATAGCGCGGGCGGGCCAGCGCCACTCTTCTGTGCGCCCATGCGGGGTCTGATTGCCGTCGATCAGGATTTCCTGCGGCTCGCCCAAGCCCTCGCACAATTCGCTCACGCAGCGCGTCATCGCCAGCATGGTCGCCTGAAAAATGTTCACCCGGTCAATCTCTTCAGGCTCCACCACGGCGATGGCGAAATGGCAGCTTGCGCGGATACCATCATCGAGCGCCGCGCGCCGCTTGGCGGATAATTTCTTGGAATCGTTCAGGCCAGCAGGTACGCCTGCCCCTAACACGCACGCAGCGGCCACGACTGGCCCTGCAAGCGGCCCGCGCCCGGCCTCGTCGACACCGACGATTTTGGGTTCGGCACCCAAATCCACTCTGGGAGTTACCCCAAGCATGCACATGATCTCCAAATTGTCGCTCACCCTTTCCCTTCCTGCGTTCGCGCTCGCAAGCTGTGCCAATGCCGAAGATGGGGACAGCGCTGCGACGACGCCTGTGGATGCGAGCTATTCAGTTGAGGAAATGGGCACGTTTGAACGGCCTTGGGCGATCGAATTTCTGCCCGGCACTGACACTCTGGCGATCACCGAAAAGGCAGGCACGCTCAAGCTCATGAAGACCGGCAGCGGCGAAGTGACCCAGGTCACTGGCGTTCCTGAAGTGGCCTTTGGCGGACAAGGCGGTCTGGGCGACATCGCTTTCCTTGAAAGCGAGGCAGATCGCGAGGATGGCCGGACCATCTATCTGAGCTGGGCGGAAGCGGGCGCGGAAGAAGGCACCTCTGGCGCCGCGGTCGGCAAAGGCTTCCTGCGCTGCGACGAAGATGCCGGGACATGCGCGATTGAGGGCATGGAGGTGATCTGGCGGCAGGCGCCCAAAGTGAAGGGACGCGGGCACTATTCGCACCGGATGCAAATCTCGCCCGATGGCCAATATCTGTTCGTCGCCAGCGGGGACCGCCAGAAGCAAAAGCCCGCGCAGGACCTCACCAACACCATGGGCACGATCGTGCGCCTGAACCTTGACGGGACGGCAGCTGCGGCCAATCCTTTCGCGGATCAGGGCGGGATCACGCAGGAAATCTGGTCTTACGGCCACCGCAACATTTTGGGCATGGACTTCGCTGCGGATGGCAGCCTGTGGGAGATCGAGCACGGCCCGGCAGGCGGCGATGAGCTTAATCTGGTGAAGCGCGGCGACAATTACGGCTGGCCGGTCCGCTCCAATGGCGACAATTACAATGGTGTCGATATCCCCGATCACACCGAGGATGATGGTTTTACCAAACCTGCAATACACTGGACGCCGGTGATCGCGCCGGGCGATATGATCCTGTATTCCGGCGATATGTTCGGCCCGTGGAACGGCGATGCTCTGATCACCGGGCTCAAGACCAAGGCACTCGTTCGTGTCGAACTTTACGGTGGCAAAGCCAAGGAAGTGGCGCGCTACGAGTTTGAAAACCGCCTGCGTTCGCTCGATCAGGGTCCGGATGGCAGCATCTGGATTGCCGAAGATGGCAATAAGGGGCGTATCCTGAAGCTCACCATGTAATCGCTATCCGCTTGGCATAGCGGGCAAACTCCCCTAGGCGCGCCCGCGCTATGGCGACCAAACCGGACAACGATAACACAGCCAGTCTCATCCCGCTTTCGGCAGTGCCCGAGGCGATGGTGGAGGAATTGCTCGACCGCGCCTTTGGAACGGACCGACACGCGCGCACGGCCTATCGTATCCGCGCCGGGATGGATTGGCTGACCGCGCTCAGCTTTGCCGCGCTGGACGCCGATGACATGCTGGTGGGCACAATCCAGTGCTGGCCGATCGGCTTGATGGAGCCCGGTGGCGGGGCCTTGCCGCTCATCATGGTGGGACCGGTCGCGGTTCTGCCCGAGAGGCAGGGCGAAGGCTTTGGCCAGGGCCTCATGGCGGCGATGCTCGATGCCGAAGCGCGGCTCGCACAAGATGGCCAGATGCCGTTTGCGCAAATGCTGATCGGTGATGCGGACTATTATGGGCGTTGGGGCTTCTCGGCGGCGATGACCGGTGGCTGGCGCTGTCCCGGCCCCTATGAGGCAGAGCGTCTGCTCGCGCGCGGCCCGGCTTTGGCAGCGATGCCTGCCGAGGGGATGCTGGGGCCATGGAGCGATATGGTGGTTCCGGAACCCGCCAAGCACCGCTAGAGTTACCTCTACCATGCCCTATGAGCCCCCGCCCTATCTTGCCGAGATGACTCTGGCCGAAATCGCGCAAGCGGTGGCTGAGCGAAAGCTTCCTCCGCTTGAGAAGTGGGACCCGCAGAAAATCGGCGAGAGCGATATGCGCATCGCCGCTGACGGCACGTGGTACCATGATGGCGGCGTGATCCATCGCCCTGCAATGGTCCGCGCTTTCTCTAGCCTGTTGACCCGCGATGCAGCCGCGCAGCACTGGCTGCTCAGCCCGTTTGAAAAGCTCCATATCGAAGTGGACGATGCCGCTTTCATCGCAACCGATTGCATGATGAAGGACAGCGACATCGCTTTCCGCCTCAACACCGATGAACTGGTGATAGCTGGCCCGGACAATGGCATTCGCGTCGCCGGCGATCCCGAGACCCCGGCGATCTACCTGCATGTGCGGCGCGGCTGCGAAGCGCGCTTGAACCGATCAACTTATAACCAGCTGGCGCAAATCGCGATGGAGACGAGCGGCGATGATTGGCTGGTGACCAGTCAGGGCGCGATCTTCTCACTGATAGCATCCGGCTAGAGGCGAGAGAGCGGTGGCGGATCTGTTTGGGCGACTGTCCGCGCTGTATGCAAGCGGCCATGCCCGCACCATTCCCGATCTGCTCAGCGATGAGCACCTCTCCGATGGGCGAGCGACGCCCGCCGCTGTCCTGATCGCCGTCACGGACCGGCCCGATCCCACAGTGATCCTCACGCAGCGCCCGCGCGGAATGCGCGATCATCCGGGGCAAGTCGCCTGTCCCGGCGGAAAGATCGATCCCGGCGAGACCGCTATCGAAGCCGCTCTGCGCGAGGCGGATGAGGAACTCGCCCTGCCACGCGATGCCGTGCGCGTGATCGGGGCGAGCGATGAATACCATACTGGCACCGGCTTTCTGGTGACCCCGGTTCTGGGCGTGGTCCCGCCTGATCTGGAGCTGACCCCCAGCCCCGCCGAAGTCGAAGCCTGGTTTGAAGCGCCACTCGACCTGCTGCTCAACCGTGCCAGCTGGACCGCGAACGAGGTTCATTGGCGCGGTGCATGGCGGCGCTATTTCGAGATGGACTATCAGGGCTTTCGCATATGGGGCGTGACAGCCGCCATTATCCTCAACCTTGCACAACGGATTGATGTTGCGAAGCTCAGCAATTAACGCGGCCCTCTGATATGTCGCACTTTCTTCCTCAAGCATCCTGGATACAGCGCGCAGGTCTGGCTGAACTGACCACGACTTTGGGCGCTGACAACATTCGCTGGGTGGGCGGCGCGGTCCGCGACACTTTGCTGGGCGTCGACGTGCAAGATGTCGATTGCGCGACCATGTTTACTCCCGATGCCGTCATTGACCGCTGCAGAGAGGCTGGCATTCGCATCGTTCCCACCGGCATTGATCACGGCACGGTCACCGCCGTGTTTGAGGATGGGCCGGTTGAGATCACCACTCTGCGGCGCGATGTTGCCACTGACGGCAGGCGCGCCACAATCAGCTTCGCGACCGAGTGGCGCGAGGATGCGGCCCGGCGCGATTTCACCATCAATGCGCTCTACGCGCATCCCGAGACGCTTGAAATTTCGGACTACTTTGACGGCTTGGCCGATCTCGATGCGCGGCGTGTGCGGTTTATTGGCGAGGCCGAACAGCGCATTGCCGAGGATCATTTGCGCATCCTGCGCTATTACCGCTTTCAGGCGCGGTTTGGCGCTCAGCTTGATGACATCGCCGAAGAGGCCTGCGCCACAATGGCGGGCACGCTTAAAGGGCTGAGCCGGGAACGCATCGCCGATGAATTGCTCAAGCTGCTCGCTCTGCCTGATCCGCACGCGACCATCGCAAGGATGCATCAGCGCGGCGTGCTTCCGGTGATCCTGCCAGAAACTTGCCCGCCGCATGTCGATGCACTGGCCCGGCTGATTGCGGCAGAGGCATCTGAGGGAATTGCGCGCTCCTCTCTCAGGCGACTGGCTGCATTGCTCCCCCCTTCCCCGGATGTTGCCGAAACCTGCGCCGCGCGGCTTCGGCTGTCCAAAGCCCAGCGCGCAAGGTTGGTGAGCGCGTCTGAACGCCAGCTTTCGGATGGGGACAAGCCCGAAGCGCTCGCTTACCGACTCGGAGTGGAATTCGCGCAGGACCGGCTTTTGCTGCTGGGACTGGATGCGAGTCGGATCACGAATTTCACGCCTCCAACCTTCCCGCTCAAAGGCGGCGAGATTGTCGCGCGCGGTGTCGCCGCAGGGCCGGATGTGGCGCGAATACTGCAAGCCGTTGAGCGGCAGTGGGTCGCAGAGGAATTTCCGGATATTGCTCGGATCGAGCAAATTTTGAGCGAGGAATTGCCGTAGAACGGGCCTTTTCTGCTCGCTTGCTGCGTTAATCCTGCCTTCAGTTGCTGCATTGCAACATATTCGCAGTGTCACGCACTTGTCATCACCCCTGGGAATCGCTTAGGGAACTCCAAGTGTGTTTCACACATTGTTGCGATACGCGCATTCCCCAGGCTCTCTGCCAATCCGGTGGGTTCAAGTGGCTCTTGACCCGATGGGAAGCTTTTGAGTCCGGCGTGTCAATCGCGCGTTGCAGCGCTGTCGGAGTTCTTGCAGCCTAACAAGGAACTCCAATCCGGCCTCTCCCGGATGATCGGCTTTGCAGCGTTCCCGGTGCTAGAATTATACGGAGTGACTGTTCAATGAAATTCGCGAAAATGGCTGTTCTTGCCACGACCCTGACCCTTGCCCCATTTGCTGCGAATGCGCAGGATGCTGGCACCAAGATTTACAACCAGGACGCCGAGCCCGTGGAACTGGGCACCGTTGTCAGCAAGACGGCCGACGTTGTCGTGGTTGACACCGGAACCTATGAGGTTTCGCTTCCTGTCGCGCCGTTTCAAGAGCGTGAAGGCAAGTGGACGATCAACGTTTCGCTCGAAGCGCTCAATGGCTTTGGCAAGCAGCAGGCTGACGCCGCCGCGGCTGCTGCGGCCAAGCTTGACGCTGCGCTCACCGTTGGCACCGCAGTGAACAGCGCCGACACGCAGCCCGCCGGCAGCATCATCGCGGTTGATATCGCTGCGGACCAAATTCTGGTCAAGAACGGCACCGGTCTTGTCAGCCTCAAGAAAGAGCACTTCGCTGTCGATGCGTCGGACAATCTGACCGCGCTCTACACGCTTGAGCAGCTTGCAAGCTTCACCACTGAAATTCCCGAAGGCGCTGAAGTGCGCACCGCCAGCGGCGACGTCGTGGACTTCTACGGCACCGGCACGACCGCAAGCGCCGCTGCCCCGGCCAGCACGGGCGCCAGCGAGTAAGCTTCACCCCTTACTGATAAAGAGAGCCGCGCGGGATCCAATCGATCCGGCGCGGCTTTTTCTTTGACGGCGCAGCTTAGGCCAAGTGCCCAGCCTCACCCGCGCGACCATGGCCGCCCGACCCCACCCACGCGACCTCAGCCGCCCGACCTCACTCGAACGTGTTGTCCTTGGGAAAGCCGGTTGGTGGCATGCGTCCTGCGGCACCGCGCGCAACCTTCCACATGCCGATCTCGGTCTCTGTCCGCGTGCGCTCGCCTGATCCGCCCATGCGCCAGCTCAGCCCGTCATTAAGGACAAAGGTGGTCGCGTCGGACAGACCGCCATCACGATAGCGTTGCAATTGCACGCCCTGGCCGCGCGCCATCACCGGCATTTCATCAAGGTTGAAGACGATCAGTTTGCGGTTCTCGCCCACCGCCGCGACATGATCGTGCTCAGGGGCAATCTCGCGGATCACGCGCAAGCTGGCATCGCCCTTGAGATTGACCACCACGCGGCCTTTGCGGGTTTCGGCGAGCAATTCGGCGGTCTCTGCCACAAACCCCTTTCCAATGCTGGAGGCGAGCAGCAGCTTGCCGCCCTCCTTGTGCACCAGCATCTTGGCAATCGAGCTTTCCGCTTCGAGGTCGATCATGGTCCGCACCGGCTCACCAAAGCCGCGCGCGCCGGGCAGTTTGTCACAGCCCAGCGTAAAGAACCGGCCATTATCCGCCGCGATCAGCAGCTTGTCGGTGGTCTGCGCATGGACGATGTCAAACAGCGCATCGCCCTCTTTATATTTGAACTCCTGCGTCAGATCGACATGACCCTTGGCCGCGCGGATCCAGCCCTTTTGCGACAGGATCACGGTGATCGGTTCCTTCTCGATCATCGCGTCCATGCTGAATTCCACCGCCGGTGCAGCTTCCTCAATCCGCGTGCGGCGCGCGCCGATAGCCGTGTCCTCGGCATAATCCTTGCGAAGCGCGCGCAGGTCTTTCTTCAGCCGAGTGCGCTGGCGGGCCGGGCTTTCGAGCAATTTGGTAAGGTCGTCCTGCTCGGCCAGCAATTCGTCCTTCTCCTGGCGCAGCTTCATTTCCTCAAGCTTGCGCAAGGACCGCAGACGCATGTTGAGGATCGCTTCGGTCTGCGTGTCGGTCAGTCCGAATTCCGCCATCATGACCGGCTTGGGCTCGTCCTCGGTGCGGATGATTTCGATCACCCGGTCAAGGTTGAGGAAAGCGATGATATAGCCTTCGACCAGCTCCAGCCGCCGTGCGATCTGATCAAGCCGATGCTGCGTGCGCCGCTGCAGGATCTCGATCTGAGCTGCAGTCCAGTTGGCGAGCAGCTCCTTCAGCCCCATCACCATCGGCGTGCGGGTTGCATCCAGCACGTTCATGTTGAGCCCGAACCGGGTCTCCATATCCGTCAGCTTGAAGATGCTCTCTTTCAGCAGCTCAGGATCGACGTTGCGGCTGCGCGGGACCAGCACGATGCGAATGCTCTCATCGCTTTCATCGCGCACATCTTCGAGGATGGGCAGCTTCTTGTCGGCAATTGTCTGCGCGATCTGTTCGATCAGCTTGCCCTTGGCGACCTGATACGGGATTTGCGTAATGACGAGCTGCCATTGCCCACCGCCCAGACGCTCAATCCCTGCCGCCTTGTCCTCGGCCTTGTCTGCTTCGGGTGCCTCGAACACACCGCGCAGGCGGAAGCTTCCGCGTCCGGTCTCATAGGCTTTGGAGATCACGTCCGCGCTGTCGATGATCTGGCCACCGGTCGCAAAGTCCGGCCCCTTCATCAGCTCCATCAGCCGCGCATGCTCAACATGGGGGTTGTCGATCAGCTCCAGCGTCGCATCGATCACTTCGGCGACATTGTGGCTCGGAATGTTGGTCGCCATGCCCACCGCAATCCCGCTTGCCCCATTGGCCAGCAGGTTGGGGAACAGGCCCGGCATCAGCTCAGGCTCTTCTTCCTCGCCATTATAGGTCGGGATGAAATCGACCGTGCCCGCATCCAGCCCTTCCATCAGCTGGATAGCGGTCTTGGTCAGACGCGCTTCGGTGTAGCGATAGGCCGCCGCATTATCGCCATCGACATTGCCGAAATTCCCCTGCCCCTCGACCAGCGGATATCTCAGCGAGAAGTCCTGCGCCAAGCGGACCATCGCGTCATAAGCAGCGGTATCGCCATGGGGGTGATATTTACCGATCACCTCACCCACGACGCGGGCGGACTTCTTGAACGTGCTGGTGGGATCAAGCTTTAGCTGCCGCATCGTCCACAACAGGCGTCGATGGACCGGCTTCAAGCCGTCGCGCAGGTCTGGCAGCGAGCGCGCGGTGATGGTCGAAAGCGCATAGACCAGATACCGCTCAGATAGAGCCGCATCGAAGGGCGCATCGGTAATGAGGTCAAATTCGTCCTCTGGCGGATCGGAATCATTGGTATCGGTAGGCTCGGACATCGCCCCCGCTTAGCAAGCACCAGAGGTGCGGGGGAGAGGCGTTTCCACAGGGAAAGCGCTAGGCCTCGTCGCTTTCCATGTGTGCGATTGTTTTTGGTTCAGTTCTCAGGCCACCAGGTTAGGGCTGGCGGGGATGATTGCGTAAGCGAACAGGCTGGCCGAAATCACGATTGAGAAGGTAGCGGCGAACAGGTTGTTGGTGGCGGTGGTCATTTTGAAGTTCCTTTGACTTGAGTATTTGCGCCCGGATCAGGCGAAGACAGCGGGGCTTGCAGGGATGATGGCGTAGGCAAAAAGGCCAGCCGAAATCGCGATTGAGAAGGCAGCGGCGAACAGGTTGTTGGTGGCGGTCGTCATGGTCGTATCTCCAGTTTGGTTGTCTCGGCGGGTCCATCCCGCTTGATGCCAATCACTCTGCAGGCACCGTGCCAAACTTGAAAAACGGCGGAAAAGCTGGGTTCTCCGACTCAGCGCGATAAGATACAATCGAACCACTCTCGGTGATTTAGGACGAATTCCCAACAATTGGGATTAGCGCTTCCAGATCCCCCATTTCTTGAAGGATCGACTATGCCATCGGCCAGTTTCGCAGTCTTTGAAGAGCATATCGGCTCGCGCGGTCACGTATTGAACCATCGCGATCGCGAGACAATCCGGAGCCAGTTCAAACCAGTCTCCGCAAAGCGCGGCGAGGTCATTTTGGACAGTGCCCGGATCGCGGGAGATTTGTTTTTTGTGGCCGAGGGTGTTGTGGCCTCGATCCAGAATTCCCCCGATGGCGACACCCAAATTGCACGCTTCTTTGAATGTGGTCAGTTCTGCTCCAATGTCACTTAAGCTTGGCAAAACACGGTCAGCGAAGATGATCTGGTTGCGATGACTGACTTTTCTGGA
>JBCBMN010000096.1:0-11476 GCA_039822745.1 Pseudomonadota bacterium | reverse complement strand
CAACGGGATGGCCGGGATTGGGGGTGGGGGCGGACATTGCTGGCAAATGGATTACTGACCTATTTGCACAGTAATCCACGTATTTCATCAACGGTAATGACGCGCTCATCCTCTGGACCAGATGCCTCAGGGCATACGAAGTAGCGGGCGTCAGCCTCATTGTCTCGATAGAAGACCACAAGGTATCCGGATGGGTACCATCTGAATTTTGAGATGCGCCCCTCGAAAACAAAACCATCTTCGATCAGGCAAGGGGTGACGATCAATGTCATATAGGCCGTCGTCGATGGGAGCTCGACATATGCCTCGATCAGCTCAGTCAGCTCGGAATGAGATAGCGTCAGAGCCGTGCACTCAGCCTGCAATTCTTCACGCGGAATGCTTTGGTAATACGCCTCGTAAGCGGCCTCGTCGATTCGTCCAACGAATGTAGCTTCTTGGGCACTTGCTGTGGCGCAAGCCAAAGAAATACAGATTCCAAAGACGTATCGAACTGCTTTCATCTTGCTCTCCCTTACATGGTGGGGGCACTTGTCGCTAGAAATACTAATGTCCGCACTTGGGGCGTAAGCAGACAGGCCGCTTTTGGATCACTTCTCCGCTCTTCCGGACGCTTGCGCGACCACCGCCCCTTCTACCCGCGCCGGCTATCTCCACCCCGCGATCCAGGCCCATTTGGCGAAGCTCATCGGGCCTTCCAGCTCGCCTGCGGTCAGGATCGGGAAGAACAGCGCAAACATGCCGACGCTTCCGCCCAGCACGCCCCAGCTGATCCAGCGTAGTTTGGGATGGGCGGAGATGTCGTTCGCACACAGCGCCAAGGTGGCGAGCAGAAAGCAGCTTGGCAAAAGATAGTGGTAATAGAACTGCACCGGCTTGGGCGCGATCAGCCAGAAGCCGAGCGTTACGCCATAGCCTACCGCAACGCCCAGCCGCGCCCAGTCCATGCGGTAAAGGCCAATCCACACGCACCAGAGCAGCGCAGGCAGGCCCGCCAGCATGGTCAGCGGATTGCCGATCAGTAGCACGCCGCGCTGGGCATTGTCAGTGAACTCATAGAGGTACCAGATGCCGCGCGTATTGGTGACCCATTGCGGCCATGTGCTCTGGTAATTGTGCGGGGCGAGAACCTGCCGCTGAAGCTCCAGAATGTCGCTATGCAGGCCGATCAAGCCTTTCGCGGCGAGCGGTGAGGGGCGCAAGGGTGCATCCAGCCAATAGCCGGGTGCAAAGGTCAGCGCATAGACAGCAAGCGGCACAATCCCGAGCCACACAAACGCCTCGGCAAGGCTGATGCCCGGCACCGGAATGCCGCGGCGGCTGAGCAATAGGCGGCGACGCCCTGCTGACAAGCGCGCTGCGAAGAAGGTAAGCCCCGGCACCATCGCAATCGGAACCGCGTTCCACTTTGCCCCCATTGCCGCGCCCAGAGCGATCCCGGTGAGCGCCAGGCGCCAGCGCCCGGTCTCCGGCTCGCGCATGGCGGCGGCGAATTGCCACGCGGCAAGCGCGAGGAAAGCGGCCATGAAGATATCGAGCATCGCAATGCGCGCATGGATGAACAGCGGAAAGCCCGTTACCAGCAAGATGCCAAAGGCGATGGTCGAAAAGCGCTCTTCACTGGCATGCCACAGCGCGCGCATGCTTGCGCCCACCGCAATGGTTCCGGCGATCAGCGGCATGATCCGCCAGCCCAGCGGGTTGTCGCCAAACAGATACATCCCCAGCGCTATCAGCTCTTTGCCCAGCAGCGGATGCTCACGGTTCATGTAATCCGCGCCGCCCAATTCGCCGATCTTCAGAAGCTCGCGCGCGGCGGGCAGGTAGTGAACCTCATCGAAGAAAGGCTCGGACGGGATGGTTAGCCGGATAGCAGCAAGACCTGCAAAGATCGCGGGGATGGCAAGGCACCAGAGCCACGGATCGTGCTCGCTCTCGCGCGGTGTGAGCGCGTCTTCGGAGAGGTCTGCGGGGAGAGGTTCGGCGAAGGAAGCCATAGAGCCCAAGCGCTTAGAAAAGCGCTCGGGTCTCGGCAAGAGGGTTTAAGGCTGGTTTGCGGCGGCCTGACGCTCCAGCCAGAACAACCGGGCGCAAGTCGCGAGCAGGCCGATGCTTGCGGTCGTACCGATCAACAGCGCCCAGGGCACAATGTTCATTCCCACAGCCTGCGCGCGCGGGCGGATGAAGAAGAACGCAATAAGGACCGACATCACCAGATCCCACCACACCTGAATGCCAGTGAGATTGGCCGAATGGTTGGTGAAAAACATCACCACGCCTTCATGCCCGATCTGGACAAAGGTAAACCCCAGGAACAGGCCGCAAAGTGTCGCGGCAAGGGTTGGATTGCCAATTGTTGGCTTTGCGATCAGGATGTAGGCTCCGGCACAAGTGGTCGCGAAAAAGACGAGGAAGAATAGAATTTGCAGCGTATCCATGATCGAATCTCCTGATGAAATTGTAGCGTGTGCTACATGCGCTTTTAACCTTATGTAGCGACTGCTACAAGAGTCATATGTCCGAAACCGCCCTCAAGCCGAAAATGTCCAAGGAAACGCTGCTTCCGCTGCTGGCTGCGCATGTGATGGAGCATGGGTTGGGCGGGGCAAGCTTGCGTCCGCTGGCCAAGGCTGCGGGAACCAGTGACCGCATGCTGATCTATCATTTCGGCAATAAGGAGCAGCTGATTACCGATCTTCTCGGCTATATTGCGGCGATCTATTCAACCGCGCTGGAGGCGGCGCTGGGGCCGGAACGCGCGGCGACCCGGCAGGAATGCGCGGCCCGCATTCTCGCACAGTCGCGTGAGCCGATGATGCAGCAATTCATGGTGCTGTGGTGGGAGATTGTCGCCGGCGCCGCGCGGGGTATCCCGGGGTACAAGCCCGCTGCCGAAGCCATGATTGCCAAGCAGGTTGACTGGCTGGAACAGCAAATGCCCGAAGACGACCCCGATCCCAAGGGCGGGGCGCGCTATCTGATGACGCTGCTGGAAGGCACTTTGATGCTTGGCACAGTCGGGCATGCCCGCACCGCGCGTGAAGGATTGCTGGCAAGCGATCTTGCGCGGGAGGTTGCGGGTAAGGGGCCTGCCACCTAAGGCGCGCAGCACGATGAAGAAGACGACCGGAATGGACCGCGCGACCACGCGCAAATGGAGGCCCGCCACCCGCGCCGTGCGCGCGGGCACATGGCGCAGCGAGCATGGCGAGACTTCCGAGGCGATGTATCTGACCTCGGGCTACGCCTATGACGATGCGCAGACGGTCGCGGATCGCTTTGCGGGCGAGGCGCAGGGGATGACCTATTCGCGGCTGCAGAACCCCACCGTGGCGATGCTGGAGGAGCGGATTGCCGCGCTTGAAGGAGCGGAGGCCTGCCGCGCTCAGGCCAGCGGGATGGCGGCGATGACCGCGTCCTTGCTGTGCCAGCTTTCCGCCGGAGATCACTGCGTTGCCGCGCGCGCTGCGTTTGGTTCGTGCCGCTGGCTGGTCGACCAATTGCTCCCGCGCTTCGGGATCGAGACCACGGTGATCGACAGCGCCGACAATGCCGCATGGGAAGCGGCTATTCAGCCCAACACCAAGGTCTTCTTCTTCGAGACCCCGGCCAACCCCACGCTCGATATCGTCGATCTTGAGTATGTTTGTGGCCTCGCCCGCACACACGGGAT
Organism: Pseudomonadota bacterium; assembly: GCA_039822745.1. Lineage (GTDB taxonomy): Bacteria > Pseudomonadota > Alphaproteobacteria > Sphingomonadales > Sphingomonadaceae > Erythrobacter. Next base: position 7,803 of record JBCBMN010000096.1, on the reverse strand, counting down.
TACCACGGTGGTCGACAACGCCTTTGCCGGACCCTCGCTGCAACGCCCGATGGAGTTCGGTGCTGATGTCATCGCCTACAGCGCGACCAAGCTGATGGACGGACAGGGCCGCGTGCTGGCTGGCGCGATCTGCGCTAGCGAGCAATGGATCAGCGAGGTGCTGATGCCGTTCCAGCGCAATACGGGCCCAACGCTCTCAGCATTCAACGCCTGGGTGGTGATGAAGGGGCTGGAGACGCTGGAGCTGCGCGCGCATCGCCACAGTGAGAATGCGGTGGCGCTGGGCCAATTTCTGGAGCCGCGCATTCAGGCAGCGGGCGGTCATCTGCTCCACCCCGGCCTGCCGAGCCACCCGCGTCACGAAATGGCGCGCAAGCAAATGGACGCGACCGGGCCGATCTTTGCAGTGGATGTCGGCACGCGCGAGCGCGCCTTTGCGCTGCTCGATGCGCTGGAACTCGTCGATATCTCGAACAATATCGGCGATGCCAAAAGCCTGATGTGCCACCCGGCCTCGACCACCCATGCGAGCGTCTCCGAAGAGGCGCGCGCGCAAATGGGCGTCACCGAAGGCCTGCTGCGCATCAATGTCGGGCTGGAGGACATCGCCGATCTGACCGAGGACATGGATCAGGCGCTGGCGGCGGCCGGGATGTGATGTGTCCCTCGTGGGCTGGATTATCCGCTATCGGCGTTTGCGATGCGTGGCCGTAATGGCTGATATTGGGGGTGGGAGCAGAGGTTGGTTGGTCTCTATTCCTGCTGCTTTTAAAACTTTGATCTCAGCATTTAAGCGCATATCGAGCGGGCATGCTTGATCAGATGATTTTCTCAGGGATTTGGCGCGATTATCAAGCGCGAGTTCTTGGTGAGATGGAAGATCATCTGGACGATGACCGTCTTCACGTGGTCGCCGCACCGGGAGCGGGCAAAACGGTCTTGGGTTTGGAAATCGTCTGTAAACTCGGGCGACCGGCATTGGTCTTCGCTCCCAGTCTGGCGATCCGGGACCAGTGGTGCGAGAGGCTGGCCCCGCTGTTTATGCCGAACTTGCCGGAGACGTCCGACATATCGCGGGACTTGGGCGATCCGAAGTCGCTCACCTTATCTACCTATCAATCGCTCGATAGCTTCCGTCGATCTGACGATCTCTCATCTCTGATAGACAGTCTCAATGAGAAGGGAAATTTCACCCTTGTCTTGGATGAGGCCCATCACTTGCGAAGGGCATGGTGGGATTGCCTAAACCGTCTGGCGAATGAACTTGAAGACGTAAAGATCGTCGCGCTGACGGCAACGCCGCCCTATGATGCCAGCTTTGCCGAATGGAGCCGCTACGAGACGCTGTGCGGTCCGATTGATCTCGAGATTGGCATTCCCGAGCTTGTCAGAAATGGTGACCTGTGCCCCCATCAGGATCACATTATCCTGTCGGAGCCAACGAAAGATGCACTCGATCTCTTGGATCGTCGCCGGGCTGCTATAAGCGATCTTCAGTTTGACCTTCGCGCTGACGATGCCCTGCTAGACTGGCTGACCGAACACCCATGGCTAACCAGTCCGCAAGAGCATCTCGAGGCCATATTTGATGCGCCTGAGATGTTGTCTGCTGTCTTGATTTTACTCGGATCAGTTGGGCGCCCGCTGCCACCTCAGCCGCTCGAACTCCTCGGCGTCTCGGCAAAGGAATTGCCACTTGCGTCTCTGTTCTGGTTAGAACGCCTGCTCGATGGCTTGGTGTTTCGCCAAAGGGATGCCTTTCCATTAGGCGCTGAACGCAGGAAGAGTCTTGAAGAAAGACTCCAACGCAATGGGCTAATCGAGGGGAAACGAGTGCGACTGGCACATACGCGTTCAGTCTTCCGCTTGCTCGCATCAAGTCTAGGCAAAATGCAAAGCATTTGCGAGATCGCCCGAAGCGAGAAAACGACGCTTGGCGAAAAGCTCAGGATGGTAGTTTTATCCGATCATATTCGGTCCGGAGAGCTTCCAAACCTACCGACGGACCCGTTTGAACCAGCCAAGCTTGGGGTCATTCCCATCTTTGAGACGTTAAGGCGCGCTGGCATTTGTGAGGATCATCTTGCTGTTCTCACCGGAAGTCTGGTTCTTATTCCCACACTCGCAGCCGAAGCACTCGAAAACGCTATGACCAATCTGGGCATCCCCAAGAATGCCATCCGGACCAAGGCCATTAATTCATGCCCCCATCACGTTGAACTTTCAGCGGCAAGATCTGCTGATTTGACAAGGGTGGTGACCGCCCTCTTCCAGGGAGGTCATATTCGCATATTGGTTGGCACTCAATCGCTACTGGGCCAAGGTTGGGACGCGCCCGCACTCAATTCTCTCGTGCTTGCAAGCAACACTGCCTCCTTCGTCCTGTCGAACCAAATGCGCGGACGAGCCATCCGGATTGATCCAAAGAACCCGGACAAGGTTTCAAACATCTGGCATCTGGCAACGATTGAACCGGGCATGGAGGGACTGACAGACGCCATCGCCACCTCGCTCGATTGGGGGACGCTTAATGATCACAGCAATGCGGGATTGACCGACATCGGAACGGTCGCTCGTCGCTTCAGAGCGTTTGAGTGTATCTCCAACGGGCAATCCAATCTGATTGAAAGCGGGTTAGGTAGGCTCGGCCTCACCCCATCAAAGTCGCTTTCAGATCAGAACGAGGTGACGTTTGCAATTGCACGGGAAAGGCAAGGCATAGCTGAGAAGTGGATCCAATCTCTGGGCGAGGGTGATGCGCGCTCGCATGTTCGTGAAACTGCTGCGCCCAATTACGCGCCTCGCTCTTTGAATTGGAATGACACCCTGCAATCTCTTTTGTGGACCGCATCAGGAAGCGCTGGAATGGCCATTGCAGACCAATTGCGCGGCGTCACCTCTCTTGAAACGATTGGCTTGGTGGCATTGGGGGCAACCGGCGTCGCGACATTGGCGAGCCTTCCATCCCTTTTCAAAGCTGGTCGCCTGTTTTGGCGAAATGGCTCCCTTGAAAGCAGCCTGTCGCAGGTCGCAAGGGTCGTGCTTGAAAGCCTCTATACCTGTGGCCTGTTGTCTGGGTCTGATTATGAGAACGCAAGGTTCGAGATTGGGTCCAGTATTGATGGGCGAAAAGACATTGTCGTCACAGGCGTAAGTAGGGCAGCGGAACGTCAGATCATGCTGGCAATCGCGGAGGTTCTCGGGCCGGTTCAAAATCCAAGATATTTGTTAGTCAGGAGATCGTGGCTGGGCCTACTTGCACGGCACGATTATCACGCTGTCCCTACAAGCCTTGGAGCGCGCAAAGACAGCGCCAAGAAGTTTGCGGAACTTTGGCAAAAAAGCGTTGGATCATCACGTCTTGCCTTCACGCGAAGCGCCGAAGGGCGGAAAATGCTTCTGAAAGCAAGGATGCGATCTTTTGCCGCAGGGTTCCAGCGCTCGGTAGATCGACGTTCAGTTTGGCTTTGAACTGCCCTATAGAGGAAAAGAGACCATCCGCTACTTATGGATCGCAAGCAGACAGTCCGGTTGGCGTCTTTTGTCGGCGTAAGGCGGACCTTTGACAGCGCCGAGTTTTGAGCTTCGCAACCCTACCAAACGGGCGCAAGCGTCCCTACCTCTGGCCTATGGACATTCTGCTCTATTCGCTTGGGATTTTCCTGATTTTGGGCGCTCCCTTCTGGCTGCGGGCGCATCTGCGGCGGCGCAAGCGAGAGCGGCTGCTGGCGACGCCGCTCTCGCCTGAACAGCGCATGGCGCTTGACCGTTTGGTGCCGTTGGTAAACCGGATGCCTTCAGACCTGCAGGCAAGGCTTGAAGGCAAGATCAACCTCTTCCTCGATCAGATTACGCTCCACGGCAAAAACGGGATCGAAATCAGCGAGGCCATGCGGCTCTCGATCGCGGCGCAGGCCTGTCTGCCAATCGTCAACAGCCCGGTCTGGTACGATACTTTGCGCACTGTCCTCGTCTACCCATCGACCTTTACCGCCGGGCGCGAGACGCATGATGGACTGATAGTCCATGATCGCACCACCGCATTGCTGGGCGAAAGCTGGACTCGCGGTCCGGTGGTGCTTTCATGGGATCACGCGCTTGAAGGCGGGCTCAACCCAGATGATGGACACAATGTCGTGATCCACGAATTCGCGCACCAATTGGACAGCCTGACGGGCCACACCAATGGCATTCCGATCCTGCGCAAGGGTCAGGCCTATGCGGGATGGGAGGGTGCGATGCTCGATGCGTACCATGCCCATGCCGAACGGGTAGAGAGCGGGCACAAGACTCTGATCGACCCTTATGGCGCGACGAACCATCAGGAATTCTTCGCCGAAGCGGTCGTCACCTTCTTCGAAAAGCCGCAGGCGTTGCGGCGTTCGGAACCGTCACTTTATGCGCAATTGTCAGAGCTGTTGGCGCTGGATCCGGCGGCTTGGGGCTAGGTCCGCTCTGCCATCTCTCCAAAACCCAAAAGGCCGAGGCGCTCTGGTTTTGAGCACCCCGGCCTAATGCACATTGGCTTTGAGATGGGCATGTTGCCCGCCTTTGCCTGGAAACGACAGTATATACGAGGGTCTTGGGTCAATCCTCCGCAGCCCCGTATGGCACACCGACGATGGCACCACATTTAAGGCAAATAGCCTAATGTGGGCGTATCAATCGAGGGTAACACAAGGTTTACCGTGTTCTTCGCCTTTGCCACAGGGCTGCCCTGCGGGCGGTTAGGCACGGCCCCCTAGTTGGAACAGCATGCGCGGCTTGCGCATTTTCATGGCATCACCTATCCGCCGTCGCTCTCTCACAGCTGTGGCGATATCATCGCAGCTGCCTCTCTTATCCGAACTTCAGGAATTGCCATGGTCCAGGACCGCTCCTTTGCGGCGACATTCCGCCGTGACTGGCTCGCGCAGCCGCGCGCCGACATCCTTGCAGGCATTGTCGTTGCGCTTGCCCTGATCCCCGAAGCGATCGGCTTTGCGCTGATTGCGGGCGTGGACCCGAGCGTGGGCCTGTATGCCAGCGTCGCGATTGCCATGGTGATTGCGCTGGTCGGAGGGCGTCCGGGCATGATCTCGGCGGCGACAGCTGCGGTGGCTGTTGTTGTCGTCCCACTGGTGCGCGACCATGGGGTTGAGTACCTGTTTGCGGCAACCATTCTGATGGGGCTGCTTCAAGGTGTTGCGGCGGTGCTGCGGCTTGATCTGCTGATGCAGTTCGTCTCGCGCAGCGTCATTACGGGCTTTGTGAATGCTCTGGCGATCCTCATTTTCCTGGCGCAATTGCCGCAGCTTTTGCCGGGCAATCCGGGAGTGAATGTGTGGACCTGGGTGATGGTGGCCGGGGGGCTGGCGATCATCTACCTTTTCCCGCGCCTCACCAAAGCTGTGCCGAGCCCGCTGGTGGCGATCCTTGTGCTGACGGTGGCGACGATTTTCCTGGGCATTCCGGTCAACAATGTCGCGGGCGAGGGCAAGCTGCCTGAAGGCCTGCCCAGCTTTGCGTTGCCTAATGTGCCGCTGACGCTGGAGACCCTCGAGATCATTTTGCCCTATTCGCTCACCATGGCGGCAGTGGGTCTGCTGGAGAGCATGCTCACCGCGCAGATTGTCGATGACATGACGCACACCGAAAGCGACAAGCGCCGCGAATGCGCAGGGCAGGGCTTTTCCAATGTGGTCGCGGCGTGTTTTGGCGGCATGGGTGGCTGCGCGATGATCGGCCAGTCGGTGATCAATGTCGCGAGCGGCGGGCGCGGGCGCTTGTCGACCTTTACCGCGGGTGCGTTCCTGCTGTTCCTCCTGAGCGTGCTGGGGCCGTATGTCGGACAGGTGCCGATGCCTGCGCTGGTCGCGGTGATGGTGATGGTAAGCATCGGGACCTTCAGCTGGAACTCGATCCCCAATCTGCGCATCCATCCCTGGACTTCGTCGGTGGTGATGATCGCGACCGTGGTGGTGACCGTGTGGACCGCTGACCTTGCGCTGGGCGTTCTGGTGGGCGTGCTGCTCTCCGGCATATTCTTCGCCAACAAGGTGCGCGACCTGTTCACCGTGAACCGCGTGCGCCGTCCGCATTCGGCGGTGTATCATGTCGAGGGTGAGATCTTCTTTGCCAGCGCGGACAAGTTTCAACGCATGCTCGGCCCCGAGAGCCTTGAGGAAGACCCTGCGCATGACGTGATTATAGACGTCGCCAACGCGCATTTCTGGGATATCTCCGCGATCGGAGCGCTGGAGAAAGCGGTCGACCGCATGCGTCGTAATGGCCGCCATGTGCGGGTTGTCGGCTTGAACACAGCGAGCGCGGATCTGGTCGACAAGTTCGCGCTGGAAGACCGCACGGGTCTGGAAAGTGGTCTGGCGCCGCATTGATCTTTGGGGCAGCCGCATCCGCGGCTGCATCCTCGCTAGACGTCCTCCGGGGAATCTTCCCCTGCGGACTCGCTGCGGGCGCGCGGTCGCGCGCTGGCTCGCCTGCGGCTCGCACCATTCCAAGCCAACGGATTAGCGCCAAGAATCCGAGTGATATGTGGCAAGGAAGTGCTGTCTCGAAATCTACGATTTCGCAAGGCCGACCGGCCGCCCGCAGGTGCCCCGCAGCCGAAGATTCGGCGGAGGGAATAGCACCGAGGAAATCACCCGGTTGGGTGAATCCAAACCAAACGTTTGCTTTTCAGACTTGAAGTGTCGCCAGCGCCGTGTCACCTCTCATCGCAACACAAGGGAGAGAGACCATGGCCAGCCGCGTAGAGCTTATTTTCGATTTCGTTAGTCCGAACGCCTATCTCATCTGGCAACCGCTGCGCGATGTGGTGCGGCGCACCGGAGCCGAACTGGACATCACGCCGGTTTTCCTGGGCGGAATGCACAAGCTTACCGGTAATGCGCCGCCGATGATCCGCGATGCTGATGTGAAGGGGAAGGTCGAATATGCCAGCCTCGAAATGCAGCGCTTCATCACCAAGCATGGCCTGACCAAGTTCAAGCTGCACCCGCAATTCCCGTTCAATTCGATCACGCTGATGCGGATGCTGTTCGCCGCCGAGCAGGATGGCCGCGCGGTGCAGTTTATTGAAGCTGTACTGCCGCTGGTGTGGGAGCAGGGCATCGATCTCACCGATGCCGAAGCGCTGGGGGCCGCCATTGCACAGGCGGGCTTTGACGCGGCCGATCTGTTTGCCCGCGCCCAAACCGATGAGGTAAAGCAAGGCCTCGTCGCCAACACCTCGCACGCGGTCGAGCGCGGCACTTTCGGCATCCCGACCCTGTATGTCGGACCCAAGGACGGCCCGACCGAGATGTTCTTCGGCAAAGAGCGTCTGTCACAGATCGAAGAAGAACTCAGCTCCGGCTAGTCAAATATCTCACTAACCCGCTTGTCTTCATCGGCTTTTTCAATAATCTGGAAGGGCAAGCGGGGATTCGACGGTGGGATCATGAAATCGCAAATTGCATACTTGCTCAAAGCGCTGGCGTTACTGGCGCTTGGCTGGTCTGGCACAGCCTTCGCTCAGGAGGCCGCGGCCGCGCCGGATGAGGTTGCGGCGCAAGAGACAGCCACCCGGCTCGAAGCGATCCCGCCGCTGCTTCCAACAGAGAGTTTTGCAGGCCGAAGCGCCTTTCGCGGCTTTCATATGTCGCCCGACGGATCGCAATTGGCTATCACCCGCACCATCAACGGCGAGGGCCAGGTTATCATCATTGATACCGCCACGCTGGAGGTAAATCGAAAATTCGTGCTTGGTAAAGGCGATCGGCTGGACTGGCTCAGATGGGCTGGGAATGATCGCTTGCTGAT
>JBCBMN010000095.1:0-11822 GCA_039822745.1 Pseudomonadota bacterium | reverse complement strand
ATGAGCCATTTTCCATTGGTTCTCTTCTGGTGTCTCCGGCCCGGCTCGAATTATCCAGCGAGGCCAAGACGTCACGCGTAGAGCTGCAGGTCATGACCTTGGTTCAGATCTTATCTGAACGTCCCAATGAGGTATGGACCCGAAGTGACCTGATTGACCGGATCTGGGGTGACGCGGATATAGGTGACGAGAGCCTCACCCGAGTGATCTATGTACTGCGCAAGGTTTTGCGGGAAGATCACGGCGTCAATGATCTGATCAAGACGATCCCGAAGAAGGGGTATCAGCTGCAAGCCCCCGATGTTTCAGCCGCCGGTGGTCACGTCTCCCAGAAATCTGACACACCTGAAAATTCGATTGCTGTGTTGCCGTTCAAGAATTTGAGCGGTGACGAGACCCAAAGCTATTTTGCCGATGCGACAACCGAAGAGCTCATCAACGCTCTGGCGCGCATTCCCGGCCTGAAGGTTATTGGTCGCACATCTTCCTTAGCCTTCAGAGACAGCTCGAAAGATGCAGGCCACATCGCTGCTGAACTGAACGTTCGATACATTCTGGAAGGATCTGCCCGGCGCGATGGCGGGCTGATTAGAATAACCACGCAGCTGATTGATGCGGCAAACGGCTATCAGGTCTGGTCCCAGGCTTACGAGGAAAGCGGGAACGATCTGCTCCTCATCCAGGAGAAGATTTCGCAGTCGATTATCAATGATTTGGCGAGCCAGCTGCAGGTAGTTACGACGGAACCGCTGACGCTCGCAAGGTCACGCAGTACTAAGGCCTATGAGCTGTTTCTTCAAGGGCGCGAATTGACCCAAAGGCTGAACGGCCAAACCACATTGCTGACCGCCATTTCGCTGTTCGAGGAGGCGGTCGCACTTGATCCGGAATTCACTGAGGCGCTCGGATGGCTGGCCAGCGTCAGTGCGGTGGTCACAGAATTTGCGCACACCCCCGACTGGCAAAGGCATGTGCAAAGAGCCAGATCGGCGGCGGAACAATGCCTGGTTCTGGACTCGTCATGTTCGGCTGCGTGGTTCGCCCTGGGCGCCATCAATTCGCGCGAATTGCGGCTGGCTGACTCGCTAAGCTGCTATTTGAAGGCCAGCGAACTCGATCCCCATGACCCTGGTTCTGCATTTGGTGTAGCCATTGTCTATGCTGCAATTGGCCACCATTCCAAAGCGCTCGACATTGCGCAGCAATGGGTTGAGCGCGACCCGCTGCGCGCGATCTGGCATGGCTCGCTGGGCGGTATGCACCTTATGAATGATGATCGGCTGGCTGCCACAGCATCGTTTCAAAAGTGCCTTGATCTGGGCTTTGGACCTGCTGCGTTTCTGCTGGCTCAACTGGTCGAAGAACGCGATGGATCGCGGGCAGCGGTCCAATTCATGCAAGACAGCTATGCCCTGTTGGGCCCCAATGAAGCCGGACAGCTCAAGTCTCCGCTTGCGCGATGGCTGGTGTTCAATGCGTTTTTCGGCGGTCAGCCGATTGCGAGATGGTTGGTTTCATCCCAGTTGAAGCGGCGAGTGAAAAACGCAAAAATTCAGCCGACTCTAGCGGAGACTCTCGGTTTCTTTTTCATGGATAGCCCGCAAGATTTCATGCAGGCAATTTTGACAAAGCCACCGGCTTACGTCGTCTTCCCGCTTGCCATGTGTTTCGAGCGATCTTTCCGGTCAAAGCGCATCCGATCTCATCCCGACTTTCCCGATTTCGCGGAACAATCGGGACTGGCCCAGGCGTGGCAGAAATTTGGTTTGCCTGACTGCCTTCAACCATCTCACGGAACGGATGGATCGAAACTGAAATTTGAGGTGCTGGAGTGAAACCGACCGTGTTTCCGGAAACAGGTATGCAACCAAGACCGTGTCGGCTTCCACCCCCACAAGCGGACGCTGGCCCAGACTAGGCCAGCGCCCAAATCCGGTCAGATCTCAGTCTTTTCCGCGAGTGTAAGAGCGTCTTCGATGTCGACACCTAGATAACGAACAGTGTTCTCAATCTTTGAATGACCAAGCAAAATTTGGATTGCTCGGATATTGCCAGTCGCCTTGTAAATGATTGAAGCCTTAGTTCGGCGCAGCGAATGAGTGCCATATTCCTCGGGTCGCAAGCCAATCGCGAAAACCCACTCATCAACAAGTCGAGCGTATTGTCGCGTGCTCAAATGACGGGTGTGATCAACACGGCTGGGGAAGATAAAGTCCTCGACGTCACCACCCCTAAGTTCCAGCTAGGCAAGAAGACTTGCACGCGCGTCTGCTGCAATCTCAAACTGGACAGGACGTCCAGTCTTGCGCTGAGTGATTGTCGCTCGCGTTCTGATTTCCGGGCCACTGACCAAGTCACCAATCTTCAGCTCGACGAGATCACAACCTCGCAGCTTACTATCAATCGCCAAGTCAAAGAGCGCGCGATCTCGGACGCGTACTTCGCGATCTAGAAAGAAACGGATTGCCCAGATCTGTTTCTGATTGAATGGCCGCTTGGGACCGATCTTAGCGCCAAAGTTCCACGGCATTCGGTTTTGAACCGCAGGGTCAAAGTGTGAGTAAGTCATGTTCATTCTCCTTGGCCGAGATGGCCTCTGAGAATGTCCGCTTTCAGGAACTAAGATCCTGGATGGCTACGTCTTGGATGGGGCGCAAAGCAGTCATTTTGAGATGGATTGAGCAGCGTCAGCTAGTTTCGTGATTGTCTTTGATGCAGCAGCGAGCGTATCTATCGCGGCCTTTTGCCGTTCGGCAGAAAGCGATCCGATAGTCAGCGCGCCGGTCGCGCGATCTTCCATCAGCATGCCGACCTTGGCGGACAGAAGGCTGATTAGTTCCTGGTCGATTTCGTGCATGAGCACCGCAATGCTCGAAGAACGCGGCAAGTCCACTGGAAAGACCCGATACTGCCAGAAATCACTCGACTAGTGCGACGGTTCGAGCATCCATGGTCTCATGGATATCGATGATAAGATCGGAGCCCTAGAACGGATGAAGCCTGCGGAGCTCCGTTTGGCATGGCGCAAGAGCTTCGGGACGCAAGCACCTCAGTCATTTAGCTCGCCGCTATTGCTGCGGGCGATTGCAGCTCATTCGCAGGAGCCCGAGGTTGGCAAGCTCACCAATGCTGAGCTTCGACAACTAGGTGCACTGGGTCGCAAGGATGAGCGGCGCAAAGAAGGCCGAGTGTCGACCGAAGCCAAACCGGGCACTTGGCTGTCGCGAACGTGGCATGGCGAGGTTCATGAGGTGATCGTGCTTGAAAGCGGTTGCGAGTATCGCGGCAGGACGTTCGGATCATTGAGTGCGGTCGCGAGCCATATCACCGGAGCCAAATGGTCTGGACCACGCTTCTTTGGACTGAACAGCCCACGGCTTGGAGAACTGAAGGTCGCAGCCAATGGCTAAAGGCCAGAAGAAGCTGCGCTGCGCTATCTACACGCGCAAATCTACCGATGAGGGTTTGGACAAGGACTTCAACAGCCTCGACGCACAGAGGGAAGCCTGTGCAGCTTACATTTTGAGCCAGCAGCATGAAGGTTGGACATTACTTCCTGAGCTCTATGACGATGGTGGTCACTCAGGGGGAACTCTGGAGCGCCCAGCTCTCCAGCAGCTTCTTGCCGACGTAAAGGCAGGCAAGGTTGACGTGGTGGTTGTTTACAAGATCGACCGGCTAACCCGCAGCCTCGCCGACTTTGCCAAGATTGTAGATGTGCTGGACGAAGCTGAGGCATCATTCGTTAGTGTCACCCAAGCATTCTCGACCACCAGCTCGATGGGACGACTTACGCTCAACGTTCTTCTCTCCTTCGCCCAGTTCGAGCGGGAAGTTGGAGCCGAACGCATCAGAGATAAAATCGCAGCTTCCAAGGCCAAAGGTATGTGGATGGGAGGCGGAGTGCCAGTGGGCTATGATGCAGTTGATCGGAAGCTCGTTGTCATTCCCGAAGAGGCCAAAACAGTCCGCGAGATCATGAAGCGCTATCTCGGAGCGGATTCTATCAAAGCGCTCGTCCAGGAGCTTGCTCGCGATGGGATCGTGAGCAAGAGACGCACATCGAAACGAGGCAATGTCAGTGGAGGTGCTCCTATCAAGCGGGGCGCTCTCAAATGTCTGCTATCCAATCCGATCTATGTCGGCGAAGTGCGCCACAAAGAAAAGACCTACCCAGGACTGCACGAAGCCATCGTTGATCGCGAAACCTTCGATGCAGTTCAAACCAAGCTGAAAGAACGAACGTCGCCTGGATCGGCCGGCGGGAACCAGCGCCGCGTCGCATTGCTTGCTGGAATGATCCGCGATGATCGCGCTCGTCCCATGTCTCCCACGCACACCAAGAACCACGGTCGGCGCTACACTTACTATGCCTCAAACATGAATGACGACGACGAAGCATCAGCGCTGAGACTACCAGCCGGTGAGATTGAGCAATCGATCCGGCGTGCAATAGCGAATTGGTTGCGGGCCAACGCCAACATTCAGAGACTAGCTGCGTCGAGATCGGCCGATGAGAAAAAGAGGGTCTTTGAGACAGCGGAGCGGCTAGCTGCCGACGTTGAACATTTGCCCGCTAGCAAGGCCAGCGAGGTCCTGAACCGACTAGCTCTTCGCGTTGTAGTCAACGAGAACGAGATCGAAGGGGTATTCGAGCCAGCAACCACGCTTGGCCTAGCTGATGCAAAAGGGACCGCAATATTCGAAGCGAAGTTCAGTATCGCGCTCGATCGACAAAACTACGGTCACGAGGCTCGCATGAGACTTCAGCCTTCAGAGCCAAATCGTACGGAAAGCGATTTTCGCCTTGTCGAGCTTCTTGGACGTGCCTTTGCTGCAAGGGATGAACTTCAAGAAATGGACGAAGAGGCGGTCCAGTCGATCAAGACCACTAAGTTGCGTCATCTCCAGCGCCTCGCACGTTTGAGCTATCTCGATCCGGCGATCATTCGAAGCATATTGAACGGAAAGCAGCCCAAGAACCTAAGCGCCCGCAGCCTCTGGCGGACGGGTGATCTGCCAATACGCTTCGCCGATCAGCGCGAGGCACTCGGTTTTCCAAACCTCTGAATCCTAAGCAGTAGGTCACTAAATCGACCGCGGAGAACTTCGCGCATTTGAGGCGCGAATTGGTAGGTCGGTGCGCCTCCGATTTCTCAACCGCCGATTTCAGTCACCGCAAAGCCCCGGAATTGCGGGCGCAGTTTTGCCCCGCTGGGGCGAGACGGCAATTTCGCTTGTTTGTTCGGAATAGGTGGTGAGTCCTGCTGGGTTCGAACCAGCGACCTACTGATTAAAAGTCAGTTGCTCTACCGACTGAGCTAAGGACCCCCAAAGGGCGCTCTGGCACGTTGCTTCGTGCCGAGTTGGAGCGCTCCGATAGATAGCAGAGGCGTGCGGGTCAAGCGTCCTGATGCGCTATCGCCCAGTGCTCGGCAATTTCGCGGTTGCCCGGCGCTGCATTGCGTGCGCGGGTCAGCAATTGGCGAGCCTCGGTCACATTCGCGCCTTCCTGCCAAAGAGCCCAGCCCAGCGTATCGAGAATCTGCGGGCTCTCCGGCGCTTCGCTCAAGGCGCGGCGTGCAAGCGCGACAGCGCCCGCGTGATCTCCGAGTTTCGACTTCACTGCTGCCGCATTGTTCAGAAGAACCGCATCGCTCTTGCCAATACCGGTCACAAGCGGCGTGTAAATCGCATCCGCCTTGGCCCAGTCTCCGGCGCGAATGGCTTCGCCTGCCTGGCGCATTCCTTCAGCAAGCGCGGGCGCTCCATTGAGGTTGGCGATAAGGCTACGGATCGCTTCCGGGTCGCCGCGACCGGTTTTCTCGGCAAGGCCCAGCGCAAGCGTCAGCCCGCCGATTTCCGCCTGAGGATCGTTAAGCACGGGCGCGATCGTTTCCCACGCATTGCTGAGCTCGCCTTGCTCGGCATAGGCCTTGGCCAAGGTGCGGCGTGCGGGATAGTCCTCGCCAGCGCCTTCAAGATAGGATTGGAGAGGCAGAATGGCCGCTCCATATTGCCCGCGTGCTGCATCGATGAAGCCACGCAGACGCGCAAAGCTAGGCTCGCCCGCAATCTCCGGGGGAACCTTCTCGATCAGCTCAAAGGCCCGGTCTATATCGCCGGCATCATAAGCCATCTGCGCTGCGAACAGCAGCCCGATGGGATGCGGTTCGCCGGCCTCATTGGCCTTGTTGATCCAGTTCGCCGCTTCGCCGTCGTCTCCGCTGTCGCGCGCTATCGCGGCCATGGCCAGCATGGCTGTCTGATCCTTGGGGCGCGCTTTCAAGAGCGTCGTGAAATGGCCTGAAGCGGCGGCGTGATCGCGCTGCGCCAATGCCATTTGTCCGGCAAGACGGTGCGCCTGTGGCACGCTAGGCTCAAGCGCGAGTACCGGAGCGAGGCGATCAGCTGCGGCTTTGGGCTGCGCGCTGACATAAAGCCGCTCTGCATCGATCGCGATCAGACGCGGGTCTTCTGGAAATTGAGCAAGGCCCTCTTCCAGCTTTGCATAAGCGGTCTCGTAATCCCCCTGCGACATGGCAAAGCCGATGGCGGCGGTAAATGCGAGGGGGACATCATAATCAAGCGCTGCCACGCTTTCCTCTGCGGCACCGATGAAATTGGCCATGAGATTGGCTTCGGCAAGCTTTGCCTTGGCCAGACTGCTGCTGCCCGGTCCTTCGACCACACGCTTGAACTCGGTGACGGCACGATCAGGGTTACCCATCGCCATCGCGATATCGCCAGCAAGCATCTGAACGACCGGGTCATCCGGCTGCACGGCCAATGCGGCATCGATATATTCAAGCGCGGTGCGCGGCTCATCATTCGCCAACGAATTTTGAGCAGCGGCAAGCGGGTCAGACGGGCCGCTTTCACAGGCCGTCAGCGGAGCAAGAACCAAAGCCGCAGCGAGAAGCGGAGCGGCCTTGAAACGGGGGAGTTCGATTGGGCGGGTCATAGCCGCAGGCTTTAGCGCAACTTGCTTAACAGCCGGTTCGAGTTGGGCAGACCGCGCAAAAACGTCGGTTCGCTTTACAGTTAACCAGAACACCCCTTGTGCGTTAACCACCAGAAGCCCCGGTTTCGCGCGCGTTCGGGCCGAATGGCACGTCCCTTGCTCTAATACTGTTTACCAGCGCCGGTTAACATATCGGCTGCGCGAGATTTGATACGAAATGAAGGATTAGGGGAAGACAAATGGCAAAATGGACGAAAACGGCCGCGATCGCGCTCGCCGCGTCGACCATGGCGGTGGCAGCACCGGCGTCTGCGGCGATTTTTGAGTATACGATGAATGATGGCGATATCCTCACCATCGACACCGACAACGGCACCGGCTCCTGGATCGGTGATGACATCGACACAGCCTTTACTGGCGACTTCAGCGGCTTTCAGGGCGGGGCAACGCCGAGCTTCATGTTCACCCTGACCACTCTGACGGGTACTCGCGAAATTGGCGGTGAGACTTACACACCGACCAATCAGAACGGCAATAGCACCCACCCTTATATGCTCAAGACCAAGGAAAATGGCACAAAAGTGAATCTTTGGTCTTGGTGGGGAGATCCTGTTGTAGCCGGCGACTATGTCCGCACGATCAGCGATTATCGTGTGGTTGACGTTCCCGCTCCTGGCGTGGTCGGCCTGTTTGGCCTCGCTCTGGTCGCGATGGGCTTTGGTCGTCGCCGCCGTCGCAAGGCCGCTGCCTGAAGCAATCCATTCGCCAATCCATTCGTCTTTGTGGACGGACCCTTAGTGGATAGACGGGGCGCTTGATCTTTTGCGATCAGGCGCCCTTTCTTTTGCGCGCCAGCCTTGCGCTCAGTTGGCCAAGGGTCAGCCCGGTGACCGGGTCTCTCCAATGTCGCGCGATGGCGCTGGCCGGGTCGAGGACGAAATCCCGCCCCCGCATTTCCTTGTGCGGAATGATGAGATCAGGGCTCGCCCAGACCCCGCCGCTCCACAGGATGATATCGAGATCAAGCGCTCGGGCGCGCCAGCGTTGACCGCGACGCTGAGCGCGGGTGCGGCCAAAACGGCGCTCAATGGACTGAAGCAGCGCCAGCAAATCGGGCGGGAGCAAGTCAGTTTCGATCACCATGGCGCCATTCGCATAGCGCCGGATCGAAGGGCCAATCGGATCGCTACCAATGGCCGGGGCGGTGGCGTTGACATGCAGCCCTTCCTGCACAAACATCTGAGGCAGCGCGCTGAGCACGGCGCGTGGGGGCCCTATGCCCGGCACGCGCATATTGGAGCCGAGCGCTATGAGATAGGTCTCGCTCAAATGTCCTGCGCAATCCGGCCGTAAAGCTGCGGACGGCGATCACGGAAGAAGCCCATCCCGGCGCGGTGGGTTGCAGCCTTGGCGAGATCGAGCGTCGCGACCAGACCGCCCGTCTCTTCAGCACCAAATTCGGCCAGCTGATCGCCCCATTCATCGCTGATGAAAGAGTGGCCGTAGAAATTCTGCGCTGCGTCTTCGGGGCCTTCGCAGCCAATGCGGTTGGCAGCGATAACCGGCATGCAGTTCGACACGGCGTGGCCGATCATGGCGCGGCGCCACATGCGGCTGGTATCGAGTTCAGCGTCGTAGGGCTCAGAGCCAATCGCGGTGGGGTAAAGCAGCACCTCCGCGCCATTTAGCGCCATCACTCGCGCCGCCTCGGGATACCATTGGTCCCAGCAAATGCCGACGCCAATGCGAACCTTCTGTCCGTCATCGCCGAGCACGTCCCAAACCTTGAACCCGTCATTGCCGGGGCGGAAGTAGAACTTCTCTTCGTAGCCCGGCCCGTCGGGAATGTGGCTCTTGCGATAGGTGCCCATGATCGCACCATCAGGACCAATCATTGCCAGTGTGTTGTAATAATGGTGCCCGTCCCGCTCGAAGAAGCTTGTGGGAATGGTAACACTCAGCTTTGCGGCCAGCGCCTGCATTGCAATAACGCTGGGATGCTCTGCAGTCGGACGCGCCAAAGCGAAGAGCGCCTCATCCTCAACGCGGCAGAAATAGGGGCCTGAAAACAGCTCAGGCGGCAAGATCAGCTTTGCCCCCTTACCCGCCGCTTCTTCCACCAGCGCGCTGACAGCCGCGATGTTATGCGCTTCGTCTTCAGAACCCAGCGCAAGCTGGAGGGCGGCGACAGTGAGTGTGCTCATAGCGCCGCCCGCTAGCCTTATTCCGGCTTTTTGAACAGAAGCGTCATCCGGTCGCTTTCGCCGATCGCAGTGTATTTCTCGCGATCAGTGTCGCCCTGAGCATAGGTTGGGGGCAGCGTCCAGACACCGTATTCGTAATCGGCGGTGTCTTTCGGGTTGGCGTTGATCTCACTGGTGTCCACCAGTTCAAAGCCTTTGCCTTCAAAATAGGCGATCAATTCAGCCTCTTTAAGATAGCCGCGATTGCCATCGACGTAATCGTCAGGCGCATCGGCCTTTGCGCGGTGTTGCACCACGCCCAGCATGCCGCCGGGCTTCAACGCATTAAGCCATCCTTCAGTCTCGCTATCTGCCACGCCCCACCGTTTAAGATTGTGCATCATACGGAAAACCAGCACGCGGTCGACCGTGCCTTTGACCTCTTCAGGGATGGCATTGCCAAAATAGAACGGCAGCTTTTCAGCCGGAATCCCCAAGGCCTCCGACTGTTTGGCAGGGAATGCCTCGCCCCCTTCGCGCACGCTGGTGACGAATTCCTCACCCATTGCAGCCCCGGCCTCCGGCGGAAAGACTGAGCCAATATATTGCCCTTCGTCAGCGACATAAGGGGCAAGGATGCGGGTGTACCAGCCGCTGCCCGGCGCATATTCGATCACCGTATGGGTCGGCTCGACCTGAAAGAAAGCCAGCGTCTCAGCCGGGTTGCGGAACGCGTCGCGCGCCTTGTCCTCAGCGCGCAGTTCTGCGCCAAGTACTTCGGCAAGCTTGGTGTTCACGGCATCGGCTTCGGCGGTCTCAGCCACTGCGTCACCTGCACTCGGTGCACAGGCAGCCAGCGCCAGCGCGCTGAACAGAGCAATCGTAAGGCGTTTCATAATGCGTCTCCCAATCTGGGGTTTAGTCGGCTTTGTTGAATAGCAAGGTCATGCGCGTGCTCTCACCAATTTCGAGATACTCAGCGCGCTTTGGATCATCCTTGCCGGTCGCCAGAACCGGAGGCAGCGTCCACACGCCGTTGTCCCAATTGGCCGGGTCCTTTGCGTTGACATTGATGTCGCTCTCAGCCGCGAGTTCAAAGCCATTGGCAGCAAAGATGGCCACCACATCAGCCTTGCGCATGTAGCCACGCTGGCGTGCGCCGTAATCGTCATAGCTCGCGCCTTCGGGAGCCATGTGCTGAACGACACCAACCATGCCGTCATCCTTCAGCATTGTCCGCGCAGCCTTGAGCACATCGTCGGCATTGTTGCCGATGTTCAGGCCATGCATCGAACGGAAAATCAGCACCCGGTCAACGGTCCCTGCAACCTCGTCCGGCATCTCGTCGATTTCAAAAGCGGTCACATCGCTCGCCTTGACGTCCATCATCTCGGCAACGCCAGACTTGAAGCGCTCGGTCCAGCCCTTTGAACGAGCTTCCTGCGCGCGCGTGCGGTACTCGCGCGCATCGCTGTCACCGTTAAAGGCGAGATATTTGCCAGCCGGCATCAGATAGGGTGCAAGCACGCGGGTATACCAGCCGCCACCGGGGCCATACTCGGCCACCGTCATGGTGGGCTCGACACCGAAGAAGCCGAGCGTTTCAACCGGACGGCGATATTGGTCACGCGCGCCATCCTTGCCGCGCTTGTCGCTGGCGAGCACCTCTTCCAGCGTAGGAGCTTTTGCCTCGGCGTGATGGTCGGCCACGGCAGGTGCGACGAAGGCCGCGCTGGCAGCCAGAGCAGCAAGCGGGGCAAGAAGGATAGCTTTTTTCATGATGGGGCCCTCTCTCATGGGGTTATTCGTGAAGTACGTGCCATGTCCTGACAAAGGGACACGGCGATGACAAGTATTCCTCGATGAAGGCGATTGGCCTCTGGCGATTGGGGCGAGGCTTCCTATCTCCGCAATCAAAGGAGATTGCAGTCATGGAACAGGCCATTATCGCAGGCGGATGCTTCTGGTGCACAGAAGCCGTGTTCAAGGATGTCGTCGGCGTCAGCGAGGTTGAGAGCGGCTATATTGGTGGCACAAGCGCCAACCCGACCTATCGCGAGGTTTGCTCCGGCGCGACCGGCCATGCCGAAGGGATCCGCGTCACCTTCGATCCGGCAGCGATCAGCATAGCCGAGATCTACGACGTGTTCCTCGGCACCCATGATCCGACCCAGCTGAACCGTCAGGGCAATGATGTGGGCACGCAATATCGCTCAGCAATCTTCCCGCTGTCTGCAGAACAAGGCGAAGAGGCTGAAGCGGCGATTGGGCGCTGGAACGCGGAAAATTCAGGAACCGCTGTCACGACGATCGAGGGCCTCGAAGGCAGTGAACAGTCAAAGCCATGGTATCCGGCCGAGGACTATCATCAGGAATACTGGGAAGGCGAAGGCCAGCGAAACCCCTATTGCCTCGCCACGATCCCGCCCAAGATCATGAAGCTGCGCAAGAGCTTTCAGAAATATGTGAAAGAGGGCGCTTAAGTCGTCAGCTTTTGGAGAACCGGGCGACAAAGAACCCGTCCAGCCCGCCGAGTTCAGGCAGCATCCCAGGATGCGTGCGGACCCAGCCTTCTGGTGTAGGTTCAAGGTTCGCGGGCAAGGCGGCGGAGGTAACGGGTTGCCTCTCCAGCGCCAGTTCGCTTTCGATCCACGCCGCCTGATCCTCGCCCTCTT
>JBCBMN010000094.1:0-11928 GCA_039822745.1 Pseudomonadota bacterium | reverse complement strand
CAAAGCGGCCCGAGGCAACCTGCTTGATCCGGCTGCGCATCGAATCGCCGTTTTCGAGCGGCTTGAAGCGGAACGGCTCCTCGCCGCCTTCGCCGGTATTTGAGCGACCACCGATCTTGTTCATCGCCAGCGCCATGGTCGAGTGCGCTTCGTGGCTGATCGAGCCAAGGCTCATCGCGCCGGTGCTGAAACGTTTGACGATTTCGCTCGCGGGTTCGACCTCGTCGATAGGAAGTGGCCTTAATTCGCGCGTATTGGCCGGCTTGAATTCCATCAGCCCGCGGATTGTCAGCAGGCGCTCGGACTGCTCGTTGATCGACTTGGCGAATTCCTCATAGGTTTCCGCCTTGTTGCCGCGCACGGCGTGCTGCAATTGCGCGACATTGTCCGGGGTCCAGGCGTGTTCCTCACCGCGCAGGCGATATTGGTAGATCCCGCCGACATCGAGCATGCCTTCGTAAAGCGGATTGTCGCCAAAGGCCTGCGCGTGACGGCGCACCGCTTCCTCGCCCACTTCGGCAAGGCCGATGCCTTCGATAGTGGTCGCGGTGCCGGTGAAGTATTTCTCGACAAAGGTGCTGGAGAGGCCAACCGCGTCAAAAATCTGCGCGCCGCAATAGGATTGATAGGTCGAGATGCCCATCTTGGACATGACCTTGCGAATGCCCTTGCCGATTGCCTTGATATAGTTTTGTTCGGCTTGCTTCGCGTCCGTTTCGGGGTGCTTGCGCGCGCGGATTTCCTCAATCGTTTCAAAGGCTACGTACGGATTGATCGCTTCCGCGCCATAACCTGCAAGGACGCAGAAATGGTGCACTTCGCGCGCTTCGCCGGTCTCCACCACCAGCCCGGTCTGCATCCGCAGACCCTGTCGCACAAGGTGGTGATGCACCGCCGCGGTCGCCAGCAGAGCGGGCATGGGAATGCGGTCAGGGCCCTGCTTGCGGTCTGACAGGACAAGGATGTTCTGATCCTGCAGCACAGCATCGGTAGCCGCCCAGCACATCTCCTTGATCGCCAGCTCAAGGCCTTCGACCCCTTCGCTCGCATCCCACGTCATGTCGATGTTAGAACAGCGGAACGCGCCGTCCAAAGTGGTCTCGACCGAACGGATCTTGGCCAAGTCTTCATTGGTGAGGATTGGCTGGTTCACTTCAAGCCGTTTGTGCGTACCTGCCGCATGGCCAAGCAGGTTGGGACGCGGGCCGATCATCGAAAGAAGGCTCATCACCAGTTCTTCGCGGATCGGATCAATCGGCGGATTGGTCACCTGCGCAAAGTTCTGCTTGAAATAATCATAGAGCAGGCGCGGCTTGCCAGAAAGCACCGCAATCGGCGTATCGGTGCCCATTGACCCAATCGGATCATCGGCTTTGAGCGCCATCGGCTCGAGGAATTTAAAGACGTCTTCCTGCGTGTAGCCAAACGCCTGTTGCGCTTCCAAAAGGGCGGGCGTTTCCTGATTTTCGTCCTGCGGCAGCTCGGCAAATTCAGGGTCGATAGTCTTGAGATTTTCAAGCTTGAACTGAGCTTGCTCCAACCACTCGGCATAGGGTTCGGCTTTGGCGAGGCTGCTCTTGAGTTCACCATCTTCGATGATGCGGCCTTCTTCGAGGTCGATCAGCAGCATCTTGCCCGGTTGCAGGCGCCATTTGCGGGTGATGTCTTCTTCGGCGAACGGCAGCACGCCGCTTTCGGACGCGAGGCAGACGATATCGTCCTTGGTCACGCAGAAGCGCGCGGGGCGCAGGCCGTTGCGGTCCAAAGTCGCGCCGATCTGGCGGCCATCGGTGAAGCACACCGCGGCAGGGCCGTCCCATGGCTCCATCAAAGCGGCGTGATATTCGTAGAAAGCGCGGCGGCCTTCATCCATCAAAGTGTTGCCGCCCCATGCCTCGGGCATCAGCATCATCATCGCGTGAGCCAGCGAGTACCCGCCCGCCAGCAGCAGCTCAAGCGCATTGTCGAGGCAGGCTGTGTCAGACTGGCCATGCGGGATGATCGGCCAGATCTTGTCGAGGTCCGGCCCCAGCAGCTCGCTTTCCATCGTGCGGCGGCGCGCATTCATCCAGTTCACATTGCCGCGAACCGTGTTGATCTCACCATTATGCGCAATCAGGCGGAAGGGATGGGCAAGCCGCCAGCTGGGGAACGTGTTGGTCGAGAAACGCTGGTGCACAAGGCCAAGCGCAGAGACACAATCGGGATCGCGCAGATCGTCATAAAAGCTGGAGACCTGATCGCACAGCAGCAGGCCCTTATAAACGATCGTGCGGCTCGAAAAGCTGGGCATGTAGAGATCGGTTAGACCGGGCAGATTGTGCTTTTGCGCCAGACCCGGCAGCGGATTTTGCACCTGCTTGCGGATCACCAGCAGCTTGCGCTCGAAAGCGTCCTGATCGGGCGTGCTCTCGCCGCGTGCGAGGACCGCCATCTGGATGACCGGCATGGAATCCACAACCGCATCGCCCAGACCGTCCAGAGTGGTCGGCACATCGCGCCAGCCAATCAGGCGCTGGCCCTCTTTCTCGATAAAGGTCTCAAACCGCTCGGTGATGAAAGCGCGGGCTTTCTCATCCTGCGGCATGAAGCACATTGCGACCGCATAATCACCCGGCTGCGGCAGGTCATGGCCATGCGCCTGCGCCCATTTGCGCAGCAGCGGATCTGGGATTTGCAAGAGAATGCCCGCGCCATCGCCCAGCAGCGGGTCTGCGCCCACAGCGCCGCGATGATCAATCCGGTTCAGAATCTCGAGCGACTGGCGCACGATGTCATGACTTTTCTCGCCCTTGATATGAGCGATCATGCCCACTCCGCAGGCGTCATGTTCATTGATGGGGTCGTAAAGACCCTGGGAAACCGGGTATCCCATGGCGTATCTTCATCCTGTCAGAGGCCGGTCCTGAGATTGCACGCTGGCCTCGTTGCCAGTGTCTCGTGCTGTGCCAGACGGCGCATTCGTCGATCTCGCGCTATCAACGGATGAGCGCGCTTCTCGTTTCGATGCCCCAATGCCAAGATGAAAGTGATTTTGCAACCGCACAGTGTAGCTCTGGGCGAAGGAATATTACGCGCGTAACCAGTTTGGCTTTGCTGCCATTGCGCGTAAAGCAATTTTGAGCGCCGAAATGTGCAGATTTTGCAGCTCTTGGCCGAAATCAGGCCGCGCCGCGCAGATTCTGCAGTTTAGCGAGCGCTGCGCGCAATTCGTTCTCGGTCTCGCTGATGGCGGACACACTAGGCCCCTTTGCCTGGCCGCCAAACTTTGAACCGAAGCGCGATGGTTTGGCATTTGCCTCACTTGCTTCACCCGGCAATTCTTCTGCCGCCGGTTGGCCAAAGCCGCGCTCGGTAAACAGGGAAAGCGCCTTGAGCGCCTCTGCCAGCGCCTTTTCGCGCTGCGGATCACCCTCAGCCGATCCCGCCACGCCGCCCGGCGCATTGTCATGGGCATCGTGCAGGGCCGCTGCAAACCGCTCGACCAATTGCACTAGGCTGAGGTCGTCGGGCTTGCTCTGGCGCAGTTTTTCGATGCCCGAACTCGCCTGCTCAACGGAAGGCCGAGCGGCGGGTGCGGGATCCTCGATCTGCTCAAACTCGCCCAGCTCAAGCGCGGTATCGTGATCATCGTTCTCAGCCTGCGGGGCCGAGGCCAATGTCGCATCAATTTGACCCTCTGGGCCCACGTCGTCATCGAGCGCAGCAGAGGCGTCCAATTCAAATGCTTCGGGTTCCGGCTCTTC
The DNA here is from genome assembly GCA_039822745.1 of Pseudomonadota bacterium. Classification (GTDB taxonomy): domain Bacteria; phylum Pseudomonadota; class Alphaproteobacteria; order Sphingomonadales; family Sphingomonadaceae; genus Erythrobacter. The sequence goes on along the minus strand of JBCBMN010000094.1, from coordinate 8,182 downwards.
GAGTTCGAGAGGATAGTCCTCAAGCTCGCCCTCTTCCTCTTGTTCGGAGCTGGAGAAGGGCATTTCCTCAATCGGTGCATCCAAGCTGTCACTGCCCAGCTCTGATGCGGGATCAATCGGGCGAACCCGCCGGGCTGCCATCGCGGCAATAGGCCCGCCCTCGGCGGTGCGCAGAACCAAGGACTTGAACATGTTGGACGCGATGAAGCCGATAGTGCCGCCAATCGCTGCTGCGATCAGCGCAAAGACGATCTGAGCCAGCGAACCAAGTGCGCCAAGACCCGTAAACATGCTGAGGCGGGCAATGGTGACGCTGGAGAGAGCCATCACGCTAAAGCCTGCGACGGCCGCGCCCCAAATCGTGAAAATGCGGACGAAAATCTTGCTGCCAGCAAGGTTGTGCGGGATGAGCGGCTTTCTAGGACGACGCTTTGAACGCACCCTCGGGCGGCGCTTGGCCAACTGGGCCTCTTCCTGCTCCGCGGCTTCCCGCCGAGCCTTTTCCCGCAGCTTTTCAATCACCATGGCGCCCCACTTTCCTGGCCCTCACTCATTGAGAGCCACATTGCGCGCCCGGTTGCCTATCCTTGCGCGCCTAATCCTTGTCTGTTCGCGCGTGAGCCTGTTGCTGTGTCAGTCGGGCTTGCGTGCCCTACTATTGGCCCAGTCTCTCGCTTAAGATTGGCTAACAGGAGATGGTAAACGGAAAGATAACGCTCAACATTGCGCGCCCAGTCATGGCGTTCGCGCACATGGGCCAGGCCGGCATCGCGCATGGCGTCCCAAGTTTCGCGAGCAGAGATAAGCTGCGAAAGCGCGGCGGCACACGCGGCAGGGTCATCGGGCGCGAAGAGAGTTCCGGTCACGCCATCCTCGATAAGCTCGCGGTGCCCGCCAACATTGGAAGCCGCGACAATACGGCGCTGCGCCATCGCTTCGAGCGGTTTGAGCGGCGTCACCAGATCTGTGAGGCGAGAGGCCTTGCGCGGATAGGCGAGCACATCGATCAGCGAATAATAGCGTTCCACCTGCGCATGCGGCACGCGGCCGGTGAAAGTCACCGCTTCGGGTTCGGGCAGGGCGGCAGCGGTTGCGCGCCATTCGGCATCCATCTCGCCCGCGCCCACCAGCAGCAGGCGCGCTTCAGGGTGCGTCTGGCGCAGCAGGGGCATGGCCGCGATCAGATCGTCGACGCCTTCGTAATCATAGAAGCTGCCGATATAGCCAATCACTGGCGCGTCCGATGCAAGCCCCAATTCCTCTCCCAGCGCATTGTTGCGTGCAGGCGGGTCCCCGAACAGCGCAAGGTCAACGCCATTGCGCATCACGCCGATCTTGCCTTCAGGGATGCCGCGCGTGATCAGATCGTCGCGCAAGCCATCGCAGATCGTGAACAATGCATCGGCGCGCTTGGCCACCTGTGTTTCGAGCGCGCGGGTGAGGCGGTATTTGAGCGAGCCTTGCGTGCCGGTCCGATTGCCGACTGCGGCATCCTCCCAGAAGGCACGGATTTCATAGACGAAGGGCACATCCAAAGCGCGCGCGGCCATAAGCGCACCGCCCCCGCACAAAGCAGGCGAATGGGCGTGGATGATATCGGGGCGCCAATCCTGCGCGACTTTCTGTATCGAGCGGGACAAAGCGGCCATCTCGCGAAACTCGGCCATGAGGACCGGACCATTCGGCTCTCCGCTGGTGCGGTGAAAGGTCAGGCCGTCCACATTCTCTACCGCGCCTGAATGCGACTTGTTCTCGATCTGCGTTTCGTGGCGCAGGCCGGTGATCCCACGCACCTCCAGCCCGGCCGCTTCCTGCGCTTTCAGGATAGCGCGGGTGCGGAAAGTGTAGCCGCTGTGCAGCGGCAGCGAATGGTCGAGGACGTGCAGAACCCGTGTCATGGCACGCCAGATAGCGCGATTGTGCTTAACGGCGCGTCAACTGCGGTGCGCTATCAGCAGGTTTCGGAGTCTTTCGAGACCTATGCGACCATGATCGATTACATCGCCCTTTCCATCGGCCACGGCCTTCTCGGCATAGCCGTTTTGCGCCTTGTTATGCGCGATGGTCTGGACGTGGACCCGCTGCTGGACAGCTTCAAGCAAAAGGATCGCGAACGGCGCAAACAGCGCAATAATGCCGGGCGCGCGGCGCATCGTCGGCGCGAGGGGCGCGGGCAGGGGAGTGACGAGACCTCATCCAAGGGCATGCCGGGCCAATGATGGGTCTCATCTTCCTTGCCTTTATCGGATATCTGTTGCTGACGGGTGTGCGGCGTCCGTTCCTGTGGGTGCTGCTCTATGTCTATATCGATATTCTCGCGCCGCAGCGCATCGGCTTTGGCTTGATCCAGAGCATTCCGGTGTCTCTGGTGGCGTTCTTGGCGGCCTTTGGCGGCTATATCGCGCTCGACAAGAAGAACTATGTCAGCTTTTCGTGGCGACAGGGCCTGCTGCTGGCTTTGCTTGCCTATTGTTTCTGGACCACGGGCAATGCCGATTTCCCCGCCAGCGCGGCGGAGAAATGGGAGTGGGTCTGGAAAGCACTGTTGTTTGCGATCTTCCTGCCGTTCACTTTGACATCGCGCGCGCGGCTGGAGGCACTGGCGTTGACTATGGTGCTCGCCATCGGGATGATCGTTATCTCGACCGGCATGAAAGTGACGCTGGGTGGCGGAGGCTATGGTAATCTTGTCTTCTTCGTCGATGACAATAGCGGCATTTACGAAAGCTCCACGCTGGCAACGGTCGCTATCGCGCTGACGCCGCTAATCTGGTGGTTCACGCGCTATGGCACGATCTTCAAACCGCACTGGATGGTAAAGGCCTTTGCCATCGCGCTCATCTTTTCCTGCCTGCTGATCCCGATCGGCACAGAGGCGCGCACGGGCCTCTTGTGTATCGCCGCGCTGGCAGTGCTGATGCTGCGTTACACCAAGAAGCGGATGCTCTTCATCGTCGGCGCGGGCGCCTTGGGCCTCGCCGCGCTGCCTTTCCTGCCGCAGAGCTATTATGATCGGATGGCGACCATTGCCGAGCCGGGCGGCGATGAAAGCGCCTCTACCCGCGTGGCGGTGTGGATGTGGACCATCGACTACGCCTCGCAAAAACCGATGGGCGGCGGGTTTGACAGCTATAAGGGCAACAGCTTCACCTATGAAATGCCGGTCACCGAAGGGACCGGCAACACAAGCTCGGTCGAATATCGCCGCGTGACGGACAAGGCGCGTGCTTTCCACTCATCCTTGTTCGAAATGCTCGGGGAGCAGGGCTATCCGGGGTTGATTATGTGGCTGGCCCTGCATGCGCTGGGCCTGTGGCAGATGGAGCGGATCGGTGCGCGCTGGCGCAGCCGGGAGAAAGCGGGCCATGTGCAAGAGGACGAGGCGTGGATCGCACCCATGGCGACGGCGCTGCAACTGGCTTCGTGCATCTATCTCGTCGGCGCTCTGTTTCAGGGGATCGCGTATCAGCCGGTCATGCTGATGATTATTGGCTTGCAAATCGGCCTCAATTCCTATTGCCGCCGGATTGATTCGGCGCGCTCTGAAGAGGCGCGAGAACAACGCAAATCCGCCAATCCCAGGCGTTCTGGACACCAATCTAGGCCCGTTCCTGCCACGGCGCCTCTCGCCATGCCGTAACGGCATAACCGCCCAGTTCCCTTGCCACTGCCCGAAGGCGTTGCCTTGGCCCGAATGATGCGCCATGTAGCGCGCGGAATTTGGCGCGCAGAGTGCAAATTTGTGCCTGCGCAAAAGAGAGGAGAAGCCCTATGACACCTCAGGAATTGGCCACGAAGGTGGGCGAAGTTATCGGTACGAGCGAATGGGTGGAGATGAGCCAGGAGCGCATCAACCAGTTCGCCGATGCGACCGGTGATCACCAGTTCATCCATATCGATGAAGAAGCCGCCAAGATGACGCCCTTTGGCGGAACCATCGCGCACGGCTTTCTGACCTTGTCGATGATGCCGTATCTGGGTGCCAACAGCAACATGGAGCGGATCGACGGCGTCAAGATGGGCGTCAATTATGGCGGCAACAAAACCCGCTTCATCGCTCCGGTTCGCGCTGGCAAGCGCATTCGCGGCCACTGGAAGCTGGTCGAAATGGTCGAAAAGCGCCCTGGTCAGTGGCAGCAGACCTCGGAAGTCACCATGGAGATCGAAGGCGAGGACAAGCCTGCTCTGATCTGCGAATGGATCACCATGTACTTCGTCTGATCAGACGAAGCCCCACTTATAAACCATGCCGGGCTTCTTTTAAGAGCCCGGAGGATCGTATCACTTTCAAAAAAGGACACCCCCCAATGTCACGCGAAGCCGTAATCGTCTCGACCGCCCGCACCCCGATTGGCAAAGCCTATCGCGGTGGTTTCAACGCCACGATGGGCGCAACGCTGGGCGCTGCCTCGTTTGCGCCCGCCGTTGAGCGTGCTGGCATCGACCCCGCTGAGATTGACGACGTCGTGTGGGGCTGCGCGCTGCAGCAGGGCGCACAGGGCGCCAACCTTGGCCGTCAGGTTGCACTGCGCGGTGGTGCTCCGGTTACGGTTTCGGGCCAGACGCTCGACCGTCAGTGCTCCAGCGGCATGATGGCAATCGCCACCGCAGCAAAGCAGGTCATGGTCGACAATATGGACATCGTCGTGGGCGGTGGTCAGGAATCGATCAGCCTCGTCCAGACCGCCGAAATGCGCGTCCAGCCCGATCCTTCGCTGATGGCGATGCACAAGGCGGTCTACATGTCGATGCTCGACACCGCTGAGACGGTCGCCGTGCGCTACAATGTCAGCCGCGAAGCGCAGGACGAATACGCTCTGTCCTCGCAGCAGCGCACCGCCGCTGCACAGCAGGCCGGCGCGTTCGACGATGAAATCGTGCCTGTCACCACCACGATGATGGTGAAGGACAAGGAAACAGGCGAAGTCAGCCAGAAAGAAGTCACCATCGAGAAGGATGAGGGCAACCGTCCGCAGACCACGCTCGAAGGTCTCGCCAGCCTCAACCCGGTCATGGGCCCGGACAAGTTCATCACGGCTGGTAACGCATCGCAGCTGTCGGACGGTTCTTCGGCCAGCGTCGTCATGGAAGCCAAGGTTGCTGAAAAGAAGGGCCTTGCGCCGCTCGGCCGTTATGTCGGTATGGCGGTTGCCGGGACCGAGCCTGACGAAATGGGCATTGGCCCTGTTTTCGCGATCCCCAAGCTGCTTGAGCGCAACGGCCTCAAGATGGACGATATCGGTCTGTGGGAACTGAACGAAGCCTTTGCTGTGCAGGTTCTCTATTGCCGCGATCATTTGGGCATCCCCAACGAACTGCTCAACGTCAATGGCGGCTCGATCTCGATCGGTCACCCTTACGGCATGACCGGCGCGCGCTGCGTTGGCCACTCGCTGATCGAAGGCAAGCGTCGCGGTGCCAAGTACGTCGTCACCACGATGTGCGTCGGCGGCGGCATGGGCGCAGCAGGCCTGTTCGAGGTTTACTAAACCCTTCGACAGACGACCGCTAAGGTCGATCAACATTTTCGATGAAACGCCCCGTTCGGTATGACAGATACCGGACGGGGTTTTCTTTGATGGGCGTATGATCCGCCTGATCGTTTGTTTCTGCGGTATTGAGCCTGCTCTGCACAACACCCGCTCATGCGAACCCCAGCTTGCGACCGTTCCCGGTGCGCGCGCCAATATGGAGGTGCTGGAGACCCGCAAGGTGCAGTCGACGCACTTTGACTATGCCCACGCTGTCACCATCGCGATTCCGGCGAGCTATCGGGTCACGCTGGCCGCAACGGCCCGCAGCCTCACCCTCCTAGTAAAGCGCGCGCCTCAGCGTCTATGGCCTCAACCACCTCTTGGGCGCTGGGAGCGGCCTTGATCAGCCCGGTCCCTTCACCCACCGTCACATGCGCTTGAGTGAAGTCCTGCCTGGCGACGGCGTCCTTGTAGTCGGCAATCGCCGCCGCCGGATCGGCGCGCAATTCCTCTAAGCGGTCCTCCCACTTGCGGTGCATGGCGTTGCGAAGCGAGCGGAAATTGTATTCCTCAGGCCAGTCCTTTTCGCGCAGGATATCGAACACCGCCGAGCGCGCGGTGTCATCGCCGCTGGCATTGAGCGCGGCATCAATCGCGCCGTCAGCCGCGAGCGATTCCTTGCTTGCCCAGAGCCGTGACCCGATCAGCGCTCCGTCAGCGCCTAGCATCATCGCCGCCGCCAGTCCGCGTCCATCGGCGACCCCGCCAGCGGCCAGAAGGTCAATCTTGGGCGCGCGGCTCGCCAGCCAGTCGGCGATTTCGGGGACGAAGGTGAAGGTGCTGCGGCCATCGAGCGCGTTCATGCCATGCCCGCCAGCCTCTGCTCCTTGTGCGACAATCACACTCGCGCCCGCATCCACCGCCTGAGGCAGCTGCGCCATGGTCTGAATCTGGCAGATCAGCGGGATGCCGCGCGCAATGATGTCACGGGCTATCTCGGTCGGATCGCCAAACGAAAGCATGATCGCGGCGGGCGGCACTGCGCGATCCAGCACGAAGTCGAGCGCGCTGCGATCCTGTTCCATCTTCCATGTGATAAACCCGCACCCCAATCGCGCCTGCGCTTGCGGATTGGTTGAGAGCAATTGTGCAGCGATCGAGTATTCGCGGCTTGTCCAGTCGAAGTCACCATAACCGCCGCCGATCAGCCCCAGCGCCCCTGCCTTGGCGCTTGCCGCAGCCAGCTCTCCGCCCGATGCCATCGCCATGGGCGCCAGCGCAATCGGAGTGGTCAGCCCAAAGCGTTTGGTGAAGCTGTTGTTGCTCAAAATGTCCGTCATGCCCGCCTGCCTAAAGCCGCCCGGCGCACGGCACAAATTCTATTCCAGAAGCCGCGTTTCAAAGGTCTTGCGGTGCGGGCCTTTATGCGTTCATAGTCGCGTTTAATCGGATCAATTAGATCGACGGGAGACAGCATGTACACACTCTTTGGTGCCCTGGGCTCGCCCTATTCGATGAAGCTGCGCGCGATTCTGCGCTATCGCCGGATCACGCATATCTGGCAGCATGGAGCCATCTCGCAGCAGACCGCGTCGACGCTCAGAGCGCCTGTCATCCCGGTGCTGCAATTCCCCGACGGGACCATCGCCAATGACACGACCCCGCTGATCTACACGCTTGAAGAAAACCATCCCGATCGCTCTATCGTGCCTGATGATCCCGGCATGGCGTTTCTGGCGCATCTGATCGAGGATTTTGGCGATGAATGGGTGACCAAGGCGATGTTCGGCTATCGCTGGCTCGAAGAGGTCGATCAGAAGCAGATGAGCCGCTGGCTCGCGGTGGACGCGATGAAAGGTGGCACGCTGGAGAAGATCGAGGAATTTTCGGACTTCTTCCGCGATCGGCAGGTCGGGCGCATGGCGCTGGTGGGCTGCACGCGCGAGAATTTCCCGCTGATCGAGGCGTCCACCCGGCGCCTGTTGCAAGCGCTGGAGGACCATGTCGTCAACGAGCAATGGCTGCTGGGATCACAGCCTTCGTTGGCCGAATTCGGCCTGTACGGGCAGCTCTCGCAATTGGGCACCGATCCGACCGCGCAAGAGATGATGCGGGCCGATTACCCTTATGCATTCCGCTGGCTGCTGCATGTCGATGACGCCTCAGGGATCGAAGGCGAGTGGGACGCGCCCGATGCGGATATCAAGCCGGTGACCAAGACGATCCTTGCGGAGGTTGGCCGTTGCTACGTCCCCTTCCTGCTTGCCAATGCGGCCGCGGCTGAGGCGGGCGAGGAGACTTTCCGCATAGAAGTGGACGGGATGCCCTACGAACAGGGCGTGTTCAAATATCAGCTCAAATGTCTCGCCGATCTGCGCGCGCGGTATGCGGCGCTGCCAGCGGATGCGAAGGGGCGCATTGATCCACTGCTTGATGAGGCGGGGTGTTTGGAGTTTCTGAGTTAAGGCCTTAGCCGGGGCTCCTTGCAAGCCAATCGGGTTTCTGCAAGACGCCCACCTCGCATGACAAACGAAGAATGGGATCGCTCCGCCGACGCGCACGCCATGCTGCGCGCGTGGTTTGAAGCATGGCCAGAGCCTACCGATGCGCAGATAACAGCTCTGCATCAGTTTGCGATTGCGTGCTGCTGGAAGCACAAGCATCTGATCCCGCAGGACGCTTTGCGCGAAGGGCTGTTAGCAGCCGAG
>JBCBMN010000093.1:0-12148 GCA_039822745.1 Pseudomonadota bacterium | reverse complement strand
CTACGACTCATGAGCCGCCGCTAGCAGTGAGAGCCCTAGCCTGCCACGTTAGTCTGACAACATCGATATTCAAGCTACAATCGCTGGGTGGAAACCACTCCAATGCGATCAGTGGTGTCCTTGCTGCGCACGGGATTCTGTGATCTCGGGTGACTGCACGCCTCGCGGGAAACAACGTGCTCGAAGTTGTGGGTGTTTCGTGGACAGGCCTGGGCTATTCGGAAAGGCGTCTGGATCGCCGCAGTCGGCCCTCACACCGCCGACGAAGAACTAGGCGGGAGGATCTCAACAAACTCCTGACCCTTAATTAAATGGAATTCCGAAGCGGGCATCTCATCAACCACGCGAATGTCCACTTTCACACCCAAACGAAGACGCTAAGAGATGGCTCAAAGTGGGCCGATTGCGGACTGTCCGCTTCTGGCTTGCCTCTAGTGGAAAGCAGACTAATCGAGATTCCGAGGGGCGTTTGTCTCCATCTCAGCTTCTAGGCGCTCAGCCAGGGCAGCAGCCAAGGCTTGGATTCGGCGGATTGATCGGCGGGAAGGTTGCAGGCAAACGGTGATCGGTAAGGCGGGTCCGGTCCAGTCTCGCGCCAGTCGGATGAGAGTACCTTCGCCAAGCTCGGTGCGGATCAACCAAGTCGGCAAGATGCCCCATCCTCGCCCCGCCACAATTGCATCGCGCAGAGCGAAAATGTCATTGGTCGCCCATACCGGCGTTGGTCGGACGGTACGCACTTCGCCATTGTGGTTGCGCAAGGGGATGGTTGCGCCTTCGAAGGTACCGAGAGATACGAAGGGCAATCCCTCAAGCTTGCCAATAGATGCGTCCTGGTCTTCGCCTAAGCGAGCCTTGGCGACGGGACCTCTTTCTACGGTTGCAACTTCTCTGATGATCAGAGTGTCGTCAGCTGGCCTGCCGACCTTCACCAACAGATCATAGCCTTCCTCAGCGCCCAGCCCGGGTTGATCGTCAAGAACGAGGTTGATGGTGATCTCTGGGTAGCGTTCAGCGAATTCGAGCACTGCATGGCACAAGAAAGCGCGCCCAAGCGCGACCGGCACGACCAATTTGACAGGGCCCGCCAAAGCATCGCGGTCCTCGCTCAACCTCTCCTCCAACCCCTCCCATTGCGACAAGAGCGAGCGCGCTTCAGTCAGGACGTCTTTGCCGGTTTGAGTGAGGGTCAGGGAATGCGTCGTGCGCTCGGCAAGCTGCACGCCAAGGCGATCCTCAAGCGCTGCCAGTTGGCGGCTTGCGGTTGCTTGAGTGATCCCGAGATCACTGGCTGCCGCGCTGATCGATCCGCGTTCAGTGATACGCACAAAGGTGGACATCAGGGTGAGGCGATCGACCGGGCTTGCCATGCATCAGGTGTATATCAGTAATTTGTATGATACGTCTACCGATATAACCTACTTGGTGCGAGATAGGCTCAATCGAAAAAAGGAGCCTTCACAATGACCTTCCAAACACACTTTACCTTCAAAGATGGTCGCCGAATTGCCCGGCTTGGTTATGGCGCAATGCGTCTCACCGGACAGCCCGGCAACTTCGGCCCCTATGCCGATTGGCAAGGCGGGATCGAACTGCTGCGCGCGGCGCATGCGGACGGTGCCGGCCATATCGACACTGCTCGCGCCTATGGCCCCCACGACAATGAGCGCCTGATCGCAGAGGCCTTCGCCGACTTGGACGAAGCCGAGCGCCCTTTCATTGCGTCCAAAGGCGGGATCGAGAAAAACGGGGCAGGTGTTGAGTTTATCCGACCAAATGGTCGTCCTAAAGTGATCGCTCGCCATGTCGAAGAAAGCTTGGCCGCGCTCAATGTTGAACAGATCGACCTCTATTACCTGCACCGTCCCGATGCAGCGGTTGCCATCGAGGAAAGCATTGCCGCGCTTGCCGAGGTAAAGCGTCAGGGCAAAATCGCACGTATTGGCGTTTCCAACGTGACCCTGGAGCAGCTGAAGCGGGCCCAGTCTGCCACTGCGATCGATGCCGTGCAGAACCGCTACAATCCAGCTGAGGGCGGCGACGAGGATGTGCTCGATTACACGACCGAGCATGGGATCGCGTTCGTTCCGTGGGGTCCGCTTGCGGCCAAACCGCTGGAGCGCGGCGCGCCCTTGGCGCAAGGCGACACAGACCAACACGGAATGACGCCAGCGCAGCGCGCCCTGCTTGCTCTGCTGGAACGCGCTCCGAACATCCTCCCGATCCCAGGCACAACAACGCTGACGCATCTGCGCGAAAACCTCGCGATTGCGAAGAACGGCGATTGATGGGAGCCTTGCCATGAATTCGATCCACAAAACCGCGCTACTCACTTGGGCGGTTGTCTATCCGCTCATTACCGCGCTGCTGGTACTGCTTGAGCCTCTCGTCGCAGAACTGGCGATGCCGCTACGCACACTGATTCTGACCGCCATCATGGTGCCGATCATGTCCTATCTCGCGATGCCTTTCGCAACGCGTCTGGCTTCGACTTGGCTTGGCTCGAGCACCGAAACACAATCCGTCAATGGAGATACAAGATGACCACCATCACAGTTGCTTCGCGAGAAATTCAATCCGCTTCCGCTCGCCTCATCCAGATTGCCGAAAAGGCGCGGCCCTGGTCATTGAACTTCGTGCCGCACATCGGATTATCGAGCGAGGAAGATGGAATGTTCGCTCCAATTGTTGGTCCTGACCCTATCGAGCAGATCGCGCTTATCGGCGAACTTGGCTTTAAGGGTATCGAAGACAATTTTATGCGGTATCGCCCCATTGATGAACAGCGCCGGATTGCTGCCGCGCTCGAAAAGCGAGACATGCGACTGGCAACTTTCGTGGCGACCTTTGCGACCACAGGCCCAGCAGGCTCGATCCTCGCCAATGACAGCCTGACGTTCGCCTCTCGGGACGACGAAACGAGAAGGCTGTTGAAGACCGAAATCAAGGCCGCTGCCGAAGTCTCGCGGCGTTTCGGCGGCGGCTTCGCGACGGTGCTTTCGGGCAGGACGGATCCGCGGTTGCCGCGCGATTATCAAACAGCAAACGTGATCGACAATCTGCGCGCAGTGGCTGATATCGCGGCGGACGCAAGCCTTGTTCTTGGACTCGAACCGATCAATGCGCGTCAGTGGACGGGCACGTTCGTGACAACCGTGCCGCATGGTAATCTGATCGTACAAGGCGTCGATCACCCCAACATCAGGCTGATATTCGATGCCTATCATGTTCAGATCGAAACCGGCTCGATCCTCGAGAACTTGGAGCTTGCCTGGGACTCAGTCGGCTATGTCCAGATCGCAGATGCACCAGGCCGCAATGAGCCGGGTTCGGGTGAGATCAATTACGCTCCTATTTTCGCAGAACTGCGCAAGCGCGAGTTTGATGGCTTTGTCGGTCTTGAACATGGGCAAAGCAAACCGGGCGCGGGGGCGAATGAAGGCGCGCTGCAAATGCTATCTCGTCTGTGAGTAAGCTTCGAAAGAAATTGGGCCGTTTGCGGAAAGTCTGCTTTCAATCCAAACTCAAGTAATCTGCGCGTTCGATCCTCTGGGATGCTTCACGCAATGAAACGAGGGCGCTCGTGTTTTCACAAGAGCGCCCTCCGTTGGATAAGAGCCCGCGGCTCAAACGTTCATCCAGCCCCCGTCAGCGACATAGTCTGCGGCCGTTACAAAGCTGGCTTCGTCAGAGCCGAGGAACACCGCTACCTCCGCGATCTCACTCGGTTTGCCAGCACGACCCAACGGAGCGCCGTGTCCAGCCATGGCTTCAAAGTCGTTGTAAAGCTCGGCGGGCGCGTTCGAATTCTCGAAGAAGTTGGTCGGCACGATGCCGGGCGAAAGCGTGTTCACGCGAATACCGCGACCGCCCAGTTCCGCTGCCATGGTTCGGGCAAAGCTGCGAACCGCGGCCTTGCTGGCGAAGTAGAGGGTGCCTCCTGGAGCTCCTTTCTCATGGACTGCCGAGGCGGTGAGAACGATCGAGCTGTTGCCAGACAGGACTGGCAGAAAGGCCTGTACTGTGAAGAACGCCCCTTTGACATTGAGGTCAAACTGGCGCGCATAGAGCGCTTCATCAACTTGATCGATCGGAGCGAACATGCCGTTGCCTGCATTGGCGAACAGAATCTCGACGGTGCCGAACTGTTGCTTCGCAAATTCGGCCAGAGCGGCAAGATCCGACAGTGAAGTCGAGTCAGCAACGAAGCCCCGCGCCCGGTCACCCAGTTCGGCCAAGGCATTGTCGATTCCTTCCTGTTTACGTCCCGTGATAATCACTTCCGCGCCTTCTTCGACGTAGCGCCGAGCGGTTGCGAGACCAATGCCGGTAGTGCCGCCGGTGATAACGGCTTTCTTTGCAGTCAGACGAGCATTGTTGGTTTGATTTGACATGGTGATATTCCTTTTCTTGACTGATCGGTAAATTTCGGCTAGGCCGCATTGAACGATCAGTCAAGAACTAATTTGAACGAAAGGTCAAAAAAGATGCGCGCAGCCTCGTTTGATCGCGAAGAAACCGTAGAGAAGATCATGAATGCCTTCTGGGAACACGGATATGAAGCGACCTCAATCCAGGTTCTGGAGGCGGCTACCGGGCTCAAGAGGCAAAGCCTCTACAACGCGTTCGGCAATAAGGACGCGATGTTTGAACTTGCGAATGATCGTTATGACATGGCGGTATCGAGAAAGCTTTTTGCCACTCTGGACCATGCCGATCCCGTGATCGCCCTTCGCGACTTCTTTGCTGCGCAACTCGCCGTTCTAGTCGACGCGGATCAGCCAGCTGGCTGTTTCGTTTCAGGAGGACAGCAAGAGCTCGCAAATCGGCCTGAGGGCCAGCTGAGCGAACAGATGAGAGTGATGATCGAAGAGCAGCATGATCAACTCGTCGCCGCATTCGAACGATGGAAAGCGGATGGCAAGATTTCTGAGGACGCAGATTCGCAGGGACTCGCGGCATTCATCATGTCGGTATTGCGAGGTCAGGCGGTTTTGGGGCGCTCTTCAATGTCGCACGCCATTGTTGAAAAAAGCGCGGCGTTGGCCCCAAGGTTGATCCAACACTATCTGACCGGGCCAAATTAGAAGCTCTTGGAGGCGAGTTATTGGGCCGTAAGGCGATAGTCCGCTTTTGGATTGGCGCATCGCGAAAGCGCCATTCACTTCATTCTCAATTGCTGTCGCTGATTGGCAGGCCCAGAACATTCACAAGAGCGGCGTTGAGCTGCAGCACGTGCGCACCTACCTCGGTGCGAACACGCAAAGTTTATTCCCTTCGGTGCTGTCAGTCTAACGCGAACTCGTCTCCGTTAGACATGGAGCGCCCTACCCTACGGCAAGCTTAGGCCATAAGCGATTGCCACTCAGCCAGGGCGGCGGAGCGAGTGATCTTGTAAGTTTGTCTATCGGTGAGGTGGCGATCGGAACTGAAGTGATTGTGTACGTTGGCATGAACGGAAGCGAACTTCTGTAAAGACTTCATTCTCCGAAAGCGCTGCATCACCTTTTCTCGTCGTCGGAAGGGTAAGTGCGAGTTCTCCGCTCGGTTATTGGCCCAACGACCGATTTCCTGTCGGCCTTGGTTGCCAAGCTCGTTCATCGCCGCTTTGTATGAAGGTAGGCCGTCCGTGGTGATCATCTCTATCCGCCCGTGGTTCTTCAGGGCTCGCTTCATGAACCGAAGAGCAGCCTTTTTATCTCGCTTCTTGGTGACGTAGCTCTCAAGCACTTCCCCCTCTTGATCGACTGCGCGCCAGAGATAGTGCGTCTCTCCGCTGATCTTCACGAACATCTCATCGAGGTGCCAGCGCCACTGCCTGAAACCGCGCATGCGGTTGATCCTTTGACGCTTGATGTCGGCTGCAAACATGGGCCCAAACCGGTTCCACCAGAACCGCACTGTTTCATGACAGATGTCGATCCCACGCTCGAACAGCAGGTCTTCGACGTTCCTCAAGCTCAACGGAAAGCGGACATACATCATCACCACAAGTCGAATGACTTCGGGTGACGAGTTGAAGCGTTTGAACGGGCTGTCTGGTTTGCGGCGTCTGGGCATCCAAGCGCCCTACCCTCGCCGCCTCATTCCGCAAAAGGTACGGTTAGTCTGACAATGCCCGGCCATCCCTGGTCTCAGCGGTGCTGGGTCGCTGCGCAAAGCCCGCGGACTGCCGGGCTTTGGGGCACTGGTTCGGGAATTTCGCGGGAGGGCAGGACTAGGTGGCGGAGACGGTGGGATTCGAACCCACGATACGGGGTTACCGTATACACACTTTCCAGGCGTGCGCCTTCGACCACTCGGCCACGTCTCCGCGCGCGTTTTTTGTGTCCTACCGCTTCGCTGCTTGAGGACAGGTTTGTTTTTCCTACCTCTTCGCCGCTTCGAGACCAAAACGCGAGTTGGGGCGGATAGACGCAAGCTTGCCCTTTCGCAAGGCGCTTGATGCTGGCAGACAAGCTCTATGAAAAAGACCCTGCTACCGCTCGCCCCCTTTGCGCTGACACTACCCGCCTTAGCTCAAGAGAGCGAGGCCCCGCCTCTATCGCCCTCCGACATCGTCAACGCCGCTCCGCAAGAGGCTTGGAAGGTGATCGCGGCGGAAGATCTGTTGGTGATGACGCTCGCCCCGGATGCAAATGGCGCGGAACGAGAAGTCATCATTCAACTGATGCCCGATCCGTTTTCGCAAGGCTGGGTCGCCAACATTCGCACTCTGGCCCGCGCTCAATGGTATGACGGCACCAGCGTCAACCGTGTGCAGGACAATTACGTCGTCCAGTGGGGCGATCCCAATTACGATAATCCGGAAAGTGGCGGAAAGGCCAAGCCGCTGCCCGATAACCTCCAGGTCATGCAAGAAAGTGACTACGCCGCTTCTATTGCACAATGGGGGGCTGGACGTGCGGCCCGGTCCGTCATCTCCCCCTTTACGGTCCTAGTCGACAATTACGCTGCGGCAGCTGAATTTTTAGAAGGATGGCCTATCGGGGTTCAGAACGCGCCTGAAAGCGTCTGGCCCGTCCACTGCTACGGCATGGTCGGCGTGGGGAGGAACTACTCGCCGGATACCGGTAGCGGAGCCGAGCTCTACACCGTGATCGGCCACGCGCCGCGTCACCTTGATCGTAACATCGCTCTCGTGGGGCGCATTGTTGAGGGAATGGAGCACCTTTCCTCGCTGCCGCGCGGCAAAGGCGCGCTGGGCTTCTACGCGCAAGACGAAGCGGACAAGCGCACGCCCATCCTCTCCATCCGGGTGGCGAGTGACCTGCCTGAAGAAGAGCGTCCCCAGTTCGAATACCTTTCTACTGAGAACGAGAACTTCGCCCGCTACGCCGAAGCGCGCGCCAATCGCCGCGATCCGTTCTTTATCACGCCAGCGGGCGGCGCGGACATCTGCAACATTCCGGTGCCTATCCGGCGGTTCGAGTACACAGACGAAGGCGACGAGTGAGTGAAACGCTGACCGCCACCCTACCGCTTCAGCGCTGGCAGGGCGATCGCGGCACCTATCATCTCGTGACCTTCAGCGATCCGGTCGCCGAGGCGCTGGCAGCGCTGGCCGTGATGGAGCGACTTGAGTTTGGGAGATCGCGTGGCTTCGGTTCGCTCAAAGTCACCGCCCGGATTGGCGACACCGAATGGCGCACCAGCGTATTCCCTCAAAAGAAGCAAAGCGAGTGGGTGCTGCTGGTCTCGCGGAAAGTCATACGCGCGGAAGGCTTGGGAGTGGGCGAACCGACCACAATTCGCCTCACGCTGTGAAGCGCTAAATACGTTCGGCCTGCGCTACAGCGTCGCTGGCGCGCAGCGCGCTCAAAATGCGGCTAAGGTGCGCCAGATCCTGCACATCGGCGGTGATCTCATAGGTCGTGAAGGGGTGTTCAAGTTGCGTCTGATCGAGGCTGATCACGTTGCATTTGGCTTTGGCGAAGATACCCGCCATCTCGGCCAAAGTCCCCAGTCGATCGTACAAAGTCACCCGCAACATGCCGACCGCGCCATGCGACCTCTTGCCCCAAGACAGGTCCAACCAATCGCTATCGACCCCGTTGGCCAGCTCAAGACAGGTTATAGCATGCACAAGCACGGGTTCACCCTTGCGCCTCAATCCAACAATCCGGTCTCCGGGCACGGGGTGGCAACAGGTCGCCAATTCGAACGCGACACCCGGCGTAAGGCCCTTGATCGAGATAGCGTGGTCGCGGCGCGCCCACTCATCGTCCTCTTCGAATTCCGCGGTGCACCCGGGCACCAGCGCTTCCATGACCTCACGGTCCGTCAACTTGGCCGAGCCGATCGCAAACATAAGATCCTCAGGGCCATCCATTCCGAGGCGTTCGATTGCTCCCCGGATCGCTTTCTTGCCGATGTTGGCTGGCACTTTCTCGGCGATCGCGTCGAACAGCTTGGAGCCTATGGTCGCCACTTCGGCGCGTTCTTTCAGTCGCACCGAGCGGCGGATCGCGGCGCGCGCCTTTCCGGTCACGACAAAGCTCAACCACGAAAGCTGTGGTTCGGCGTATGGCCCTTTGATGATCTCGACCACATCGCCGTTATCGAGCGACGTGCGCAGCGGCATATGACGCCCATTGATCTTGGCTCCTACGGTCGCAAGACCAAGATCGGTGTGAACAGCGAATGCAAAGTCGACCGGGGTCGCACCCTTAGGCAGCTGAAACAGCGCGCCCTTTGGCGTGAACGCAAAAATACGATCTTGATAGATCGCCATTCGGGTGTGTTCGAGAAGCTCTTCGGCGTCGTGGCTGGCGTCCACGATCTCGATCAGATCACGCAGCCACCCAACCGCCCCATCGGGTTTGTCATCCTGTTTGTAGGCCCAGTGGGCGGCCAGGCCGAATTCGTTGCGATGGTGCATTTCGCGCGTCCGGATCTGCACTTCGACGCGCATTGAATTTTCCCACATCAGCGAGGTGTGCAGGGATCGATACCCGTTGGTCTTGGGCGTCGATATGTAATCCTTGAACTTGCCCGGCAGGAATTGCCAGGTCGTGTGCAATACGCCCAAGGCGCGATAACAATCCGCCTCGTTATCGGTCAGCACACGAAACGCCATAATGTCAGTGACCTGTTCAAAGCTAACATGACGTTCCGACATCTTTTGCCAGATCGAGTACGGGTGCTTTTCGCGTCCCATCACTTCCACTTGCAGCCCCGCTTCGGCGAGCGCTTGCTTGATGGTAAGCGCAATGGCGTCGACTTGTCCGCCATCCTCACCGCGCAGCTCTTCCAGCCGCTTGGTGATGGTCGTGTAAGCTTCGGGCTCCAGCTGCTCAAAGGCAAGCAGCTGCATCTCGCGCATATATTCATACATGCCGACACGCTCGGCTAGCGGCGCGTAGATTTCCATGGTTTCGCGCGCGATACGCTGGCGTTTCTCCGGCTTCTTGATGAAGTGGAGCGTGCGCATATTGTGCAGACGATCCGCGAGCTTCACCAACAAGACGCGGATGTCTTCCGACATCGCCAGCAGGAACTTGCGCAGGTTCTCCGCCGCGCGTTCGTTCTCCGGCATCGTTTCGATTTTGGAGAGCTTGGTCACGCCATCGACCAACCGCGCCACTTCCGGCCCGAAATTGGTTTCGATATCTTCAATCGTAGCGAGCGTGTCCTCGACCGTGTCGTGAAGCAACGCGGTCATGATCGTTTCCTGATCGAGCTGAAGATCCGTCATCAGCCCTGCAACTTCCACCGGGTGCGAGAAATAGGGATCGCCGCTCGCGCGCTTCTGCGTGCCGTGCTTTTGAACGGTGTAGACGTAGGCGCGGTTCAGCATCGCCTCATCGGCGGCCGGGTCGTAGTCCTTGACCTTTTCTACGAGTTCATACTGGCGCAGCATTGACACGAATATGCGACCTGCAAGCCAAGGGGGCAAGCAAGGAGTTGCGCCTCGTCAGGATTGGCTTCGAAAGCTGATCAGCTCCACGTCGCTCGGGGCGGCAGGCTCATCAGGATGGCATCGATGTTGCCGCCGGTCTTGAGGCCAAAGATCGTTCCACGGTCATAGACCAAGTTAAACTCGGCGTAACGGCCGCGATATTCGAGCTGCGTGGCCACATCGGCGTCGTTGAAGTCGCTTTGCATGCGTTTGCGCACCAGCTTGGGGTAGATGTCGAGGAACGCTTTTCCCACGTCCTGCGTGAAGGCAAAATTGCGTTCGAAGCTCGGATCGTCCTCGCACTCGAGGTGATCGTAAAAGATGCCGCCGACACCGCGATCCACATTGCGGTGCGGAATATGGAAGTACTCGTCGGCCCACTTCTTGTAGCGTTCGTAGTAAGTCGGGTTGTGCGCCGCGCACGCCGCTCGCATCGAGGCGTGGAATTCCTCTGTGTCTTCTTCATAGGGAATGGGCGGATTGAGGTCCGCCCCTCCCCCGAACCACGCCGCCTGCGTCGTCAGGAAGCGCGTGTTCATATGGACAGCGGGCACATGCGGATTGTGCATATGCGCCACCAGGCTGATGCCAGTGGCTGTGAAACCGGGATTGTCTTTGCTGGCCCCGTTGATCTGATCCGCGAATTCCTGAGGGAAGCTGCCCATGACGGTCGAGCAATTAACGCCCACTTTCTCGAACACTTTGCCCTTCATGAGGCCTTGGACGCCGCCCCCGGGGTTTTCGTTGCCTTCCTCCTCACGATTCCACGGCGTGTATTCAAAAGCGGCGTCGGACCCGGCTTCGCGTTCGATCTCCTCGAACGCGGCACAGATCGAGTCCCGCAAGCTTTCAAACCATTCCTTTGCGCGCGCGGTGTGCGGCTGCCAATCACTCATGATTTCGATCCCATCCCTAAGTCAGAGCCGCCCTCCCGATGACAGCTGATGTGTCCATCCGCTTTGACACCATTCAAGTCAATGACAAGTTGCAGTGCCTTGGCGCTTGCCAAAGAGAGTTGGGAGCGCCAAGCACGAGAAATGGTTCCCGTTTCGTTCCCTCCCGCACCCGACGCCGCGTTCGAGTTCGCGGGTGACGAAATGGTGCTGCTTTCAAGCAACGCGGTTTACTGGCCCAAGGAGAACGCGCTGCTGGTTTCCGATCTTCACCTCGAAAAGGGGAGTTGGTACGCTCAAACGGGTCAAATGCTCCCCCCGTATGACAGCCGGGAAACGCTCGAACGTATTGCTGACGCCATCAAGCTAACGGGTGCCCGCCGCGTTATCACGCTTGGCGACAACTTCCACGACGAGGCGGGGACGCACAGGCTCGATCCGTACGCCGCTGGAATGCTTGAAACGCTGATCCGCGCGCTCGATTGGGTTTGGATCACTGGAAACCATGATGAGACAATGCCGCGAGCGTTTGGCGCTGCGGTTGAGGCTGAGATGGTCGTGAACGGGATAGTCTTGCGCCACGAAGCCAAACCGGGAGAAACCCGGCCCGAGCTTTCGGGCCACTACCATCCAAAGATGCGTCTGCGGGTGCGTAACCGGCATATCGCGCGGCCCTGCGGTGTGCTGAGCCGGTCCAAGACAAGCGGCGACCGCATGATCGCACCAGCTTTTGGCGCCTACACGGGCGGTATGGACGCGGACTCGCAAGAGATACTACAAGCGCTGAGCCCGGCTCAGGAGATCGACGCCATTCTTCGAGCGAAGGGCAAATTGGTCACATTCCCGCTCTATCGCGCTGCGGCCTAAGACTCATCTGGCAATTTGCCGTCGCAAACCCTACAATATGAGTGAATATTCAGGCTGATTCAGGAGAACACACATAGCCCGTCCCCCTCGGCGTCAGATGGCCCCGCCCGTTAAAAGCGGCCCTCGTTACGATCAGTTTATACAAGTACCCAAGGTCCGCGTTATCGATGATGAAGGCGAAAACCTTGGCGTGATGTTCACCAACGAAGCGGTTGAGCAGGCTCAAGAAAAGGGCCTGAATCTCGTCGAAGTGTCCCCCAACGCAGACCCGCCTGTCTGCAAGTTTCTCGACGTGGGCAAGTATCGCTACGAAGCCCAGAAAAAGGCTAACGCAGCGCGTAAGACGCAGAAGACCCAGGACATCAAAGAAGTCAAAATGCGTCCGAACATCGACACGCATGATTACGACGTGAAGATGAAGAACGTGAACAAGTTCATCGACCACGGAAGCGCAGGGTGACTTTCACCTTGTCTCCGTTGTCGATGA
>JBCBMN010000092.1:0-12431 GCA_039822745.1 Pseudomonadota bacterium | reverse complement strand
TTTGACCAATGGAATGAGGCCATGGTAACCCAATGACGCGCAACACTTTTACACTCGAGAACCCGGCATTGCCGATGCACTATCCGGGGTTTGTGTTTCGCCTCATGTGTGGGGAAGGGTATTGCCCTGATGCTCTGCTCGAGGGGACCAATCTTACCCAGTCCCATCTTGCGGATCCTGAGTTTCGCTGTGGGTTTGCCAGCCTGCAAAGGTTCTACCTGAACGTGATCGAGCTGAGCGGTGATCCTCAAATTGGGATGCGGCTCGCCACGCGGTTTGAACCCCATACTGCCGGGATGCCGGTCCTTGCAGCGCTGAACGCTCCGACGCTCGAGGAGGGCTTGCGGGTTTTCAGTCGATTTGCCTTCCTTACCTATCCCGCTATCGAATTTGCCTTCATCGATCCTTCTCAATGCGTCGATCAATCAGAGTGCGCCATGCGCATCCGCATGCGAATGCCCGTTGGGGAAATCTCTCACTATTCAATAAGCAGCGCGTTGGTCGTTGCGGAAATCATCCTGCAAGCGATGATGCGCCGGCCCAAGGTTGCGCATCGAGCCGAAATGATGACACAGGAGCCCGAGGGCTGGGATCAGATTGCCGATGAACTGCCTTTTCCTGTCCAATTCGGCGCGGATGAGAACAGGGTCGTCTTCGCCGCCGAGCTTCTGCAATCGCCACTGCCGGGAACTGACCCTCTGAACCACCGCTATCTGACATCGATCTGCGAGCGCATGGTAAAGCAGACGGGCTTTGAAAACACACTCGCTCACCAGGTGCTGGAGTTTCTTGAAGAGGACTTCAACCTTGGAGCTTCCCTGGCGCAGACAGCCTGCGCGCTTGGCCTTTCCGAACGCGGCCTGCGCCGCCAGCTGGAACAGACCGGCACTTCATTTCGTCGACTGGTGCGCGATGCGCGCGAGCGCCACGCCCGCAAGCAACTCATAACGAGCGACAAATCCATCGAGGCGATCGCGTTTGAGCTCGGCTTTGACACCGCCTCCAACTTTTCGCGCAGCTTCAAGCAATGGACCGGGGTAACGCCCAGCGCATTCAGAAAGCGTCAGCGAGAGGCTCCCCCGGTCGGTCAGAATTGAGTATATTTTAGCCGAAACCAAACTTCAGTTCGGCAGCGCTAGCGCCGATCAGCGCGCGAAAAGATCACCGCGAAACGTTGACCTGCCCCCAGATAAGTGGTCCGTTTTGCGGGTTAGTATTTCGGCTATTTATGGCTTGGAAGGAGCTGAAGAATGGCACGAACCCTTGATCCTCGCTTCCATCCGCCCGCTGGCGGTCTTGTCCCGCATATGGGGATTACGCTGATAGACGAAGGCGAAGGCTGGCTTGAGGCGCGCATGGAGATCGCTCAGCACCACTTGCGTTCAGGAGCCAATGCCTTGCACGCGGCCAGCCTGATTGCCTTGGCAGACAGCGTCTGCGGGTTTGCCGCCGGACAAGTCCTGCCCGATGGGGCAAAGGGCTATACGACCATTGAACTCAAATCGAACTTTGTTGGCACTGCCAGTGAGGGCGTTCTGATCGGCAGAGCGGAGGCCGAGCATCTGGGGCGCACGACGCAAGTCTGGCAGTCAAAGGTCACGCATCAACAAACGGGGCGCACATTGGCGCTGTTCCGCTGCACGCAAATGATCCTGTACTAAGTTCTGGCTCAGCAGCCCTGCCCGGACTCGATCAGGCGCCGGGCCTGCGCTCGCAATTCCTCGGGATAGGCCTGGAAGAGCCTGTCAAATTCTTCGGCTCCATACATGCGCGACAGCGTCGGGCCGGACACGGTGAAGTACTCAATCGCGGAGAGCATCTGATAGACACTCGCAAATTTCTGCTCGAAGGGAAGCTGTGTCAGCCCTTCCACCTTGTCAAGCTGGCTCACCACCGCATCCAGAAAGGTCTTGAGATACCACTTTTCAGGCGGGGCATCGCGCCGCTGATTGTCGAGCAGCTCACGCAGCAGGACGCGCGTGTCAAGCGGCCGGGCCTGAGCCTCTGCATAAATACCCAGGATCATGCCCTCAAACTGCTCTTCGGGCGAATCCCCTTCGCGCACGCCGGAGTGGACCGCAGCAATCAAGCGTTCGGATATTCGTCGCAGGACCTCTGCATAGAGGTCTTCCTTGCGTTTGAAATAGTAGAGCAGCGCCTGCTTGGTCAGACCCAACTCGCCCGCAATCTGAGCGATGCTGGCTCCATAAAAGCCTCGCTCTGCAAATGCCTGTGTGGCTGCAGATATAAGCCGTTCGCGCGTATCATCACGCGGTCCATCAGGTTTTGCCATACGTCCCTCAGTCGGCGATCCGGCAGAAGTCCCCACCGAAGAAGCCCAGCGGCCTGCCCTCTATCGCCTGATAAATTCCAACGACCTCACCAAAAATCATCGTGTGATCACCTGCTGGATAGAGCGACCACTGGCGGCATTCAAGATGTCCAAGCGCCTTGTCTATAACCGGCAGTCCGGTTTCACTCAGTACAAAGTCACTTTTTTTCAGGCCGCTATTGCCGCGAATGGCGTATCGTCGAGCAAGATCGCCTTGGTCTTCTGAAAGAATACTGATCGCGAAATCGTGGCTGTTTGACCAAGTATCAAACTGGCTGGACGTATTTTGCAAACTCCACGATATCAGCAGCGGATCGAGCGAAACCGAAACCAGCGAATTCACGGTGATCCCGGTCGGTTGTCCCTCAGGCGCATTGGCGGAAACCACGCACACGCCAGTCGCGAATTGCCCCATCAGCCGCCGGAAGGCCGTCGCATCAACAGGACTGGAAGGCAAAACGTCGTGCACAAGAAACTCCGGTCCGGAAAATGGCAAGCGTGGCAAGAACGCGGGCATATGGGCGCTGTGCGCGCGTTTTGCCAGTAGCCCTCGAATGTCAATCAAACGAGCAATGGCAAAAGCGGTGCCCGCAAAATTTCCTATTCGCTCTGTGCGACGCTTGTATCCCAGGATCCGCCCAGCGCGAGATTGAGGCCAACCCACTGATCGATCCTCTGTCGGCGGACGGTCACAAGGTTGCGCTCTGCCGAGAACAGACGCTGCTGAAAGTTCAGCACGTCGATAAGATCAATCTCGCCTTCGGTGTATTGCAACTGCGCGAGGGCATAGGCTGTCCCGGCTTGTTCCGCTGCCGTTTCAAGGATCATCTCGCGCTCGGCAAAGACTTGCACCGCGTCCAGATTGTCCTCCACATCCTGAAACGCGGCAAGCGCGGTGGATGTGTAGAGCGAGACCGCAGCACGCTTGTTCGCGTCCGCCTCATCCACTTGTGCTCCGCGGAGGCCAGCATCAAAGATCGGCTGCAGCACATTGCCCGCAAGCGTCCACAAGAGGCTAGGCGTGTCGAGGATGTCGAACAGGTCCGTCGATGACCCCCCTCCTACGCCGGTCAAAGTGAATTGCGGCAATTGCGCAGCCTTGGCCTGATCCAGAGTGGCAAACGCGGCTGCCACTCGGCGCTCTGCCGCGATCACATCGGGACGGCGCTCCAGCAGCTGCGATGGCAGTCCGGCTGGCGGTGCGGGCGGCGCTTCAGGCAGGGTCTCAACCAACGCAACCTTGTTCGCCGGATAGCGCCCGAGCAACACTTCCAGCGCACGGCGGGCATTGCGAGCACCAACCTGTGCCTGAGCAAGGCTGTCGCGCGCGGATTGATAGTCGGCGGCGGTCGTCGCTGTGTCCTGACGAGACGCAAAACCTTCACGATAGCGAACCCGCACAATTCGGTCGATTTCAGCGAGAGCATCAACGGTCCGGGTCGCAACCCCGACCTGCTCATTCGCTTCAACGCTCGCAAAATAGGCCGATGCCACACCGGCAGCCAAAGCATATTGGGCAAAGCGCAGGTCAGCTTCAACCGCCTGAGCGCTTTCATATGCAGCATTGCGGCCTGCACGAACCCGGCCAAAGACATCCACTTCCCAAGCCGCCTGGCCGGTCAGCGTATAAACGGGATCGTTGATCTCGAACGGGTTGGGTGTGTCGACCTGCTCAACGCCGAAATTGGCAGTGATTTGCGGGAACAGACCTGCGCGTGCCTGTTGCACAATGGCTCGCGATGCTTCGAGAGAAGCGATGGCAGCCTGAATGTCAGGATTGTTCGCCTGCGCTTCGAGCACCAGTTCATTGAGCAGCGGATCGCCCACAGCCTCAATCCAGCCGATACGGACCTCACCGGGTTCGGCACCGTCCACCACCCAATCCTGCGGAAGGCTTGGCAGGCTCTGAGCCGTCGCGCGCTTTACATCAGCATCGGTGCTGAGCGTTGCGGTGCACCCGGCAAGCGCCAAGGATGCAGCGCCAAGACAAAAGGCTCTCTTGATCATGCCGCGGCCTCCTTCGCTTTGCTCGCTCGCTCATCGGTTGAGATACCGAACACCGCGGCATAGATGACCGGGACAAGGACCAGCGTCAGCGCTGTTGCAAAGCTGAGGCCGAAGACCAGCACAACCGCCATGGACTGGAAGAAAGCGTCCGTGAACAAGGGAATGACCCCCAGCACCGTGGTTCCTGAGCCCAACATAACCGGGCGGACACGGCTAGCTGCGCTGTCCACAAGCGCATCCATGCGCGGTTTGCCTTCAGCGATTTCAAGGTCGATCTGATCGACCAAGACGATGGCATTCTTGATCAACAAGCCCGCCAGCGACAGCACGCCGAGGATCGCCATAAATTCAAACGGCACACCCATGACCAGCAAGCCAAAGACAACGCCAAGCAGCGCAAGCGGAACGACCGACCAGATAACCAGCGGCTGACGCAGGGCATTGAAGAGGAAGATGGTCACCAAGACCATCGCTCCAAAGCCCAGTGGGATGACGCTGGCAAGGTTCTCGTTCGCTTCGGCTGAGCTGCCCTTCTCACCGTCCCATTTCAGCGCATAGCCGGGCGGCAATTCAATCGCGTTGACCAATGGCTCCACCCGGCCCTGCAAATCGCCGGCAATCACGCCGGGTGCCGGATCAGCCTGCGCCTTGATCGACCAGACATTGTTGGTGCGCCGCAGACGGCTATCGCGGAAAATCGTCTTGATGCCGTCGGTCACCTGCTCGATCGGAACACTCGCGCCTGTCGGGCCAAGCACCTGGATTGTGCCGATCCCGTCAATGCTCTCACGCTCGTTCGCCGGAGCGCGCGACATGATGGGGATCAGGTCATCATTTTCGCGATATACGCCAACCTGCTGGCCGGAATAATTGCGCGCAAGCGCTGCGCCGACATCGGACCGGCTTACCCCTGCCCGCCGGCCTTTCACCTCGGAATAAACCGGCTCAATCGCGGGCACTTGCTGGCGCCAATTGTCCTTGATCGCGATTGCCCCGCCATCGGCGTGATAGATCTCCTGCGCCTGGCGCGCGAGGTCACGCAGCACGACCGGGTCTGGCCCGGTAAAGGTCGCTTCAATCTTTGAGCCACCACCCGGCCCAAGAACAAATTTCCAGACCTTGCCCTGCACTTGTGTGTAGTTCTGATCGATATATTCCTGCACTTGCGGGATCAGCGTATCGAGACGTTTGTAATCATCCACCTTCACCAAGAGCTGACCATAGGCGGAGTTGTTGCTCTCAAAGCTGTAGATCAGCATGTAGCGAAGCGTGCCGCCGCCAACCAGCGTATGCACATTATCGACGCCTTCAAGGCCGCTCACATATTCGGTGAGCTCGCGCATATCGGCATCGGTCTGAACGATATCCGTGCCCTCAGGCATCCACACATCGACCACCAATTGCGGCGTCGTTGAGGCCGGGAAAAACCCCGGCGTGACATAGCCAAAGCCGAACACGGACAGAGCAAAAAGACCGACCGATGCAGCAATGGTGACCGTGCGCTTTCCAACCAGAAAGGCGACCACACCCTTGAAGCGGCTCATCAAACCGCCTTCCTTTTCCTCGCTCACCTGAGGGCCGCTTTCTGCGCATTGATCTTCAATCTTCTTGAACAGGATCGAGCACAGGAATGGCGTGATCGTGATGGCAAAGACCCAGCTGTAGAGCAGCGAGATCAGGATCACCCAAAACAGGTCTCCGGTGAATTCGGCCGTGTCGCCGGGCGACAGTCCAATGGGAGCGAAGGCAAGAATGCCAACCAGCGTTCCGCCGAGCAGCGGCCAGATCGAGCGTTTCACAACGTCGCTGGCGATATCGATGATCTTCTTGCCTTGCTGGCACCCAATCAGAACGCCATCGACAACGACAATCGCGTTATCAACCAACATGCCGAGCGCAATGATCAGCGCACCCAGCGAAATGCGGTGCATCGGAATATCGCTCATATACATCGTGCCGAGCGTCGCCGCGATGGTCAGCAACAAACCGATGCCGATGATGAAACCCGACTGCCGGCCCATGAACAGAACCAGAGCACCAATCACAATCGCCAAAGCGAGGAAGACGTTGACGACGAAGTCAGAGACCGATTTGTCGACCACTTCGCTCTGATTGTAGAATTCGGCCAGTTCGATGCCAACTGGGCGTTGGCCTTCAACCTCTTTGAGCTTTGCAGTCAGTCGCTCACCGACTGCCACCACATTGGTCCCGGAAACCGCAGCAACGCCAATGATCAGGCTGGGCTTGCCATCCCAATAGGCAATAAAATCGGTGGGATCGCGAAGACCTCTGGTGACGGTGGCAATATCGCTTAGCTGCACGACACGTCCATCAGACGAGGAAACAAGCAGGTTTGAGATAGCCCCGACTGAATCGATGTCGCCGCTTGGCGTGATGATCAGGCGCTTGCCATCAACCTCCGCCGTGCCGCCCGAAACAACTGTGTTTTGGGTCGAAAGCTGCTGGAAGATGGCATTGACCGTAGTGCCAAGCGCCGCTGCATTTTGACTCGAAATCTCAACATAGATTACTTCGTCCTGATCAGCCGCAATGCTGACCTTACCCACGCCATCGACGCTGAGCATGTCCTGACGCAGACCTTTGGCATAGCGGCGCAGTTCAGGCATCGTGTAGCCATCGCCGGTCAGAACGTAATAGATGCCAAAAACGTCGCCAAACTCGTCAAACACCTGACTTCCGGTGGCGCCCGGCGGCATATCAGCGGCGGCATCGCGCACCTTATTGCGCAACTTGTTCCAGATGCTTTGCAGCGAGTCCTTTGAAGGACTTGCCTCATATTTGATATCGACCGAGATCTCGGAAAATCCTGCCGAGGAAACCGACCGGATTTCATCCACTTCGGCCATATCCTGCAACGCTTCTTCAAGCGGTGCAGACACTTCGCGCGCGACTTCCTCGGGCGATCCGCCGGGATATCCGGTGAAGATTTGCGCGGTGCGAATTGTGAATTCGGGGTCCTCGAACCGCGGCATGTTCTCGTATGCGGTCCAGCCTGCCAGAAGCGACAGAACGATCACGATCCACATGATCAACCGATTGCGAATGCTGAAGGCTGCAATATCCATCTGCTGTGCCCTCAGTATCAGTCTTCCCAGGTGCGAACTTTGTCGCCTTCCTGGAAGTAGTCTCCACCCGATGCGACGATGATCTCACCCGCTTCAAGGCCGCTGATTGCTCGGATGGTTTCGCCAACGCCCTCTTCTTGAAGAGTAACCTCGCGCTTGGAGAGCACCCGGTCAGGCCCCTTGGCGACCCAGACGTAATTCTTGCCGCCTTCCGCGATGATGGCGGACAGCGGGACGTCGACCCCGGTCACCGGACCGTCGCCATTCAAGATCTCGGTCTCGAAGAACAAGGTCGCGGTCATTCCTGTCAGGACCAGCAACTCGGAGGGAGGCGTGAAGGCGAAGTGCGCTTCAAAGGTCTGGGTTGAGCTATCCGCCACTCCGCGCGCTTCGCGGAATACGGCGGGAAACTGGCGACCGGGCGCGGCGTCGAGCTCAACAAAGATATTGGTCGGGCGACGCTGATTGGAGGTGAGCACAAAGCTTGCCGGTACATTGACGATCGCTTCCAGCGCGGAACTTTGCAGCACCAGAACAGGCTGCTGCGGGCCGACATTCTGGAACTGCTCGACATTGGTAACGCCCACCGATCCGGTAAAGGGCGCGCGCAAGACAGTATCGGCGAGGTTCTTTTCAGCCGTATCCAGCGCCGCTTTGGCGATCTGCTGCTGCGCCTGCCTGCTTTCGACGACGCTTTTTGAAACGGCATCTTCTTCGATCAGGCGTTGCGCGCGCTCATATTCGCTGGTCGCATTGAGGTATTGCGCTTCGGCCTGTTCGACTGCTGCCGTGAAACTGGTTGCATCGAGGCGGGCAATCACGTCACCCCGGCGAAACCGCGCACCGTCCGTAGCGTTCCAATCAACGATCTGGCCACCAACCTGGAATGCCAGATCAGTGCTTCTGACCGAGCGAACAACCGCTGGAAAGCTGCCGGATTCGCGAGATGTCGCTGCTTCGAGCGTAATAAGTTTGGCGGGCCGAGGGGGGGCCTCTTCCTCAACCACTGCGGCGGGTCCGCAAGCGGCAAGCCCCAATACACTTGCCAAAACAATCGAACTGCCAATCCATTTTTTACGGATTGAAGGCACATCAAAATCCAAAGTCGCACTCCTGTTGCGCTCGTGTGCCACCCGTCCAAATGGCACCGATATGCAGCGAAACCCCACCTGTTTCCGATCTCCGGAATTTTTGCGCCTGATTCGCAAGCGCCCATGATTTCTTGGGCACGAATGCACTATTTTGACGTTGAGGTCATTACGAAATGCAAGACTAAACAGTTAGGACGGGTGGATGATCGATAGATTTGGTGACGCGCTCAAAGACTTCCTGAAACAGGAAAGCGCCGGAGGGATCGTCCTTATCGCTTCGGCGGTTCTGGCTTTGCTGATCGCCAACAGCCCGCTTGCGCCTGCATATTTCGGAACTCTCGAGGCCAAGCTGAACCTGTCCTATGGCGCATTCGCCATCAACAAGCCGCTG
This sequence comes from Pseudomonadota bacterium, assembly GCA_039822745.1. Taxonomy (GTDB): domain Bacteria; phylum Pseudomonadota; class Alphaproteobacteria; order Sphingomonadales; family Sphingomonadaceae; genus Erythrobacter. The sequence continues at coordinate 3,524 of JBCBMN010000092.1, read as the reverse complement.
CTGCTTTGGATCAATGATGGTCTGATGGCGGTGTTTTTCTTCCTGATTGGCCTGGAAGTGAAACGCGAGATTATCAGCGGGCAGCTTTCAACATGGGACAAGGCATCCCTGCCTCTGGTTGCCGCAATTGGCGGGATGGCTGTTCCTGCGCTCGTCTTTGTCGCACTCAATTATGGCGAGCCTGCCAATATCAACGGCTGGGCGATCCCTGCGGCGACTGACATAGCGTTCGCGCTTGGCATTCTCTCACTGCTTGGGCCGCGCGTGCCGGTTGCGATGAAGGCGCTACTGCTGGCGATTGCCGTGATCGATGATATCGGGGCGATCACTGTCATTGCGCTCTTCTATTCCGGCGAGATCAAGACCGACATGCTGATCGGGGCCGCCATTGTCTATGCGTTGCTGTTTGTGGCCAACCGGATGCGGCTGGCCTCTGGCATGCCCTATGTCATCCTCACGGTGATTATGTGGGTGTTTGTGCTGAAGTCAGGTGTCCACGCGACGCTTGCCGGAGTGGCAGCAGGGATGATGATCCCCACTCAAACACGCGAAGGCACCAACCTGCTCTACGAGATGGAGCACAGCTTGCACAAATGGGTCGCCTTCCTCGTCATCCCGATCTTCGGCTTTGCCAATGCCGGAGTTTCGCTGATCGGTATTTCGTTTACAGACCTGTTCGCGCCGCTGCCGCTGGGCATTGCCCTGGGACTGCTGATCGGCAAGCAGATCGGGATTGTCGGCATGGCCTGGATTGGCGTGAAGGCCGGTTTTGCCAAGCTTCCCGAAGGGATTGGATGGCGCAAGATCCATGGCCTTTCCCTGCTCGCGGCGATCGGTTTCACCATGAGCCTTTTCATCGGCGGGCTTGCGTTTGATGACCCGGCACAGGTCGATGCCGTGAAGCTGGGCGTGCTCGCCGGATCGCTGGTCGCTGCACTTGCGGGTTTCTTCATGCTCAAGGCTGCTCTACCGGACGAAGTCGCTGATCCGGCTAGCGGCGATGCCGCTGCCAACCCCGCAGAATAGGGCCCTCAAGACCATGCAACCCATCGCCCGCAGCGCAGGCGTAAATGGCGAAAAAGTCGCGTATTGGGAATGGCGCGCCAATCCCGGCAATCATGAGCCGCCCTTGTTCTTTGCCCATGCGACAGGCTTTCACACGCGCGTCTATGACGCTGTGATCGAGCATTTTGCAGGCCGCCGGGTTATCGGCGTCGATCTGCACGGCCATGGCCGATCCGAAGGTGGCCCGATCGACAATTGGGGCACAGTGATCGGTAAGGTCGCCGGCCTCTTGCGACAATTGCGCATCCGCCGCGCTGTCGGCGTCGGACATTCGATGGGCGGCCACGTGCTTGCTCAGTGTGCCGCCGAAGACCCCGAAGCGTTCAGCCGTCTGATCCTGTTTGACCCGGTGATCATGGCGCCAGAATTCTACGCCCCTGAAACAGCCGCGCTTTTCGGCGATGGACCGCATCCTGCCATCCGGCGCAAGCGGGATTTTGCCAACCCTGAGGCGATGATGGAGCGGTTCAAAGCGCGCGATCCTTACAACATTTTCGACCCTCGCGTGTTCGAGGATTATTGCCGCCACGGCCTGACCCGGAAATCAAGCGGAGACGGCTACGAACTCGCCTGCCTGCCCGAGGTTGAGGCGAGCTATTACGGTGCAAGTCGCTCCAACCCCGGCATTCACGACGCGATCAGTCGGATAAGTGTTCCGACCTTGGTGATCCGGGCAAAGCAAACCGGGCTCAATGATTTCAAAAGCTCGCCGACATGGCCTATGCTGGCAGATCACATTCCCACTGGCACTGATATGCCGCGCCCTGACCGCACCCATTTCCACCCGTTTGAGGACCCCGCTGATGCAGCGACCATCATTAAAGGCGCGATGGCGGTTAAAGCACCCAAGTAGCTGCTGAATGCTACTGAACGGCTCTCAAAAGGTCCTGAAAGTCGCCGCGCGCCTGCGAAATCTCCGCGTAATGCGCCACTCGCATATTGCGGCCGATCGTATCCGCCAGCCCGCCATAAAATTGCACCAGCGCGCGGCGCATCGGGTTCTCCGGCGCGACCGAACGGGCGAGATAGATCGCGATGCCATGCGCGCGGGCCAGTGGCTGGCGCGGCGGTGTTTCGGGTGAGCGTTCAAGCGCGATGAGCGCCTGCCCCAAAGCGGCAGCAGCCTCTTCCAGACAGATGCAGGTCAGGTCTTCATTGGCCGAAGCTTCGATCCGGGCATCCACATCGACCCGACGATAGACGTTGGCGGGATTTTGCATCGGGCTATGCATTAGCTGTCATCCGAGAGTTCGAATTGCTGCTGGATAAAGCTCAACGTCGATTGCGACTGGCTGATCTGACTTTCAGCGGCGCTGAAGCTGCGCACCAGTTGCGAGCGCAGATTTTCCTGCTGCTGAGCGATGCGCTCAAGCCGCTCGTCATTGCGCTCAATCTGAGCCTCGTAGCGAGTGATTGACCCGCCCAGCGAATTGGGGTCACCGATGGCTGTGTTGTCGCGCGTGAGATTGTCGATCGTCGCGAACACGCCAAAGGCTCCGGTCGTGAACATGGCCGCTGCGCCTTCGGGGCTGTCAGCGAGGGTCTGCTCCAGCCGATCGCTATCAAGCCGGAACGTGCCATCCTGATTGATTGAGAGGCCAAGGTCCGCCAGCGTGTTTGGCGCGCCCTCCTCGGCATTGGGCATCACGACAACGCTGCTCAAAGCGGACAGGTCGCGGCGCAATTGGCGCGCGCCCGGATCGCTCAGCAGCGATGTGTCCCCGTCCTCACCGCCATTCAACAGCGCAACCACATCGTTCAAGGCAGCGACTGTGTCCGTCATCACGGCTGTGATCGCGCTTGTGTCCTGCGTGAAGGAAATGGTGGTCGGATCGCCTGTGTTTGTGCCGGTGAGATTGAGCGTGAAGCCTTCTGGAAGACCGGTGACGTCGTTGCTGGCAGAGCTCATCGCAACCGTATCGAACAGGAACAGCGCGTCCTGAGCGGTGGAGCGCAATTCGCCAGCATCACTGGCAGGCGACCAAGCGAGATAGCTCAGATCACCCGGCGCATCCGTGGGGCTGGGAGCGGCGCTCGTCGGTTCAAGGACAAAACCGTTCACGGCGCCCTCGTCACCCTTGATCACAAGTTGCGCACCATTGGTCCCTTGCGCCACATAGGCCTGCAACGCGCCCTCGCTCTCGCTGGTGATCTTGGCGGCGAGATCAGCCAGCGTATCGTCAGCGGCGACATCGATATTGAGCGCGGTTTGAGCGGTATCCTCGGTGAAACTTGATCCCGACACAGTGCCAAACCGGATTGTCAGACTGCCTTCACCCACTAGATCATCGCCGCTGCTATAGGCTGGCGAGACAAGCGTCTGGCTCTCGGCAAGTTGTGTCACTTCGAGTGAATAGCTGCCCTCAGGGCTTGTGCCCGATGGCGTGGAGATCTGCGCCACATTCGCATTGCCAATGCTCGCTTGCGGAGCAAGATCGCCGTTGCGCACGCGGTCTCCG
>JBCBMN010000091.1:0-12537 GCA_039822745.1 Pseudomonadota bacterium | reverse complement strand
GTGATATTGCAGGATTGCAGTCAGCGTCTCGATTTCGTCGGTGGTGAGCGTTTCAACCGTGCCCTCGGGCAGCTTGGCGAAGGCGTCATTGGTTGGTGCAAAAACCGTGAAGGGGCCTTCACCCGACAGAACGCCGCCGAGCTCAGCTGCGGTGACAGCAGCGACGAGGGTCGAAAATGCCTCATCGCCCTGAGCGACTTCGACGATGGTTCCAGCCGCGGTGGCTTCAGCTGCAACAGCCGTTTCGTCGGCGGCGGTTTCGCCAGTGGCCTCAGCACCACATGCAGCAAGCGAAAGGGCGACAGACGAAACGAGCGAGAATTTGAAGATGTTCATAGGGGGATCCTTGATTTTGCCTGAAAGCGTTTTTCAATCCGGAGGCGCTGGGCCGCTGGATCAGGTGTAAATACGCAGGCCAGTGCCAATCGGTTGCCTATATCTCGAACAAACGCTCCAAACTTCGGGCGAACCGAGGGCAGGGAACCGCGCGCGCACTGCCCCATTGGTACGCCATGCTCTTTACCCCCACACGCCAAGCTGGCCTTGAACGCTTGACCGACTTTCTGCCGCGCGCTGGTCGCACCTACACTTATCAGCGAAATCACGACAATGGAACGCCCGCTTCTGGCGGACCGCGCACCAATGTCTCGCAGCTTTCCCCATGGCTGCATGTGGGCCTTTTGAGCGAGGACGAAGTCATCAATGCCGTTCTGGCTCAGCACAGCCCTCAGGCCTGCGAGAAGTTCATCGCCGAGGTGTTCTGGCGCGTCTATTTCAAAGGCTATCTGGAGCAGCGCCCCAGCATCTGGAGCAGCTATTGCGAAACCCGCGACGCCGCTCTGGCACGTCTGGAAGGCAATGCGGGTCTGCGCAAGGCTTACCAAGAGGCGGAGGAAGGCCGCACCGGGATCGCAGCGTTCGACCATTGGGCGCACGAACTGACGCAAACCGGATATCTGCACAACCATGCGCGCATGTGGTTTGCGAGCATCTGGATTTTCACGCTGAAGCTCGACTGGGAACTGGGCGCTGATTTCTTCCTGCGCCACCTGATTGACGCTGACGCGGCGTCCAACACTTTGAGCTGGCGCTGGGTTGGCGGTCTGCACACCAAGGGCAAGACCTACCTCGCCCGGCCGGACAATATCGCGCGCTATACCGCTGATCACGCTGAAGGTCCGCTCGCGGCGCAAAGGCTTGCCGAGGATGCGCCTGCCCTGTCCGAACCCGTCGAGCATACGCGGCGCAAGCTTGACCTGCCCAATGCGTCTGAAGCGGTGACCATCAACGGCGCCTGCGCGCTCTTGCTGCATGATGAGGCTGCCAGCCATGTTCCGCTCAACCTGCCTTTCACCCCCGACCTGATCATCACCGCAGCACGCCCTGCTGCCCGGTCTCCCGGCACAATTGGCGAGGCTGCGCGCACCTTTGCCGAGCAGTCGGTGTCGCAGGCTGGCACTGCCGCTTGCGAAGCATTCGGATGCAACGCTGTTTTCCTGTCGCCGGAGGACGATTTGGGCGAGATGCTGGCAAAAGCCGGTATCGACACACTCATTCTCCCATACCTTCCAACCGGCTGGACCCGCGATTGCCTGATGCCTCAGATCGCCCCTCTGATCGAAGCAGGCCGCACGCACCAAATCCTGAGCGACCTCGAAAGAGCCACTTGGCCCCATGCCAAAGCCGGCTTTTTCGGCGTCAAGAAGCAGATCGACGCCATTTTGCGGGAAATCGGAACGACAGGATAACCCGATCAAACAGAGTCCCATTAACTGCATTATAACCCGTGTTTCCTAGCATTTTACGTGCACAGCTGGGACATCACGAAATGAAGTACCCCAATCGCGTACAGGCCGTAATCCTGCTCGAAACCCGATTTGAGGGTCTCGACGCGGTCGTTCGCGATTTTGAGCGCATCATCGAGATGAAATCCGGCGCGACATTCACCACTTCCGAACACAGGCCCGGCGCTTACGTGCGCCTGTTTGGCGGCGGCGAAGACCTGGCGTTGACCTTCGAATATGTCGAGGGGCCGCCCGACCTCTCGCTGTTCCAAACTGCTCTTGCCTCTCCTGTCACTTCCATTCTGTGCCCTGACATGGACGATCGCGTTAAGCTGACAGCCAATCACATCCTGCTCGATGTGGCGCATGGCCCCTTGGGCGTCGTCGATGGCCAGCAGCCGATTGCAGCCCTGATCGAGCAATTGGGCTCCGAAGGGAGCAAGGCACAATCCGAGGCCTTTACGCACCGGCTAGAGATGCTCGCAACCATGACCCGCATTGCCTGCGATGCCACTACGCCTTGCGCGGTCCACTGGATTCAATCGAACCAACTGCTCGATCCCGAGACCTTTGAAAGCGCTGCCAGTGCAGGTTTTCCGGGCCCGCTTGCGATCCATCCGATGCTCTTTACCGAGCAAGCCGCCGATGAAGAAGATTCTGATCAAGCGCCCAGCCTGACCGGCCTTCAAACCTTCGGTGCGCGCCACTGGCTCGCTCGCGAGATCCGTGTGCCTGCGACTGCCCTGCCGTGGTCTGCCGCCTATCAAACACTCCTTTCGTTCAGCGCCATGAGCGCCTCCGCTGGTACAGACCTTATCGCCGATGGCGATACGTTTGGTCCTGAGGACGGCAGTGAAGTCTGGCGCGTTCACCACCTCGATTCTGAACCTGGCACCGCCCACCCTGAGGACGCCGATGCGGATGCCGATGCGGATGCGGCGGCAGAGCCTGTTCCGTTCATCGAACTCGTCCCGCTGCGCCACGATGCCTGCGCCTTTGTCAGCGAGGATTTTGCCCGCGAAGCCAGCGTCACCTTGGTCCGCAAACCGCGCAAGCAGACCCCCGATGGCGAGCCTTCTCCAGAGCCCCTCCCCGAGATCGTCTCCGAAGAGGAAAGCTGCCTCGCCGAACTCGAAGCAGCCCTTGCCGAAGGCATTGCCGAGGCCGCTGCCAACCCGCCCGAACCTTTGCCGACTGCGATCGTCATCACCGGCACGCCGAGCAATCCGGGCACTGTAAGCGTATCAGGCCGGAGCCTGCGCGCTCAGCTGTTCGGCAATAAGGACGACTGAGCGCGCACCGAAATTATCCGGTTACATCACCTTGTCAGGCCGGGGCTCATGCTTGTGCTTCTCGCCTTTGCCAAAGTGCCGCCCCAGCCGCTCTGCCAAGGTGTTCGCGGCCTTGCGCGCGGCGTCATCCACTTTGCTCGCATGCGCCGTCACACCCAGTGGCTTGCCACCACGCGGGCGCGCTTCGATCGTGCAAGTCTTGTCATCCGAGCCGCCCTTGGCTGCATTCTCATCTGAGACATGGACTTCCAGCCGCGTCAGCCGATCCTCAAACCGCGCCAGCTTTTCGCGCAGCATCGCTTCGATCCGCTCCGCGACATTCTCGGTTCCCATGACAGAGCTATCCGAGTTGAACTGTACCTGCATGTTTGACATCTTTGTGATGCTCCTCTCGTCGTTACCCTGTCTTGTTGCAATGTGGTCATCGAAGCGCTGATTTTCCAGCAAAATCGGCTCGCAATCGGATTGAGTGACCCCAGCCGCCAAGAACCAGTCATCCACTCAAGGACAGTTTCCCTTTCGTCTTTGCCATCGAAGTGTCACCCGTTTAATTCATGCCAATAATTCAAGGACAAGCTTAGTCTGAAAGGCCCCTCTCCCATGCGCACCTTCCTCTCCGCCGTCATCGCCGCTGGCATTCTTGCAGCCTCGCCCGCTGCCTTTGCCCCTGCCGCTGCCCAGTCCGCACAGGACAAGTTCGAGGTTGCTTTCCAGCAGCGCGAAGCCCAACGCCGCGCGCAAATCTCCGGCGCGATGCGCTTTTCCGATGAGGAAGCCGCGAAATACTGGCCAATCTACGACCAATATCGCCTCTCGATCAAAGCGCTCCAACTGCGCCGCCTTGGCATGTTGAAGACCTTGACTGAAAACCAGGTTGGCATGGATGCCGAAACCGCAGAGGAACTGGTCCAGACCTCCCTCGCGATCGAATCCGAGGCAACCAGTCTCAAATCGAGCTACCTCGAAAAGTCCGGCAAGGTGATCTCCGGCGCGCGCTATGTCCGCCTGTTCCAGATCGAGATGAAGCTTGATGCGATGCTCATGTATGGCGTCACGCAGCAAATCCCGATGGCGGTGACCGAGGAAGAGCGCGAAATCCTCGAAGATCGCGCCGCGGCCAAGGCTGAGGCCGAGCGCCAGAACGCCAACGCAGCCAGACCTACGACCTGAATTCGCACGCAGCCGCAGCGCCCGCTTTCCTACGCAATGCCCGGCCGCGCAGATTTGTGTGAGCCGCGCATGTGCGTGGGTTCTGGCACCGCCCTGGCGACCGAAGTTGACACACTTGACACTGGCCCGGCACCTGTTTTCGTCAGTTTCTCCAGAATTTCCAGATGGATGGAGCGAATTTGCGAAGTTGACACTTTTCCAACCTGAATTCACTCATCAGCGCCGTTATCAAAACCCGCAGCGTCCGCAGCCCCTGCTCGTCCGCCTCTTCCTCCAGACCCCAATGCCCGCCGGGATCATCGCCATGGGCAAGCTCCTCTTCCACCCGGCGCCAATGTTCCTCCTCCCATGTCTGCGAGCCCGTTTCGACCACGCTCAGCAGGCTATCAAAATCGCCCTCAACCCGATGCGTCATCCATGACGGCGGCAGCGGCGGCGGCGCGAGGCGATCCTGCATCGCCAACAGCGCGACGGTCAGCCGCTCATCATATTTGCGCGACGTGCCAACCACTTCTCCCTTGTAGAAATGCTGTATCTCAACCCCGTGGATCGCCCGCTCCAGCGCCACTTCGGCAAGGGCATTGATGCGGCATCGCAGCGCCGCCTGCCAGGCAAGGTCAAACGGCTCCCCCTGAAGCCGCGCGCGCAAGGCATAGGCCGACTGCCGGCTCATCCCCGCCTCCTTCGCCGCCTCGGCAACCGAGTGCGTAGCAGCAAGCGCGCGCAAGAAGACGGATTGCCGCTCAGGCGTCCAGCCATCATGGCGAGCATGCGTGGAGGTCAGGGTGACGGGCGTGTGAGCAGGAGGATGAGCCATCTGCAAGGGTAATGCAGATTTTGGGCGTGTAGGAAAGTTTCAGCGTGCTCTATGTATCGTGTGCTTTAATCGGATCGCGCATATCTGAAATGCACGCTGAGCTTAGCTATAACGAAGCCGCCTGTGCATCCTGAGCGGCAGCAGCGGCCTCGGCCTCGCGTTTGGCGGCGCGTGCCGCATCGGCCTTAAGCCGCTCTTCAGCACCCTGACGCGCCTGCTCAGCAAGTCCGCGCCATGTCTTTTCAGAGCGCAATTCGCGTTCACGCACATTGTCGAGCACGGCGACCTCAGCGGCCTTAGCCGCGGCCTCGGCGCGCTCAATGTAGAATTCGTAGGCTTGAGCCATGATGTGGCACTCCTCTGATATTTTGCGGAACGGCTGTGTAAAATGGGCCAAAGGGGGCGCGATCCGGCATGGACCGCGCCCCCGATTTACAGGCCCGATTTATTGGCCCGATTTACCTATTAGTCAGCAGCCGAGAGGTTGACGGCGCTTTCCTTGCCGTTGCGGCCAATTTCGACGTCGTAATTGAGCCGCTGTTCCTTATCGAGCGTCTGCATGCCAGCGGCCTGCACAGCGGAGATATGGACGAAGCTGTCATTCGAGCCATCGTCGGGCTGGATGAAGCCATAGCCCTTATCGGTGTTGAAGAATTTTACAGAGCCAGTCTTGGCCATAGATCGTTCCTTTCAAGAACGTGAGTGTAGCCGCGCCGCGACATGCGGAGCGGTTGTGCGTGAAGTGCGTTCAGATGAAAGGAAGTCGTCGTCCGGTTAACGCCGGGGGTGCTGGGCACCAAACGGCGGAGCGCAAATTTCAAGTTCCGTCGCAAATTTCCGACGTCAGCGAGGATGATGTAGCACAGGATTGCGCGGATGGGAAATTATTGTTCTCAAGGCTGGATGGCCTTTCACTATCAATGACCATCGAGAATTTGACGAGCCCTTGCCCGCACGCTCGCGGCCTCGTCTTCGCTCGCCCTTTTCAGCGCTACCTCAAAATTCGTGCGATATTGCCCCTGACCCTTCGCCAGATGCGCCAGCGCGTCGAGGGACCAGGCTCTGACAAAGGGACGTTTGTGGGTCAGCAGCGGGGTTAGCCACGCCTCCAGGGCGGTGGACAGGTTTGCGGTAAAATCGAGAAAGCGGATGGACTGACACAAGTGCAGCTGGGTGGACCAGTGCGTCTCCTCCGCCTTTGGCAGAGCCTTGATCAGCGCCTGCGTTTGCTCCGTGGACAGCGCGCCGCCCCTTTCAAAATAGCTCTTGAGCAGCCACGTCGCGCCGCTTCCCACCATGGGCTGCCGGTCGCCCACAAGGGCTATCAGCGTGTCCGGATAGGCTGGCTCCTCGCCAAACGCCGCCTCGGCTTCGCCGAGCAGCGTGGTCGCGCGCCCGTCAAAGGCCTGCAGCACCGCGCGCAGGTCTTGCGCAAGGTCCCTCATCCTTGAGGATTGTGCGCCAAACACTCCACCTCAATCGCCGCGCCGAGCGCGAGCCCTTTTACCGCGACGGTTGAGCGGGCGGGATAGCGGCCCTCTTTGAAGAAGGTGCGATAGACTGCATTGAACTTGGCGAAGTCCTCTATGTCGGCGAGGAAGACGGTGCATTTGAACACCGCGTCATGGGTGAGGTCGTATTTCGCCAGCGTCTCGCCGATGCTTTCCATCGCGCGGCGCGTCTCGGCCTCGATCCCGCCGGGGACCAGCCCGCTGCCATCGGCTGCCGTCCCCAGCTTGCCCGCCAGATAGAGCACATCACCCACCTGCACCGCTTCGGAATAGGGCGTGGTGCTCCCTTCGAGCGGGCGGTATTGCGCCGAGGCAGATTGCGCGGGTGGCGCCTCTTGCGCGCTTGCAGGTGCAGCGAAAGCGGGGGCAGATGAAAGGGATGCGGCGATCAGGCCAGCCCGCAAGGCGCCTTGCACTCTGCTCTTAGCCCTGTCCTTCCTCATTCGGCGGCGTCCTCCGGCAAATACAGCTTCTTGCCCTTTTCGTCGTAGAGCTTCGACATCTCTTCCATGCCCGCTTCCGCCTCGGCCTCCGTTCCGCCAGCGGCGAGGAAGCTGTCCGGGTCCGAGTTCTGCTTCGCCGCAAACTCGCGCACCTCTTGGCTGATCTTCATCGAGCAGAATTTCGGCCCGCACATGGAGCAGAAATGCGCGGTCTTGGCGCCCTCGGCGGGCAGCGTCTGGTCGTGATATTGCTCGGCGGTGTCGGGATCGAGGCTGAGGTTGAACTGGTCGCGCCAGCGGAATTCGAACCGGGCCTTGGACAGCGCATCATCGCGCACTTGGGCGGCGGGGTGCCCCTTGGCCAAGTCGGCTGCGTGGGCGGCGAGCTTGTAGGTCACCACACCCACTTTCACATCGTCACGGTCGGGCAGGCCCAGATGCTCCTTGGGCGTGACGTAGCAGAGCATGGCGGTGCCGTACCAACCGATCTGCGCAGCGCCAATGCCGCTGGTGATGTGATCATAGCCCGGCGCGATGTCGGTCACGAGCGGCCCGAGCGTGTAGAAAGGCGCCTCGCCGCATGCCTCCAGCTGCTTCTCCATGTTCTCCTTGATCTTGTGCATGGGCACGTGGCCCGGCCCTTCGATCATCACCTGCACATCCTGCGCCCAGGCGCGCTTGGTCAGCTCGCCCAAAGTGTAGAGTTCGGCAAATTGCGCTTCGTCATTGGCGTCGGCGATTGAGCCGGGGCGCAGGCCGTCGCCCAGCGAATAGGCGATGTCATAGGCGGCGCAGATCTCGGTGATCTCGTCGAAATGTTCGTAGAGGAAGCTCTCCTTGTGATGCGCGAGGCACCATTTCGCCATGATTGATCCGCCGCGGCTGACGATGCCCGTCACGCGCTTGGCGGCGAGCGGGACGTAAGGCAGGCGCACGCCTGCGTGGATCGTGAAATAGTCGACGCCTTGCTCGGCCTGCTCGATCAAAGTGTCGCGGAAGATGTCCCAGTTGAGGTCTTCGGCCACGCCGCCGACTTTCTCCAGCGCCTGATAGATCGGCACCGTGCCCACCGGCACAGCGGAATTGCGGATGATCCATTCGCGCGTGTCGTGGATGTTGCGACCCGTGGAAAGGTCCATGATCGTGTCCGCGCCCCAGCGCGTTGCCCACACCATCTTGTCGACCTCGGTGGCCACGTCTGAGGCGACGGCGGAATTGCCGATATTGGCGTTGATCTTGACGAGGAAATTGCGCCCGATCGCCATCGGCTCGCTTTCCGGGTGGTTGATATTGTTCGGGATGATTGCGCGGCCCCGGGCGACCTCATCGCGGACAAATTCAGGTGTGATGAGATCAGGGATGCTCGCGCCCCAATCCTGACCGTCGCGGGCTATGCCAGCAGCGATTTCGCGGCCCAGATTTTCCCGTTCGGCGACATATTCCATTTCCGGCGTGATGATGCCTTTGCGCGCGTAATGCATCTGCGTGACGTTCATGCCGGGTTTCGCGCGCAGCGGGCGCTTCACCACATCGGGGAATTGCGGGACGCCGCCTGAGCGGTCTGGGCCAAGCTGACCGTTATCCTCAGGCTTTACTTCGCGCGCCTCGTATTCCTCCACGTCGCCGCGCGCCATGATCCAGTCGGCGCGGTGGGCGGGCAGGCCAGCGTGAATATCAATCGCGACATTGGGATCGGTGTAGGGGCCGGAGGTGTCATAGACCCGCACCGGAGCCTCTCCGCCCTCCAGGTCAATCTCGCGCATCGCGACCTGCACGCCCGAGCCGGTGCGCGCGCCGACATGGATCTTGCGGCTGCCGCGAATGGGCCCGGTGGTGACGCCGATTTCGACTTTCGAGTTAATGTCGGCCATGCGAAGTCTCTCCTTACGAGGCGGAGTGCGGACTTCGGGCGCCATCATTGCAAGAGCGCACCGCCCACTCCCTCCGCCTGTGTTAACAGGTTCAGGTTCAACGGGTCGGACGGCGCTTACCCGTCCCTCTCAGCGAAAAGCTCGCTCCCCGGGGATGGCTGTGGTGTTAGGCGTTAATCGCGCGCGGGTCCAGCGGCTTCGGCTATGCGCGCGCGTTCTGCGTTGGCGTGGCGATCATCGATCCTCTAGCCCCAAGCCAGTGACAACTCCTTTAGGGCCTGCACAAATGCAGCGCGATCAATCCCTGACGCTCTAGAGGCCCAGGCTCTCGAAGAAGGCGAGCCGCGCGGGTATTCCTTCGCGTATTGTATTGACTGTACCCGTTGGATTGCGGTCGGCGTTCTTGACGATCAGGTACAAGCCATAGGATTCCGCAAGGTCTTCGGTCTCCACAAATTCGCGGGCATAATCCGTTGGGAACGTCACATCGGCCTTTTGCGCATCGAACCAGTCCTGCGATCGCAGATACAAAACATCAAGCGAAGCGTGAACCGATTCGTGCGCCATCACCTCCTCAAGAATTCCTTGGGAAATAAGGAATTGATCGGCATAGCCCGTGTGGATCACGATCCCCCCCCCGACGTCTGCAGAGAAGAATGCATTGCCGGAATGAATCCAGAGGACGTCGATCCCCTCCCGCAAGATCGGATCCAATTGCCCCACAATTCTGGCGTAGAGATTGGCCTGATCTTCTGCCTCAGAAAACAGGATCTCGGCGTTCACCATGACTGTCACCTGCTTGCCACCGGTATAGCTCGCGGTGAAGATGTTCACCAATGTGTCGACATCGTTCTGGATCCTGTTGTCAGGAATGTTGCGTGTTTCGGTCGATTGGAAGGCGACGTTGGTCAAAGCGCTTGGGTCGCTTTCGACAATCGTATTGGGGCCAAGAAACACTGCGCCGTCGCGGAACAAGGTCGGGCCCTGGGGATCGTGGCGGCTCACTTCGATATCTACCCGCTGAGCTGCCGATGCACCCGAAGTGTCCGCAACCCGCACTTCAATTAGGTAGAAATTATTGCCATCCACGCTGCCCGGCATATCGACATCCGGTGCTGATACAAACGTAAGGGCGCCAGTGCGCGAGTCGAGAATAAATGACCCGGCATCATCACCCGCAATCGAGTAGGTGAGGGCGTCGCCGTCGGGGTCTGATCCGACAATCGTATAGACAACACCAGTCGTCGTCTGCGGGAACACGGTTTCGGACGCGGAAATTATGGTCGGCGCTCTGTTCCCTTGCGCGGCGGTGGGGCCGCTCTGACCATCGCCTCCGCCGCCACAGCCAGTGCATGCAACAAGCAAAGTCAGAGCAAGGAATTGCCAGACCTTATCGAATAGGCCGTTTGCCCTAGGGGTCATAAATCGTCCTTAGCAGTCGAAACGCGCTCGTCGATCACCAAGGCCCAGATGCTCGCCAAATAATCGACCCGATTAAAATGCGTCGCAACTGATCGGGTTCCCACCGTTTGCCGTCTAAGGGTTCCTGATAGCCACCCAAAGACAGACGGAGCGCCCCACAGGACGCTCCGCTGCATGTGACCACCAAAATCAAAGCGTCTTCAGATACTCCAGCAATGCCATGCGGTCGTCCTCTGAAAGGTCTGTGCCGTAGCCCGGACCTTCGTGGCCGCAGCGGCTGTTTCCGCTTTCGAGATCATCACAGCCTGTCGTCTGCAGGAAATAGCTCGATCCGGGTTGTTCGGCGGCGATGCCGAGGGCCTTGATGTCATAGGCTGATCCCATCGCAAAGCGCTCGGGACGCTCGGATGAAGGCCTCAGCAATGCCTCCAGCGTCGGGACCGAGCCATTGTGGAGGTACGGGCCTGCCGCCCAGATGCCTTCCATCACGCGCGATTCGTAGCAGAACACTGCCTTCGGATCGGTGGGAGCCGGGTTACAGAAGCCGCTGCTGCTCGCTTTGTCGGAGGACTTTGGAAAGGCCCCTTTGAGCTCGTCTGCGGCAGTATCGCTCGCCTCTTGCGAGGTGGCTGGGTCAGAGACGGCAAGGGTCTCAAACTTCGGGAAGGAGAAGAGCCCGCCCTGAACCAGACTTCCGACAACCGCAAAGCCAAGCAAGTCAAACGCCTTGGCGTCTGTTGCCGGGATCGGGGTTTCAAACGGGAAATGTGCGCCGGACAAAACGCCGGAATCGGCGACGGTCCGATCAAGCACGGCATATTCGCGCCGGTCCGTGCCGACATCCATGATCGGCGTGCGCCATGTCTGGACGAAGGGAAAGCGCGTCTTGCCTTTTTCGATCCCGTGGCAGCCGGTGCAATCGCGCTCATACAATTGGCTCCCGCGCGCGGCCAAAGCCGTATCGACGGGCCAGGGATATTTGGGCGGGCCGATATCCTTGATGAAGTTTTCAAGCGTGCGCAGCCCGGAATAGTTCACTGAGTTATTGGCAAAGCTCATGCCGCTCAGACGCCAGCTGTGCTTTTCGGGGTGGAAGGTGCCGAACACCCCGATCACCTCGCCCGCATTGCGCGCCAGCGCCAGCGTGTCGCTGCCATTGTCAGCAAAGCCGGGCCACTGGGTCTTGTCCTGGATCGATGCATTCCACAGGAAAGGATAACGCACCGGCGCATCGGCAGGCGCGATGTTATCGGCGATGACGTAAGTGGGCGCTTCCCCGATATCGAGGCCGACCAGCCGGTTGAAGATCATGCTGACCGCATCGAGACGGCCCAGCCCCCACATATCGGGTTCGCCATAGGCGCCTTCGCGCAGCGCGTTCTCCCGCTGGTACCACAGCGCAACCGCATCCTTGAGATTGTCGAGCGCGCCCTGATCGGGATCGTCCTCACCCAGAACCGATTTTGCAAATGCAAGGAACTGCTTGTCGTCCTCCAACACGCGGTCAACCGCATCGATCAAGTCGCTCAGGAGCAGTTGGAAGTCGACAATGGCCGGACCTCCATCGACGCGGTAGTCCTTACCCGCGACCGTGATCTGGCGGGTGTGACAGGCAGCGCAGGTCATGCCCGCCTGCGGCACATCGCCCCAGTTGGAAACGGTAAAGCCGACCGGCAGGCCATGCGGGCTGTCCGGGTTGGGGAGATAGCCATAGCGCGCCAGTTGATCGCCCAGAAATGGGTCGCCATCGCTGGTCGTAAGAGCCTCAATCCATGCATAAGGGATCAGCTGAGAGCCTTGATCCTGTGAGTAGAAGGCGAGCCGGCTGGCCGCGGTCCATTTCTCACCCTGATCAAGATAAATGAGTTCGGAAGTGCCGGAAGCCTCTGCCTTTGAAGGCGCGCTGCTGGTGCCAGCCAAAGCCGAACCAGAGCCCCCCGCAAACGCGACGGACAGAGCAAAAACTCCAGCTGAGACTACGAATACACCTGTTTCTCGAATTCTTCCGATCATACCACCCCCTAAGACAACTTGGCGGGAGTATTCCAGATTCTGTACATCAATACAAACGAATTGATCAATTATTGCGATGGCAATTCGATTTTTATTTATTTGACGATTTAAAATAAGTGAATTCTGACATGTCAAATCATTGCTTTGTGCCTATTGAATAAGATTCCGAATCCAGGGTTTTGAGCGTCAATACAGCATCATAAGCAATGATTTG
>JBCBMN010000090.1:0-12585 GCA_039822745.1 Pseudomonadota bacterium | reverse complement strand
GCCGCATCGGCGCGCTCATAGGTCTCATGATAGGTCTCGCCCGTCCTCCACGCCGTCACGCCAAAGCTGGCTGTCAGGCGAATGTCAGAGCCAAGCCCTGCGTGCTCTTCACACGCAAACTGCACGCGCAGCCGCTCGGCAAGGCGCATGGCAGGCTCTTCCGGGCAATTCCAGACAAGCACGCAGAACTCCTCGCCGCCGATCCGCCCGACGATGTCCGTTCCTCTCACAGTCCGCAGAAACACATCGCCAAAGGTCGCAATCGCCTTGTCCCCTGCGGGATGACCCCAAAGATCGTTGACCTTCTTGAAGTGATCAATGTCAGCGACAATCACACTCACCGGGACATTTTTACTATCCGCGCGCGCGAACATGGCCCCGGCCTGCTCAACAAAGGCGTCGCGCATGGCCAAGCCGCTTAGGCTATCGGTCTGAGCATCTCTTTTGAGCGCCTTCATCCAATCGATCATGGCCGATCCCATCAGCACCGCGGCAAGCAGCACCATGCTGAGCGCGCCGACGACCGTATAGACGGCGTGGCCCGCGGATTCGCGGTAGGCATCGGATCCCATCGGTCCTCCGATCAGGTAGAAGATGATCGGTCGGTACAGGAACTGGCCCGCAATCAGCCAGAAAACGATGATCGTTGCCCGATCCATGGGCTCAGGAGAGTTGACTTCTCTCAACAAGAGCGCGCCTGAGAAGAACACAAAGCCACAATAGGTGTTCACCAGGAAAACCCACGGCATGACATCGCGCTCTGGGTTAGAAAGCACCATCATGAAAATCGTCAACACGGCGCTGAGGATCCAAATCCTGTACGGTACTTTCTTCTCAAGCCGTTTGCAGGTTGACCACACCACAGCCACGACAGCGATGAAGGCCAAGACCGATGTGACGAGCCTGATCAGCATTGCGTTTTCGGTCACAAAATAGTGATTGAGCGCAAAGCTGACGGCCAGCGCCAGTGGAGCAATCGCCATCCCAAGGATGTATCGCTGGCTGGGATCACGGCGCCAAAGCAGCACAGCGCCGATCGCGAAGATCAGCGCCATCACTGGATTGATGATTCCTAAAACTTGATCAGACACCCGAAAATTCCCGCCTTAACGGGGGTAACACTAGGTCAGACCGGGTTAAGGCAGCGCTAACTGTCCGGCGTCTTTCAGCAAGTTTACAAATGTGACGGCGACCGGACGAAGTGTCATCGGCTCAACCCAGAGCTATCTAGCCTGAACTGTTCGCGGCGCGCTGTGCCAGCGGGACGACATCCGCACCGTCATCCGCAGATGCCGGTTGCGATATGGGTGTGGGAGCATCAGCGTCGCTTTGGGGGCCACCTCCCGAAAGGTTCCTCTGAGCCAGAAGCGCGCAATCACGGCCCGAACGCTTGGCTTTGTACAAAGCAGCATCAGCGCGGTCGAACACCACGCCATAGGGTTCGTGCAGGTCCCACTCAGCGACACCAAAGCTGGCCGATATCGCCAATTCCGGACCGACGCCGGGCACAGACATACGCTTTGTCGCCATTCGAATACGGTTTGCCAGCGATTCCGCATGCTTGCCTTCGCATTTTGAGGCGACGATGCAAAACTCTTCACCGCCAATTCTGCCGCAGATATCGTGCGGGCGAATTTCGCTCGCGATCAACTGGCCAAAGGCGGCGATCACCCGATCGCCAGCAGCATGGCCCAGCGTGTCATTGATCCGCTTAAACTGATCAAGGTCTGCGATCACGAGGCTCAAGGATTCGCCGTGCTCGCGGGCACGAAGCTGCATCGCGAGGGCCTCCGCTTCAAACATGGCCCGCATCGGCAGACCAGAAAGCGGATCAAGCGCAGCGACTTCGCGTTCCTGTTCGCTCTTGTCGACAAGGATCGTCGCGATCAGCGAAATTGCCTGAAGCGTGAGGAAGACAGCCAGCACCAGAACGTGAACGGCAAATAGCAGCGCAGCTCCCTCCGGTCCCGGTCCGAAAAGCTGGTCGGAAAACACCGTAAGAAGCGGGCGAATAAAGCCAAACAGTGAGAATGTTCCCAGCACCCATATGACAGCGCGATCAGCCAGCCTGCGCGATCCCGCATGCCACAGGTTCTGGGCAGCCAATGCCATCAGCATGCTGGAATTGACGTTCTGTGCAAGTCGCATTGCATCGGGTTCGTTCAAAGCTGCCGCTGCCCAAAGGAAACCCGATGTGAGCAGCACAGATCCGACATAGGCCCACATGGGTGTCTTCAGTCCGACCCTGCGTGACGTACCCCAAAGCAGGGCGATCAGGCCGGACATCGACAGCAGATGATAGGCAACAATACCGGCAGGGCCGACATTGCCGAAAATCCAGATATTGATGGCAACCCCGATGCCCAGAGCAGCATAGCTGTAACAATAGGCCGCCACATGCAGGCGCGCGCGATCCTGCCACCACAGGCCAGCAAAGACCGCCGCGAAAATCATCGCGATAGCCGGGATCACAAAGGTTAGCATCAAAGCTTGCATTGCACGCCTGTAGTTCTTGTGATGACTACAATCGCATAAGGCGGTTAACCCTCTGCAAACGCGCGGCTAGATGATACAAGTGCGTGCACTTTGGCACGCACACAAGCTGGGTTCATATTGATTTTGAAAGCTTAATCTAAAAGAATAAGTGCCTCAAACATCAGCTCCAGCACGCCTTAATTCCGCTGTTTGCGTCGATTGCAGCACTTGCAGGTCACTTGTCTGGCTGCGTTCGGCATTTACCACCCGGTTGCGACCGCTCGCTTTGGCGCGGTAAAGCGCGGCGTCAGCTCGCTCGAAAGCGCTTTCATAGGTCTCGCCGCTGCGCACCATGGCCACGCCAAAGCTGGCAGTCAGGCGGACATCTTCACTGACGCCATCGTGCTGAAGTCGCGCAAAAGACTGGCGAATTCGGTCCGCCAAACGCTCGGCCGGCTCGTGCGGGCAGTTCCAGACAGCGATGCAGAACTCCTCGCCGCCGATCCGTCCGGGAATGTCGCAATTGCGGATCATGTCAGAGATCAGACGGCCGAAATTCGTAATCGCAACGTCTCCGGCCTGGTGGCCCCAGATATCATTCACTTGCTTGAAGTGATCGATATCAGCCACGACCAGACACAGCGGACTGCCTTCCTTCTGCGCGCTTTGGATCATGTCTTCCATGGAATCCTCAAACGCACCACGGTTTCTGAGGCCTGTCAGCGCATCGCGCTCCCCGGATTCGCGCACATTGGTAGTCCATTCGACGATACTCGCGCCGATCAAGAGCATTGCGGTTGCCACCGATTTCACGCCCAGAACCAGTCCAATGAGCGAGTAATAGATCGATTCCCGGTACACGTCCGCCGGGATCGTCCGCTCAAACAGCAATGTCAGGTTAGGTCGCACAAAGAAGTCGACCGCCTGAAACGCCAAAACCGACATGATTGCCACATCAAGCAGATTGCGGCGGCGCGCCAGCAACAGGGTCGCCACACCGATCGTCGACATCGCGCCATAGCCGTTATTGACAATGATCAGCCGGGGTCCGACATCTGCAGTCAGGCTGATTGCCAGGGCCAGCACCAATGCGCTGATCACATAGATCACAGCAAAGCTCACCAGATGGAGGCGTTGCCCAACCCTGTCGCAGAGTGAGGCGATGAACAGAGTCATCCCGGCACCGTAGAGTGCCTGCGTCGTATGGAAGGTGTAGAATGCGTCGGAGGGAAGCAGATGGGTCGCCAGAAAACCGATGGCGAACAGGACGTAAGAAATCGCAAAACCAAGGACGTGTCGCTGCAAGCGCCCAACGCGCCAGAGCATCGCAAATGTCGCGGCAAATCCCAGCGCCATCAACGGCGTTAAAAGTCCAAGAATTTGCGTTTGCATCGACCCGGTGCGCTCCCTTTCAGACCGATTAGGTCAATAAGGTTAAGACGGCCTTTAGGAATCGCCGAAAGAACCAGACTTATTCTTACTGCAAACGCACTTGGCTCATTGGGCAAAGCCTCCTTGCCCCGTCCTGCCTTGACGCCTATCTGGACCCTCGAAACGCTCTCAAAACAGCGAACGCCAATTCCCGTTTTACCAAGTCAAGGACACCAAAGCCAATGGCCGCGCAATACGCCTATGTGATGAAGGGCATGACCAAGAGCTTCCCCGGCGCTCAAAAGCCCGTGCTCTCGAACATCAACCTGCAATTCTACCAAGGCGCGAAAATCGGCATTGTCGGCCCCAATGGCGCGGGCAAATCGACGCTGATGAAGATCATGGCCGGGATCGACACCGATATCTCGGGTGAAGCCTGGGCGGGCGAGAACATCACTGTGGGCTATCTGCCGCAGGAACCGCAGCTGGACGAGAGCAAGACCGTGCTCGAAAACGTCAAGGATGGCGCGCGCGAAACCGCTGATCTGGTGGAAGAATTCAACGCTGTCTCCGCACAGATGGCTGAACCGGACGCCGATTTTGAAGCTTTGGGTGACCAGATGGCCGAGCTTCAGACCAAGATTGACGCGGTCGATGGCTGGACGCTCGACAACCAGCTTGAAATCGCAATGGAAGCCCTGCGCTGCCCGCCGTCCGATGCCTCGGTTGAAAACCTTTCAGGCGGGGAAAAGCGCCGCGTTGCGCTCACCCGGCTGCTGATCCAGAAGCCATCGATCCTGCTGCTGGACGAGCCGACCAACCACCTCGATGCCGAAAGCGTCACCTGGCTGGAAAACCACCTGAAGGAATATGCCGGCGCCGTCCTGATGATCACCCACGATCGCTACTTCCTTGATAACGTGGTCGAATGGATCCTCGAACTCGATCGCGGCACCTACTATCCTTACGAAGGCAATTACTCGACCTATCTGGAAAAGAAGGCCAAGCGTCTCGAACAGGAAAGCCGCGAGGAATCCGGCAAGCAAAAGGCCCTCGCCCGCGAGTTGGAGTGGATCCGCCAGACCCCATCCGCGCGCCAGACCAAGTCCAAGGCGCGCGTGCGCAAATTCGAAGAATTGCAGGATGCTCAGGCAGGACGCGCACCGGGCAAGGCGCAGATCGTCATTCAGGTGCCCGAACGCCTCGGCGGCAAGGTCATCGAGGCCAAGGGTATTTCCAAAGCCTATGGTGATAAACTGCTGTTCGAAGACCTCTCCTTCATGCTGCCGCCGGGCGGTATTGTCGGCGTGATCGGCCCCAATGGCGCAGGCAAATCGACCCTGTTCAAAATGATCACCGGACAGGAAACTCCTGATACCGGCTCGATCGAGATCGGTGACACCGTGCACCTTGGCTACGTCGATCAATCGCGCGACGACCTGACGCCGACCAACAATGTCTGGCAGGAAATCTCCGACGGGCTCGATTACATGACTGTCAACGGCCACGACACCTCGACCCGCGCTTATGTGGGCGCGTTCAACTTCAAGGGCGCGGACCAGCAGAAGAATGTCGGCAAGCTGTCAGGCGGTGAGCGCAACCGCGTGCACATGGCCAAGATGCTGAAACAAGGCGGCAATGTCCTCCTGCTGGACGAGCCGACCAACGACCTCGACGTCGAGACTTTGGGCGCGCTCGAAGACGCGATCGAGAACTTCGCCGGCTGCGCCGTGGTCATCTCGCACGACCGCTTCTTCCTCGACCGCCTCGCCACGCACATTCTGGCGTTTGAGGGCAACTCACACGTTGAGTGGTTTGAAGGGAATTTTGAGGCGTATGAAGAAGACAAGCGGCGTAGGCTTGGTGATGCGGCTGATCGGCCTACGCGGTTGGCTTATAAGAAGCTGACGCGTTAGTTTCCACAGCATTACTTGACACACTGACAATGTTGATATTCCTTCGAATAGTAACGACGGGGTATCAAATTGATGTCGGGTTTCTTGTTATCATACCGAGGTTTTATCGCTGACCAGCATCAACTGGACTTGCGCCGCTTCGGCTATGCACTTGTCGGCTTGGACCATCTTATCTCAACTGGGATTATCGGCCTGACCGAGTTCCGGTTTCCTAAAGGTCGCGAGAGAATCGACCTAACCATAGTAGCCGAACCACCTCGCGAGGGCTCTGTCGAGATTGTGGGCACTCTGTTGTCAGCACATCAAGCGTTGCAGCCGGCGTTTCCATTTCTTTTAGATCTGCTGAAAAGCAAGGCGCCAGACTTGATTTGGGACTGGTTGAGTGCGGTTTTCAAATGGCACGGTGGCAGAAAAGAAGAAGCCGAGCCGCATATTGAGCGCCTCACTCAAGTGGTGGAAAGGCTCTCATCAGACATTCATAAAGATCGGCAGAATGAGCGGGAGTTCATTCTGGAATTGGTCGACTCGGTTAAGCCGAACGCCGCGAAAGTTGCCAGACCAGTGGGTGATAGCAGCAAGACTCTGAGTCTCCCTTCCCCGATCACGGGAGAGGAAACTGTTATTGACAGCGCTATGGCTGCCGCAATTCGTTCGAAAGAGGACCTTAAGGTAAGCGAACTCAAAGAGATAGAAGTCTTCATTGATGGATTCACAAACCACTCAAGCCTAGGGACGATCGCGTTCATCGAAGACCCCGAAGCGTATCATTATGCGAAAATCACCGATCCATTGGTGAATGTGAAAGGAAACCCCTACACCGAGGCCCTACACAATCGTTCACCAATCAAGGTACTAGCCCGAATAACATACAAAGCGGATGCCGTGCATAGGGTGTTCGTCTTATCGGTTTTAGGTGAAGAGGGTTTTCACAGCGCAGCGTGACTAATACGAGACAAATCCTTGCCTCGTCATCCCGGCCTTGATCCGGGCTCCCACTCCCCTCTTTCGTTATCCTCGCGCGGGCGGGAATCCAATTTGGCAGCAGCGCTGGCCGTCCCCCCTCCCCACCGCACCCGGCACCTGCTACACTTGCTCTCCCAGCCCGCAGGAGCGCCGCTATCAAACAGCTTATCTATCGTTCGCGGCCCTTTGGGTTTGATCAGTCGGTGCTGGACGGCATTGTCATGAGTGCGCGGCGCAACAATCGGGCGAACGGGATCACCGGCGCGCTAATCTGTCGGCGCGATATGTATATCCAGCTGATTGAAGGGCCGGAGGATGCGATTGACGCGCTTTACCAGCGCATCCGTGACGATGATCGGCATGTGGAGGTCACGCTCGAAGCGTCAGCCACTATCGAGGAGCGCATGTTTCCGGGCTGGGATATGCTGGCGGATACCAATCCTTCGATGACCTTTTCCAAACTCGAAATGGAAGACGGCGCCATCGGGCGGGCTGATCCCGATACGCTCCTCGCCATGTTTCAGAAAGTCGCCGAGAACGCGCGCAAAGACAGCTAGATCAAACGGGCGGCGAGAACGCCTTATCCACCGCACCGGCACCGCAAGCCAATCCGTTTTCCTACACCCCCACGCCGCGCTAGACTGTACGCTCGCTCTTTCCCATCGTCAGCCTGCCTCCGCGCGTTTGCCTCATATCCGAGCCAAAATTCGCCCAAAACGCAATTCATGTTGGAAAAGTGTCAACTTTGAAAGAGGATGCGTTTCCACGTTTTTCAGATAGTTAAACGTCACACTTTGCAAAACAGGGTGTCAACTTTGTCAACTTTGCGCCGTCTTAATCGCGCGTTGCGAACCAAACCCAGCCGCTCAGCACAATCGCGCTGCCCGAGACCCAGGTCATCAGCCCGCCGGGCATGAAATTCACATAACCGCCAAGGTCCATGAACACGAAATAGCCCACATCAGCCAGCCCGCCGGTCAGCGCGGCCACCCAGGTGGCGGTGCGCCAGCTCTTTGATTTTGCGCCCATCCAGATCATCGGCGCGCAGATGATTGTCGTTGCCCCCACCCATCCAAGGTTCCAGCCATGTTGCGCGTAAAGCGCCTTGGCCGCAGGGTGCGATTCAAAGGCGAGATCGCCCGGCGGGACGGCGTCCGCCACCGCTTGCACAGCGGCGGCAGCGTCAGCAGCGCCGATAATAATAACACCTGCAATAACGTGAACAATGCCCCAGATTACCCACAGAACCGCGGCAACCTTCAACGCAATGGCTTGACTTTGTGACATGAGAGATCCCCTTCTCACTCATCCGGCGCCCCCCTTGGTCCTTTGGGCGCGGACGGTGATAGAGAGGATAGAAAACAAGTTGATAGAGTCAACTAAATAGATGTCACAGAATGACCCCTATGAACTGGCCTATCAGATTGACCGGCTGATGCGGCGCATGAATGCGGGGTTGGAGCGCCGTGCGCCGCGCTTCGATCCTGAACGGGTGGGTCCGATTGGCGGCATGATCCTGCTTACCATTGCCGAACTTCAGCCCGTCGCGATGCAGCACGTCGCCGATGTCATGGCGCGCGATAAGGCTCAGCTTAGCCGCTCGATCAGCGTGCTTGAGCGGCACGCATTGCTCCACCGCAGCGCGCATGAAAGCGACAAGCGCTCCTCGCTGCTTTCATTGACCGAAAAGGGAGCGGATTTCGTGGATGGGCTCAAAGGCTCACTCACCGATGTTCTGGGCGATGTTCTTGGCCCGCTCACCGGCACAGAACGCGAGCAATTGCTGGGCTTGCTCAAGAAACTCTGAATTTACCTCCTTCGCCTCGCAAACCGCTCACCGCCTTTACGCCTCGTTAACCACCAATGCGTAACTCTACCTAGGCGAGGAAGCCGACGCCAAGAGCGGCGCTTGATCCCGGCCTTGGACAAAGGCCGCGTTTGATGGGCTAGGCAAAGGGGCAGAAGGCATGTTTACCGGGGTGGCGGTTACTCTCGACGTTTCAGTTTTGGCAGGTCTGATGGTCTGCGCTGGTGGTGCAGGAGCGGTCGCGCTGCACGGTGTGCACTCGGTGCGGCGCAGGATCAGCAATGCGCGTAACAAGCAGCAGGTGCAAAGCTCGCTCGCAAATGTGC
This sequence comes from Pseudomonadota bacterium, assembly GCA_039822745.1. Lineage (GTDB taxonomy): Bacteria > Pseudomonadota > Alphaproteobacteria > Sphingomonadales > Sphingomonadaceae > Erythrobacter. The sequence continues at coordinate 3,727 of JBCBMN010000090.1, read as the reverse complement.
TGAGCAGCGAAGAGTTCAATCGTGAAATCAATGATGTGAGCGAACGTCAGGATCGGCGTCAGGATCTGGGCGGCACCGATACGCTGGTGCATGCCAAACTGGATCGCATGCGCGAAGTCCAGCAAATCTGGGGGCAGGAGACCCGGCAAAACGCGCTTGAGCAAGTCGCCGCGATCATGAAGCGCTCGGTTCGCAAGGCCGATGCGGAGAAAGGCACGCCAGGTGACCTTGTGAATGATGTTGAGGGTGACGGCTTCACGATCCTTGTGCGCGGCGCTGAGGAAAGGGATGCCAGCCTGATCGCCAAACGCCTGCGCAGCGAACTTGCCCGCACGCCGATTAAAGGGCTGTCGGACAATATCCGCCTGACCGCGAGCTTTGGAGTAGCAAGCCGCCGCATGGGTGAAAGCCTCGCCGCGTGGCGCGCCCGGGCCGAAGACGCGGTCAACGCTGCCAGTGCACAGGGCGAAGACCAGATTGTCGAGGCGAGCATTGTTGAAGAGATGACGCTTCTGCCACCGCCCTCGCCCAAGGCCAATCCCAAGGTGGCCTGAAGCAAACGGTCAGGGCGACACCCAACGGCCCTGCCACTCACCGTCGCTGTCCGTGGCAAACTGCGCGCGAACATGGCCGGTATGCGCAAGGTAAAGCCAATCGAGCTCGGCAAGCGTAATTAGCAGGACCGAAAAATTCTCGCGCGCCGGCACGAGTTGCTCATCCGTGGGTTCCACGCCCTCAAGCTCGTCCGGCAGGCCTGAGGTCGGTCCAGTGGACAGGGCACCCGGCCCCTCTCCCATGTAACAGCGCCGCGCAAAATTGGTGCCGTTCTCCCATGCCGTGTTGGTGATCGGGGCATCGCGCAATATCTCGGCGGTTCCGCGCACTCTGATCTGGATCTTGGCGCCCTTGTCATAGAACAGCACCGCCACGCGCGGATCGGCTTCGATTGCGGCCACTTTGGGCGCGCGCGTGTCGGTGTGAAAGCGCAAGGTAAAGGCCTCGCTGTCAAATTCGCGCAAGACCATGCCGCGTGCATCAATGTCGCTGGTGACGACGGCGGGGACATGCATAGGCGACTTGCGGTCGCGCGCGGCCCGGATAAGGCGATTGGTCAGGTCCGTGTGAACCTCATCAAGCTCATCAAACATGCTCAGCGATGTGGGCGCATCTGCGAAAAAGGCAAGGCGGACCTCCACTTGACGAAAAATGCTCGTTCAGGAAAAATAATCCACAGATTAACGAACACCTGACCGATCGGTTAAGTTTGGCGACAGTTGCAGTTGTGTAACAGAGGGTATCAACCAAGCCGCAAGTGGTGGAGCGGCAACACTGGAGGCAATCATGTACTTGACCCTGTTACTCAGGGGCAGTGCGCTTTCGGCTCTCGCCACCGCGCTCGCCCTAGCAATTTCTTCACCCGCTCCCGCCGAGGCGGCGACGAGCGCGAGCTCAGCGAGCGAAAGCAGCGCAAGCAACACCGCAGAGCAACCGCGCCGCGACCGGCGCGCGGGCCGCCAGAACGCGCGGTCAAACAATCGCGGCAACCGTCAGCGCGCTCGCTCTAACAATCGCAGCAACCGCCAGAATGTCCGCCGCAACAATCGCGGCAACCGCGATGCGCGGGCAGTGCATGCGGTCCGCAGCGAAGTCAAACGCAGTAACCGCATGGAACGCCGCGGAAGCACTAGCGCAAACCGTGTCGAACGCCGCGGTGACAACCGTGCCAATCGGGTTGATCGGCGCAGTGACAACCGTGCGAACCGCGTTGAACGCCGCGGCGACAATCGGGCCAACCGGCTCGACCGTCGGGGCCGTGATCAGGCGGCAAACCGGGTCGACCGGCGCAGCGACAATCGCGCCAACCGGGTCGACCGTCGCGGTGGCAACCGTGCCAACCGGGTCGACCGTAGGACCGATGCCCGTTCCGACCGGCGCGGCTTCAACAATCGAACTGGCCGCCGGAACCGGGTCGACAACCGGGTCGACAACCGTGTCGATAGGCGCCGGGATCGGGCCATTACGCGCCAGATCGCCCGCACCACCGCTCGGGTTACTCACCCAAGACGCGGTTATCGTAATGGCCACCGCGCCTACAAGAACGGCAATTACCGTCGCTGGAACCGTCAGTGGCGCGCCAATCAGCGTTATCACTGGCGCAACTTCCGCCGGGTGAACCGCAATATCTACAGGCTCGGCCGGTATTACGCACCCTATCGCGGCCACTACTACAACCGCGTGCGGATCGGCTTCTTCCTCGACACGCTGTTCTTCCAGCCGCGCTACTTCATCAACGACCCTTGGGCATACCGACTGCCTCCGGTCCATGGGCCCTATCAGTGGGTTCGCTATTACGATGACGTCCTGATGGTCGACATTTATACTGGCGAAGTCGTTGACGTGATCCACGATTTCTTCTGGTAACCCCGAAGAGCTCCGGTCCAGCGCCCCCGCCCGGCCATTGGTCAGGCGGGGGCTTTGTTTGCGCTCCCTCTTGTCCTGCCCGATACGCTTGCTAGTCAGAGCATTATGGCAACCAAGAATATTCCCGATGCCGATGCCCTTAAGCGAATGGGCAAATCCGTGCGCGAGCGGCTGGCCGCTGATCCCGGCGTGTACAAAGTCGATACCGAAAAGGCCGAAATCTTCGCGGTTGGCGACTTTCTAAGCCCAGAGGAATGCCACAGGCTGTGCGTGATGACAGACCTGATCGCGCGCCCGTCTTCGCTGCATGAAATCGGTTATGACAGCGGTTTTCGCACCTCCTATTCCGGCGATCTCGACCCCACTGACAGCTTCGTCAAAGGCATCTCTCGCCGCATTGATGATCTGCTGGGCGTCAATCCGGTGATCGGCGAGGCCATTCAGGCCCAGCGCTATCTCCCCGGCCAGCAGTTCAAGCCGCACAATGACTGGTTCTACACCTCCGAGAAATACTGGGAGGGGGAACGCAAACGCGGCGGCCAGCGCTCCTGGACGACAATGGCCTTCCTCAACAATGTCGAAGAAGGGGGTGAGACCCACTTCACCAAGGTCGGCATCAAGATCGTGCCCAAGCCCGGCGTCCTGATGATCTGGAACAACGCGCTTGAGGACGGCTCACCCAATGAAGACACGATGCATGCCGGCACCCCGGTGACGAAAGGGAGCAAGTATGTGATCACCAAGTGGTACCGGACGCGGCGCTGGCGTTAACGCAGCGGCGGTACTGTAGGAAAGCTCTTCGTTGTTTCGGGCGACCCGCGCATCCGCGCGAGCCTTGGGCGGAGGGAGCGGATGGCTGCGGCGCGAGCGTCAGCGAGCCTAGCGAGCCAAAGCCTCCGCGATCAACTTGCGCGTCGGCTCAACGCCATACAGCTTGATAAAGCTGCCCATGCGCGGACCTTGCTCGCTTCCCAGCAGCGTTTCGTAAAGCGCGCGGAACCAGTCGCGCAGGCTCGCAAAGCCATAGGCCTCGACCTTGCCGATCTCATAGACCATCGTCTGCAAGTCTTCCGCGCTGGTGTCCGCTGCCGCTTCGGCCAGCTTCGCATCGAGCTCTTTGAGCGCTTCGACTTCCCCGCCCACAGGTGCACGCTTGGCCAAGGTAGGCGCAACGAAATCGCGATTGTAGTTCACCGCGCTTTCAATCAGTCCAACCAGCGCCGGATCACTCACCGCCTCGCCCGTATAGCTCGCGACATATTCGGCGAGGTTTTCCGGCGTCGCCTCCAGACCCAGCACCGAAACG